>NZ_JBHVWN010000010.1:0-182466 GCF_042882275.1 Streptomyces sp. NPDC058231 | reverse complement strand
GTCCGGCCCCGTTCCCGGGGGCCGGACCGATCCGGACGGGAGGCGCTACAACCCCGCGATCGGGTTCTTCAACATGCCGACGAGCTGCAACGCACCGGACGGGTCCGTCAGGTCGACCATCTGCTTGTTGTTGCGCAGCTGCAGCCTGTTCAGGCAGGACAGCGCGAACTCCTCGGTGAACATGTCGTACTGCTTGAACTTCTCCGCGAGCTGCGGCACCGACTCCTGGTAGCCGGACACGCACGCGGCGACCGTCCGCCAGAACGTCTCCTCGTCGATGATCCCCTCGGTGGCGAGCCCGGCGGCGAGGAAGCGGAAGTAGCAGTCGAAGACGTCGGTGAGGACCGACAGCAGTTTCATGTCGTCGGGGACCTCGGCGCGGATCCGCTCGACCTGGGGCGGGAGCACCGCTTCCGGGTCCATGACCGCGATCTCCTCGGCGATGTCCTTGAAGATCGTGCGCGTGACGACACCGTCCTCGACGACCAGGATGACGTTCTCGCCGTGCGGCATGTACACCAGGTCGTACGCGTAGAAGCTGTGCAGGACCGGCACCAGGTAGGCGTCCAGGTAGCGCCGCAGCCACTGTGCGGGGGCCAGCCCCGACTCGGCGATCAGCGCGCCCGCGACCGAGTTGCCCTCGTGGTCGGTGTGGACCAGCGACGCCATGGTCGCGACCCGCTCGCCCGGCGCCAGCCCCGCCACCGGGCTCTCCCGCCAGAGCGCGGCGAGCATTTTCAGGTACGGGGAGCCCTTGGCGGTGGCCGCCTCGTACGTCCGGTGGTGGTAGCCGATCGCCGCCCGCTCACGGATGATCGAGAACCGGGCCGCACGCAGCACGTCGTCCCGCTCGATCAGCCCGGCCAGCCAGTCGTTGATCGCGGGCGTCGCCTCCATGTACGCGGCCGAGAGTCCGCGCATGAAGCCCATGTTGAGGACGGAGAGAGCCGTTTTGACGTAGTGCTTCTCCGGGTGGTCCGTGTTGAAGAAGGTACGGATCGACTGCTGGGCGAGGTAGCTGTCGTCGCCCTCGCCGAGGCAGACCAGATGGCGCCGGGCGAGCTCCCCGGCGAAGGTGACGGACATCTTGTTCCACCACTGCCAGGGATGGACCGGGATCAGCAGGTACTCGTCGAGGTCGAGCCCCAGTGCCGTCATGGCGGCGGCGAACCGGGTCCGGGTCTCCTCGCTCAGCTCGCCCTCGATCAGCGCGGCGTAGTCGAGCCCGGCGCCCGCGGTGAACGTGGCCCGGTCGCGGCGGGCGGCGAGCCAGACCAGCCGGATCGCGCTCGCGGCCTCGGGGGCGTAGGCCCGGTACTCGTCGACGCTGAAACCGAGCCGTCCGTTGTTGGCGACGAAGCAGGGGTGACCCTCGGTCATGCCCGTCTCGATCGCCTGGAAACCGGCGGCGACGAGCCCGGCGGAGGTCACCGGCTCCTTGGTCAGTTTGTAGGCGGTCCCGGCCAGCGTGGAGGAGATCTCCTCCAGGTAGACCGGCAGGATCTCCGCCGAGAGCCCCAGGGCCTCGCGCAGCTCGACGAAGAACTCCATCGCGTTCAGCGGGAGTTCGGAGCCGTGCCGGTGGCGGGTCACGGAGGCCGCGTCCACCTGCCAGTGGTCGAGGGAGAAGCGGCGGGCGGCGAAGCGGTACTCGGTCGCCGCGTCGTCGCTGCGTACCGCGTACAGGTCGTCGCCGAGCGGCTCCGGGGCGAGCAGCCGCTCATGGGCGAACTCGGCGAGCGCCTTGCGGATCAGCAGCCGGTCGGCGGTGGCCCAGCGTTCCGGGGTCAGGTGCGCGACGGCACCGGTGGTCGTGGTCATCGGGCGGCTCCTTCGCGCGCGGCCTCGAACTGTTCCCGGGTGCATGCGCTGAGCAGGGCGGTCTTCTCCGGCTTGGCGATCTCCCGGAGGACCTCGAAGCCGACGGCCTTGTTGAGGGCGTGCACGGCGCCGTTGCGGACGTCCGGCTCGACGACCACGCGGCGTACCGACGGGTCGGCGAAGAGCGTCTCCATGACGGCGGTGATCACGGCGAGGGTGAAACCGTGCACCGGGGTGTCGGTCGGGGCGACCAGGAAGTGCATGCCGATGTCGCCCGGCTCGGCCTCGTACAACCCCTTGAGCTCGACCTCCGCGGGGTCGTACCGCTCCATCAGGAAGGCGGGCTCCCCGTTGTGCAGTCCTATGAAGGCGTCGTGGTGCGGGTGGGCGGCGATGCCCATGTACTCCCGCTCGACGTCGTGGAGTGCGGCGTCGCCCATCAGCCAGAAGGAGGCCTTGGGGTGGGTCACCCAGCCGTGCACCAGCTCGGCGTCGCCGAGCGGGTCGAGGGAGCGGACGGTGAACGTCCCGGGGGCGGTGCTCATACGGCGAACTCCTGGAAGGCGATGGACTTCTCGACCGGGTAGTACTCACGGCCGAGCATCTCGCCGATGATGTACGCGTTGCGGTAGGGGCCCATGCCCAGGTCGGGCGAGGTGATCGAGTGGGTGTGCGTGCCCGCGTTCTGCAGGAAGACGCCCCGCCCGGTGGTGTCGATCGAGTAGTTGCGGGCCACGTCGAAGCGGCCGTGGCTGTCGTGGCGCAGCCGCCCGGTGATCGGCTCCAGGAAGGCCGGCGGGGTGTAGCGGTAGCCGGTGGCGAGGACCAGTCCTTCGGTGGTGAGGGTGTAGTCCTTGCCCTGCTCCTCCTGGCGCAGCCCGAGGGTGTACGTGCCGCTCTCCTCCTCGTAGCTCGCGCTGTGGAGTGCCGAGTTGGTGAGGAGCCGGGTGGGGACCGGGCCGGGCAGGTTCTTCTGGTAGAGCAGATCGAAGATCGAGTCGATCAGCTCCGAGTCGATCCCCTTGAAGAGCCCCTTCTGGCCGGATTCCAGCCCGTAGCGGGTCTGCTCGGGCAGCGCGTGGAAGTAGTCGATGTACTCCGGTGAGGTCATCTCGAGCGTCAGCTTGGTGTACTCCAGCGGGAAGAAGCGCGGCGAGCGCGTCACCCAGTTCAGCCGGTAGCCGTGCACATCGATCTCGGAGAGCAGGTCGTAGTAGATCTCCGCCGCGCTCTGCCCGCTGCCGACGAGGGTGATGGACTCCTTCGTCTGCAGGGCCGCCTTGCCGTCCAGGTAGCGGGAGTTGTGCAGGAGGTCGCCGCCCAGGCCGTGACAGGCCTCCGGAATGTACGCGGGGGTTCCCGTGCCGAGCACCAGATGCCGGGCGCGGAAGACGCCTCCGGCGGCGGTGGTCGCGGTGTAGAGGGCGGTGCCCTCGTCGTACGTGACCGACTCGACGGTCTCGTTGAAGCGGATGCTGCTCAGTTTGGCGGCGGCCCAGCGGCAGTAGTCGTTGTACTCGGTCCGCAGCGGGTAGAAGTTCTCCCGGATGTAGAAGGAGTACAGCCGGCCGCGCTCCTTCAGGTAGTTGAGGAAGGAGTACGGCGAGGTGGGGTCGGCCATCGTCACCAGGTCCGACATGAACGGTGTCTGGAGATGGGCGCCTTCGAGGAACATCCCGGAGTGCCACTCGAAGTCCGGCTGGGACTCCAGGAACACACCGCTCAGTTCGTCGATGGGTTCGGTCAGGCAGGCGAGGCCGAGATTGAACGGGCCGAGGCCGATCCCGATGAAGTCGTGGAGGTCAGGAAGCGCGGTCAAGGGAGTCTCCCAGGTACTGCTCGGCGTGGCCGGCGATCAGGTCGAGGACCGCGGCGATGTCCTGCGCGGTCGTTTCGGGGTTGAGCAGGGTGAATTTCAGGTACTGGCGGCCGCCGACCTTGGTTCCGGCGACGACTGCCTCACCCGAGGCGAAGAGCGCCTTGCGGGCGTAGAGGTTGGCCCGGTCGATCTCGGTGGGCGAGGTGGCTCCGGCCGGGACGCAGCGGAAGACCAGGGTGGACAGCTGCGGTTCGACGACCACGTCGAAGCGCGGGTCGGCGGTGAGCAGCTGCCAGCCCTCCGCGGCCAGGTCGCAGACTTCGTCGAAGAGCTCGCCGACGCCGTCCGCGCCCATCACGCGCAGGGTCATCCACAGTTTCAGGGCGTCGAATCTGCGGGTGGTCTGCAGGGACTTGTCGACCTGGTTGGGGATGCGCTCCTCGGCCATCCGCTGCGGGTTGAGGTACTCCGCGTGATACGTGGCGTGGCGCAGCGTGGCCCGGTCGCGGACCAGTACGGCGGAGGAACTCACCGGCTGGAAGAAGGACTTGTGGTAGTCCACGGTGACCGAGTCGGCGTGCTCGATGCCGTCCAGGAGGTGGCGGCGTTCGCGGGAGGCCAGCAGCCCGCAGCCGTACGCGGCGTCGACGTGCAGCCAGGTGGAGAACTGCTGGCAGAGCGCGGCGATCTCGGGCAGCGGGTCGATGGAGCCGAAGTCGGTGGTGCCCGCGGTGGCGACGACCGCCATCGGGACGGCGCCCTCGGCGACGCACTGCTCCAGCGCGCGGGCGAGGGCCATGGTCTGCATGCGCTTGTTCCGGTCGACGGGGACCGAGACGACGGAGTCCGGTCCGAGGCCGAGTAGTTTCGCCGACTTCTGGACGCTGAAGTGGCTGCACTCGGAGGTGAAGATCCGCAGCCGGGTGAACTGTTCGGGGCGGGACTTGGCCTCTTCACGGGCGAGCAGCAGGGCCTGCAGGTTGGACTGTGTACCGCCGCTGGTGAAGATGCCGTCCGCGGCCGGGCCGAGGCCGATCCGGGCGGCGGTCCAGTCGACCAGCCGGCGCTCGATCAGGGTGCCGCCCGCGCTCTGGTCCCAGGTGTCCAGGGAGGAGTTGACGGCCGAGAGGACGGCTTCGCCGAGGACCGCGGGGATGACCACGGGGCAGTTGAGGTGGCCCAGGTAGCGGGGGTGGTGGAAGTAGACGGCGTCACGGAGATAGACGCGGTCGAGCTCGTCGAGGGCGGCCGACGCGTCGCCCAGCGGCCGGTCGAGATCGATCGCGTCGACGACCGGAGCGAGCTCGTCGACGGAGATCCCGGTGAACGGCCGGTCGGTGGCGGCGAGTTTGGCTGCGACCCGTTCGACTCCTGCGGTCACGGAGCGCCGGTAGTGCTCCGCAGTCGTGTCGTTGAGCAGGTGCGAACGCATGAAGGGGTCCTCCCGGATGCGGGGAAACATCATCGGCACCCTCAGGACAGAGAAGAGGGGGCGAGGGCGCGATGCCGAAGTTAGGTTAGCCTAACCTAACTTTGACGGCTTCGTTCCCTCGCCCCCTCTGGGCACGGAGGTTGTCTGATTTAGGCGTCTTCGGTGGCCGCTTCCGCGCGCAGCTGCTCCTCGTTCAGCCCCCGACGCCAGTACCCGACGAACGTCACGCGCCGGCGGTCGAACTGACGGTCCTGCACAAGATGGCGGCGCAGCGCCCGCACATTCGACGACTCGCCCGCGATCCAGACGTACGGGGTCCCCTCGGGCAGCTCGGCGGCGCGGACGGCCTCCACGGCGGACGGTGCGCCCTCGTCCCGGACGAGCCAGCTGATCCGGGCGCGGGCCGCGGTGTTGAGCGCCTGGCGGTCCTCGGTGTGCTGGACCTCCAGCCAGACCCGGGCCCGCATGCCGGCCGGCAGCCACTCCAGAGCGGCTGACGCGGCGGGCAGGGACGTCTCGTCGGCCCAGAGCAGTACCCAGTCGGTGTCCTGCGGCGGCCGGAAACGGACGGCCGTGTTGTCCTCGACGGCCGGACCGAGCGCCTTCAGCAGATCGCCCGGGGCGGCAGCGGCGGCCCAGCGGCAGGCCGGCCCGCCGTCCTCGTGCAGTGCGAAGTCGATGTCGATCTCGGTCGAACCGTCGGGGCCGCGGCGCTGGGCACGCACCGTGTACGAGCGCAGGACCGCCCGTACGTCGTCCGGCAGTGCGCGCCACGCGGCGAACCACTCACCGTCCTGATCGACCGGAACCACTGGTTCCGTCTGGCCGGGGTGCGGCAGGAAGAGCGAGAGGCTCTGGTCGCGGCCCCCGGCGGCGAAGCCGTCGAGGCCCGCACCGCCGAAGGTGATCCGGAGCATCGAGGGTCCCAGCCGCCTGGTCCGGGTGACCGTCAGGCCGAAGAACCGGAAGGGGGCGACGGGGGGAGCGGCGGTCGTCATGCGGGGGCTCCTTCCAGAACCGGGACGCGGGGGAAACGGGACCGGCCCGGCCGGGAGGAACCCGGCCGGGCCGGAACCGGTGCCGATGGGGGAGGTCAGGCGGGTCAGGCGACCTTCTTCGCGTCCTCGATCGCCTTCGCGAGGTCCTCGAGGATCGGTGCGCACTTGTCGTACGAGTAGATCGGCTCGGTGGTACGCGGGATGACCTGGCCGGCCTTGACGGCGGGCAGCTGCGCCCAGGTCGGCTTGGACGTCAGGGCGTCGGGCTGCAGGGCCGAGGAGCGGTTGTCCATCATGATGATGTCCGCGTCGTACTTGTCGACGTTCTCCCAGCTCAGCTCCTCGAAGAAGCCGGCCTTGTTGACCTTCGGCTCGATGAACTTCACGCCCAGTTCCTGGAAGTACAGGGTGTCCGCGGACATCTTGGCTAGCGAGACGTAGAAGAGGTCCTGGCTGGCCGAGCCGACCATGACCTTGATGTTCGGCTTGGACTTGGCGGCGGCGCGCAGCCGGGCCGCGGCCTTCTCGAAGCGGGCCTTGGCGTCGGTCACCTTGGCGGCCTTGACGTCGGCGCCGAGGGAGGCGGCGAGGTCCTCGTGGCGCTGGATCGCCTTCGGGATGGTGGTCTCGGCCGCCCACAGGGCGACGCTCGGGGCCAGCTTCAGGATCTTGTCCTTGGACTGGTCCGGCACGTACCAGAGGGCGTCCTTCTCCCACATGGCCGTGACGAGCAGCTCCGGGCCGAGCGCCGCGTACTTCTCGACGTTGAACTCGCCCCAGACGTTGCCGAGGATCTCGACCTTGGTGATGTCGAGGTCGCCGGCCTGCACATCGGGCTTGCCGTCCTTGGTCTTCGTCGGGCCGAAGACGCCCTTGACCTCGATGCCGTAGTCGTGGAGGGCGGCGGCGACACCGGTGAAGGCGACGATGTTCTTCGGGACCGACTTGGCCTTCACGGTCAGGCCGCGGTCGTCCTTGAACGTCCACGGGCCGGACTTCGCGGAACTCGAGCCCGAGCCGGAGCCTTTCGAGTCGCCGTCGCCGCAGGCCGCGAGCACGGCGCCGAGGCCGACGGCGCCGCCGGCGGCCAGCAGGCCGCGACGGGAGAGGGAGGTGGTCCGGACCTTGGGCATGGGTGTGTCTGCTTTCGTACGCGCCGGTCGGCGCCCGCTGACGAGTTCGAAGGTAGGTTAGCCTAACCTCACCCCTTGTCCACAGGGGGCCCTGCCGATCCGGAGCGGGAGGCCCCGAGGGGAGGCCCTCAGCTGACGAGTACTCCGCCACCCACGCTGCGGGCCCGCCGGGCTGCCGCGGCGATGTTGGCAAGCCGCTCGGCGACATAGCCCGCACGGAAGCCGCAGCGGACGTCGAGTTCCGCAGTGTGCCCACGCAGCAGCTCGCACTCGGCGAGGAACTCCTCGATGTCCTCCGGCTCGACGTACAGGTCGTAGGTGGCCAGCTCCGGCAGGAACCGGGCCCCGAGCGCCCGGACCGCCTCGGACCCCCACAGCTCGGTCCGGCAGATCTCGACGCCCGCCATCTCGCTGCCGTCCCAGGCGTCGTCGAGAAGGCGCAGCGTGCCGTCCTCCTCCCGCACGAACGTCTGCACCAGGAGCGTCATCCGACGAAGTCCCCCCGGCACGCGTCGAGTCCGTCGATCCGCACATCGACGGTGCGGTGCTCCTCCCAGCGGTCGCGGTCGAGCCGCAGGCGTTGCAGGGTGACGGGAGCGCCACGCAGGGCGGCCACCTCCAGCCCGTCCGGCAGATAGCCGAGCCGGCGCGAGACGCCGATCGAGCGCGGGTTGTCCGTCATCGCCGACGAGGTCGCGCTCCGGGCGCCGAGCCCGGCGAACGCCAGATGCAGCACGGCGGCCCGCATCTCGGTGCCGATGCCCTGTCCCTGATGCGCCAGGCCCAGCCACGAGCCGGTGTTGACCTCGCCGGTGACCGCGAAGTCGCGCGCCATCACGTCCTGCCGCCCGACCACCTTGCCCTCGTGCAGCACGGCGAGGCTCAGCACCCAGTTCCGTACCGACCAGTCGGCGACGGTGGACAGCACGTGCTGGTACACGGCCCGGCCCCGGGCGGCGGGCGTGCCGTCGGTCCACGGCACGGTGAACGGCATGCTGTCGGGCGCGTGCACCCCGTCGGCGGCGACCGTCGCGAGATCGTCGAGCAACTCAAGGTCGGGGAGTCGGAGTTCCAGGCGGGGTGTGCGGATGCGAAGCCCGTACAAGGGCCAGTGCCGGGGGTCCATGAACAGACTCTGCCCGGACGGGTGGTCCACCGTCGAATCAATATCGGGGCCGCCCCGCCCGCCACGGGCGGGCTCCGGGGGCAGGCCCCGGAGCCCGGCCCCGGCCCGGAACCGTCAGGCCGGCAGCCCCAGCTCCCGCGCGATCAGCATCCGCTGCACCTCGCTCGTCCCCTCGCCGATCTCCAGGATCTTGGAGTCGCGCCACATCCGCGCCACCGGGTACTCGTTCATGAAGCCGTATCCGCCGTGGATCTGCGTCGCGTCGCGGGCGTTGTCCACCGCGACCGTCGAGGAGTACAGCTTGGCGAGCGCCGCCTCCTTCTTGAACGGCTCACCGTGCACGAGCCTGGACGCCGCGTCCCGCCAGCCGACCCGTGCCATGTGCGCCCGCATCTCCATGTCCGCGATCTTGAACTGGATGGCCTGGTTGGCGCCGATCGGCCGGCCGAAGGCGTGCCGCTCCCCGGCGTACTTCACCGACTCGTCCACGCAGCCCTGCGCCAGGCCGGTCGCCAGGGCCGAGATCGCGATCCGGCCCTCGTCCAGGATCCGCAGGAACTGTGCGTACCCGCGGCCCTCCTCGCCGAGCAGGTTCGCCACGGGCACCCGGACGTCGGCGAAGGACAGCTCACGGGTGTCCGAGGCGTTCCAGCCGACCTTGGAGTACGGGGCGGCGACCGTGAATCCGGGGGTCCCCGACGGCACGATGATCGACGAGATCAGCGGGGCCCCGTTCTCCTTGCGGCCGGTGACCGCCGTGACCGTGACCAGCTCCGTGATGTCGGTACCGGAGTTGGTGATGAAGCACTTGGAGCCGTTGATCACCCACTCGTCCCCGTCGCGCACGGCGGTCGTCCGGGTGCCGCCCGCGTCCGACCCCCCGTCCGGCTCGGTCAGGCCGAACGCGCCGAGCGCCTCGCCCGAGCAGAGTTTCGGCAGCCACTGCCGCTTCTGCTCCTCGGTGCCGAAGAGGTGGAGCGGCATCGCGCCGAGCGAGACCCCGGCCTCCAGGGTGATCGCCACGGACGAGTCGACGCGGGCCAGCTCCTCCAGGGCGATCCCGAGGGCGAGATAGTCGCCGCCCATGCCGCCGTACTCCTCCGGGAACGGCAGCCCGAACAGGCCCATCCGGCCCATCTCCCGCACGATCTCGTACGGGAACTCGTGGCGCTCGTAGAAGTCGCCGATCTTCGGAGCGACCACGTCGTGCGCGAACTCCTCGACGGTGCGACGCAGTTCCTCGTGTTCGGCGCTCAGCCGGTGATCCAGGGACATGGCGGGGGTCACTCCTTGTGGGAGAGGGCGCGGACGGTACGGGACGGGCTCGGGCGGCCCAGTTGTTCGGCGAGCCACACGCTGGTGGCGGTGAGCGCGTCGAGGTCGACCCCGGTTTCGATGCCGAGGCCGTGGAGCATCCACACGAGGTCTTCGGTGGCGAGGTTCCCGGTGGCGCTCTTCGCGTAGGGGCAGCCGCCGAGGCCGCCCGCGGAGGCGTCCACGGTGGTGACACCGTGCTGGAGCGCGGCGAGGGTGTTGGCTAGCGCCTGGCCGTACGTGTCGTGGAAGTGCACCCCGATGGTGTCGGTGCGCACGCCCTCCTCGTTCAGCTGGGAGAGCAGATCCTGCACATGGCCGGGGGTGGCGACGCCGATGGTGTCGCCCAGGGACAGCTCGTCGCAGCCGAGGTCCATCAGCGCCTTGGCGACCCTTACGACCTGGTGGACGGGGACGGCCCCCTCCCACGGGTCGCCGAAGCACATCGACAGATAGCCGCGGACGTGCACCTTGCCGGCTTTGGCGCGGGCGACGACCGGCTCGAACATGGCGAGCGACTCGTCGACCGTGCGGTTGAGGTTGCGGGCGGCGAACGACTCGGTCGCCGAACCGAAGACGGCGATCCGGCGGGCACCGAGCGCGAGCGCCCGGTCGAGACCGCGCTCGTTCGGCACGAGTACCGGGAGCGCGACCCCGTCGATGTCCGCGAGCCGGGGGAACAGATCCTCGGCGTCGGCGAGTTGGGGCACCCACTTCGGGTGGACGAAGCTGGTCGCCTCGACGGTGGTCAGGCCGGCGGCGGCGAGCCGGTGGACGAACTCCGCCTTCACCTCCGTCGGTACGACGGCCTTCTCGTTCTGCAGTCCGTCGCGGGCACCGACCTCGTGGATGCGCACCCGGGCGGGCATCCCCTGCGCGGGGACGGTCATGGGCAGCTCGCCGTCGGTCATGCCTTCTCCTCGTCCGGGACCACCACGGCCAGTACCTGGTCCATGGCGACGGTGGCGCCGGCCGTCACATCGAGCTCGGTGACGGTCCCGGCATGCGGGGCGGAGATGACGTGCTCCATCTTCATCGCCTCCACGACCAGCAGACTCTGTCCGGCGACGACCTCGTCCCCGACGGCCACCTTCACCACGGTGACCGTGCCCGGCATCGGCGCGGCGAGCGTGTCGGCGCCGGCGCGCAGGGCGCCGCTGAGGGACGCCTCCACCGGGTCGTGGTCCTGCACGTGCCAGGTGTCGCCGTCGCGGCCCAGCCACGCCCCGCCCGGCGAGGCCGCGTGGCTGAACGTATGCGTGACACCCGCGAGTTCGAGGGTGAGGCGGTGCGCGGTCAGCTCGACGACCCTGGCCGTCTCCGTGCCGCCGGGCAGCGGGGCGAGCGGGCCGCAGGCGCCCGTCTCGGGGGCCGGCGGCAGCGCGCCCTCCCCGACGTGGCCGAACGTCAGCTCGACGCCTGCCGCGCAGGAGCGTACGGAGACCTGCACCGGGTCGTGGCCCGGCAGCCGGAAGTGGCGGACCGTGCGGGCGGGGGTGCCCCCCAGCCGCCAGCCGTCGGCCACCGAGAACGGGTCGGTCCAGCCGGAGGGCTCCGGCCGGGAGATGTCCCCGGGGGAGGCGCCACGCAGCAGCGCCGCCGCCGCGTACACCTCCTCCGGTACCCCGTCGGGCAGCAGCCCGTCCGCCGCGCGTTCCACCAGGCCGGTGTCGAGCTCGCCCGCCACCACGGCCGGATGGGCGAGCAGCCGGCGCAGGAACCCGGCGTTCGTCGGCACGCCCAGGATCACCAGTTCCGACAGGGCCGCGCGCAGCCGCCGCACCGCCGTGGCCCGGTCCGGACCGTGGGCGATGACCTTCGAGAGCATCGGGTCGTACAGACTGCCGACCTCGGCGCCCGCGCTGAGCCCCGAGTCGGTCCGTACGCCTCGGCCGTCCGGCTCGCTCAGGGAGAGGACCGTGCCGCCGGACGGCAGGAAGCCGCGGGCCGGGTCCTCGGCGCAGATCCGGGCCTCGATCGCATGCCCGGTGAACGTGATGTCCGCCTGCTTGTGGGGGAGCTGCTCGCCGCCGGCGATCCGCAACTGCCACTCCACCAGGTCCAGTCCGGTGATCAGCTCGGTCACCGGGTGCTCGACCTGGAGGCGTGTGTTCATCTCCATGAAGTAGTACGAGGCCGGGTCGCTGCCCGGGACGATGAACTCCACCGTGCCCGCACCGACGTACCCGCAGGAGCGGGCCGCCTGGACGGCGGCTTCGCCCATCGCCGCCCGGGTCTCCTCGTCGAGCAGGACCGACGGCGCCTCCTCGATGATCTTCTGGTGACGGCGCTGGAGCGAGCACTCGCGCTCGCCGAGGTGCACCACGTTTCCGTGCCCGTCGGCCAGGACCTGGATCTCGATGTGGCGCGGACGGTCGATCCACCGCTCCACCAGCAGGGTGTCGTCCCCGAACGAGCCGCGGGCCTCGCGCCGGGCGGCGGCGATCTCCTCGGCGAGCAGTGCCTCGTCACGCACCAGCCGCATGCCCTTGCCGCCGCCGCCCGCCGACGGCTTCAGCAATACCGGCATCCCGATCGCGTGCGCCGCTTCGGCCAGTCGAGCGTCGTCGAGTCCGCTCCCGGACGACCCGGGGACGACCGGGACGCCGGCCGCGGCCACCGTCTCCTTGGCCCGGATCTTGTCGCCCATCAGCGAGATCGCCGATGCCGGCGGCCCGATGAAGACCAGACCCGCGTCCGCGCAGGCCTGCGCGAACCCGGCGTTCTCGGCGAGGAACCCGTACCCCGGGTGCACGGCCTGCGCGCCGGTGCGGCGGGCCGCCTCCAGCAGCGCGGGCACGCTCAGATAGCTGGCGGAGGCGGCCGCCGGACCGATCCGTACCGCCGTGTCCGCCTCACGTACGTGCCGGGCCTCGGCGTCCGCGTCGCTGAAGACGGCGACGGACCGCACACCCAGCTCGCGCAGGGTCCGGATCACCCGGACCGCGATCTCGCCGCGGTTGGCGACCAGAACGGTGTCGAACATCGTCATCTGTTCCCTCACATCCGGAAGACGCCGAAGCCGGGCTCACCCAGCGGGGCGTTGGCACACGCGGTCAGGGCGAGCCCCAGCACCTGCCGGGTCTCCAGCGGGTCGATCACCCCGTCGTCCCAGAGCCGGGCGGTGGCGTAGTACGCGTTGCCCTGCGTCTCGTACTGTTCGCGGATCGGCGCCTTGAAGGTTTCCTCGTCGGCCGCGCTCCAGTCGTCGCCCAGCTGGTCGCGCTTGACCGTCGCGAGGACGGACGCGGCCTGCTCGCCGCCCATGACGGAGATCTTGGCGTTGGGCCACATCCACAGGAAGCGCGGCGAGTAGGCCCGCCCGCACATCGAGTAGTTCCCGGCTCCGTAGGACCCGCCGACCACGACGGTCAGCTTCGGGACCCGGGTGCAGGCGACGGCGGTGACCATCTTGGCGCCGTGCTTGGCGATGCCGCCCGCCTCGTAGTCGCGCCCGACCATGAACCCGGAGATGTTCTGCAGGAAGACCAGCGGGATGCCGCGCTGGTCGCACAGCTCGATGAAGTGTGCGCCCTTCTGGGCGGACTCGGAGAACAGGATGCCGTTGTTGGCGACGATGCCGACCGGATGCCCGTGGATCCGGGCGAAACCGGTGACCAGCGTCGTCCCGTACTCCGCCTTGAATTCGGCGAACCGCGACCCGTCGACGACCCGCGCGATCACCTCCCGCACGTCGTAAGGGGTCCGTGAATCGACCGGCACCGCCCCGTACAGCCCGGCGGGATCGACCTTCGGCTCCTCCACGGCCTCCACGGACCAGGGCAGCGGCCCTCGCGCGGGCAGTGTCGACACGATGTTCCGGACGATCCGCAGCGCGTGCGCGTCGTCCTCCGCCAGGTGGTCGGTGACGCCCGAGATCCGGGAGTGGACCTCGCCGCCGCCCAGCTCCTCCGCCGTGACCACCTCGCCGGTCGCGGCCTTCACCAGCGGCGGACCGCCGAGGAAGATCGTCCCCTGGTTCCGTACGATCACGGCCTCGTCGCTCATCGCGGGGACGTACGCCCCACCGGCCGTGCAGGACCCCAGCACGGCCGCGACCTGCGGAATCCCGGCTCCCGACATCCGCGCCTGGTTGTAGAAGATCCGCCCGAAGTGCTCACGGTCCGGGAACACCTCGTCCTGCATCGGCAGGAACGCGCCGCCGGAGTCCACCAGGTACAGGCACGGCAGCCGGTTCTCCAGTGCCACCTCCTGCGCCCGCAGGTGCTTCTTCACCGTCATCGGGTAGTACGTGCCGCCCTTGACCGTCGCGTCATTGGCGACGATCACGCACTCACGCCCACTGACCCGTCCGATCCCGGCGATCACGCCGGCCGCCGGGGCCGCACCCCCGTACAGCCCCTCGGCTGCCAGAGGTGCAAGCTCCAGGAAGGGCGACCCGGGGTCGAGCAGCGCGTCCACCCGGTCCCGGGGCAGCAGCTTGCCGCGCGCGACATGGCGGGCACGGGCCTTCTCACCCCCGCCCAGCCGGGCCGCGGCCAGCCGCGCGCGCAGCTCGTCGCCGAGCGCGCGGTGCGCCTCCTCGTTGGCCGGCCAGCCCTGAGACGCGGGATCCGCCGCACTCGCCAGCACCGGTGCCTGCTGCATCCGTCGAGCCCCCTTGCCCGGTCGGCCGGTCCGGCCGACTCGGTTAATGAGCGTTAACACATTTCCCTCAGGTTAACGCTCGCTAACGCCACTGTCTAGAATCGAATCCATGACCACCAGGACAGACGCCCCGACGCGCCGCGAGCAGATCCTCAAAGAGGCTGCCCGCCTCTTCGCCGAGCGTGGATTCCACGGTGTGGGCGTGGACGAGATAGGCGCCGCCGTGGGGATCAGCGGCCCCGGCCTCTACCGCCACTTCCCGGGCAAGGACGCGATGCTCGCCGAACTGCTGGTCGGTATCAGCGAGCGCCTCCTGGCCGGCGGGCAGCTGCGTGTCGCGGAGGACACGGCCGGCGGCGACGGCTCCCCGGGAGCCCTGCTGGACGCGCTCATCGAGGGCCACATCGACTTCGCCCTGGACGACCGCCCCCTGATCACCCTCCACGACCGCGAGCTGGACCGCCTCCGGGACGCCGACCGCAAGCGGGTGCGCCAGCTCCAGCGCCAGTACGTGGAACTCTGGGTCGAGGTCGTCCGAGCCCTCTACCCCCTCCTCCCCGAGAACGAGGCCCGCGCCACCGTCCACGCGGTCTTCGGCCTGCTGAACTCGACCCCGCACCTGGGCCGCCCCGGTGCCCTCCCGGGCCGCACGGCAACGGCGGCGCTGCTGCACCGGCTGGCGCGGGGGGCGTTCGCGGCGGCGGTGTCCTAGCGTTTGCGGCGGCCGCGTCCTGGCGAGGCAGGTTCGGTCGGCATGCCGGGCAGGCCGACCGGCATGCCGCCGGGCGTGCGGTCGGATCACGAGGGCGGGGAGAACACGCTCCGTTCCGTCACATCGGTCAGAACGCGCGCCGCGGCGCAGTAGTCGCTGTCGTCGTGCAGAACGACCAAGCCGTGGTGCGCGGCCGTGGCGCAAACCAGCCAGTCGACGGTGGACAGGCTCCGGTGCAGTCCGCGCTGGGCGAGGTGGTACTGGGCGGCTTCGATCCAGCGCCAGACACTCCATATACATGCGGGATGGTCACGCGCAGTGCTCCAGGTGCTCGTCGAGTTCTGATTCGCTCGCCTTTCGGCAGCCGCGGCACTTGCCGGGCTCCGGTGCCCGGAAGGCGCGGTCGCACCCGTCGCAGTTCTGCAGCTGATCCGGGCACCGTACGGCTTCCCGGGCCGGGGCGGCAGGGAGCGGGGGCGGCAGGAGGACGGTGAGGCGGTGGGCGAGGAGACCCACCGGGTGTTTCAGAGGTTCGGGGAGGTCGGCGACGAGGGTGCGGCGTACGGCGTCGGGGTGGGCGTCGCGTTCGAGCCAGGCGGCGACGGCGGGGGCCAGCTGTCGGGTGCCGTCCTCGGAGAGCAGCAGTCGGGGATCATGGCGGCGCAGGCTGGCGAGAAGGTCGACGGCGACGCGGTGGCGGGCGAGATCGGCGGTCTGCGGCTCGGGCAGCGGCGGGGGCGGGGTGGCTCCCGGCGGCGCGGCTCGCTGCGCCGGGACGACCACCGGGGCTGGTGTCGAGGCAGGCTGGGCAGCCGGCGCAGGCAGTATCGTCTCGCGCTCCTGCTGCTGCCGGTCGGTCCTGGGCTCGGGCTTCGGCGGGCAGGCGGGACCGGTCCGAGCTGCTGCTCCCGCACCCGGCTGGTTGTACGACACGGTCCGCGTGACGACCCGGCCGCCGGACGTACGCTCCCGCGAACGGGACAGGTATCCGTGGCTCTCCAGCTCGCGCAGGGCGGCTGCGATCCGGGTCTCGCTCTCCGGGAATCGGTCGGCGAGGAACTTGATGCCGATCTTGGCCCCGGCGGGCAGCGACTGGATGTGCACGGCCAGACCGATCGCGAGCAGCGACATCTCGCGGTGCTGGGCGAGGTGGTTGCCGATGACCGTGTAGCGGCTGGTGTGCCGGGTGTTGACGTGGATGACACCAGATGGGGTGGCAGGACGGGGATCGCCTGCCGTGGCGCGCGAGGGCGCGGTAATCTGCTGGGTATCCATCGGGAAGCCCTAACTTCCTCGGTGGTCAGGCCCTCGATCGGGATTCGCAGTCCCGGCCGGGGGCCGACGCATGTCTGGGGTTTGTCGCGGCGAGCATATGCCTGCCAACCGGACCGAAATCCAGCCCAGTTGGAAAACCTCACCCTTGTGGGTGATGGGGGGCAGGTGGGGTCGGGGAGGGTAATTCCCCAAGGGATCAAAAGCTTTTGATGTCGCGACGCACCGCGTCGCGACCGGTCAGGTCGTGACCGACCGGGTCGCGGGCCACCGGGTCGCGACAGCCGCGATCCGGTGTGCCCCTTCCGCCCAAGGGCGCTGCACGGAAGGGCGCCGCTGCGGCACGGTGGCCTCCCCCGGCTCCTGCAGGGCGATCAGGCCCGTCCAAGGGGCGGTGGCAGCCTCCCCGTGTCCGCCGTGCAAGACGACCGGCACACTGCGCACCCCTGACGGCACAATGGGTTCATGCCGATACCCAGCCGTGCCGCCCTCGTCGAACACCTTGTCCGTACGCGCATCGCCGGAGACGTCGCCACCCCGCGCGACAACAACCTCTCCCACTACCGTCACCTCGCCAACGGCGACCGCCACTACTGGCTGGGACTGGAACTCGGCACCCGGTGGGCCGATGAGCAGGACGTGCTCGCGGTGATGGCCGAGCGGTGCGGGGTCAGCGACGATCCGGAGCACCGGCACGGGCAGGACACCATCGACCCCGAGCTGACCGTCGACGCGCTGGAGCGGATGGCGGCCCGGCTGCGCAAGGCGGCGGAGGGATCGGAGCGGGTGCTGTTCGCGACCGGGCACCCGGGTGGGCTGCTGGACGTGCACCGGCAGACCGCGGACGCGCTGCGCAGGGCCGGATGCGAGATCGTACGGATTCCGTCCGGGCTGATGGCGGACGAGGGGATGGTCTTCCAGTTCGCCGACGTGGCCGTGATGGAGCGCGGGGCGACACTGTGGCACACGCACTCGCCGGCGCCGATGGCCGCGATCCTGGACGGCCTGGAACGGGAGGGGCGGCCGCTGCCGGATCTGGTCGTCGCCGACCACGGGTGGGCGGGTTGCGCCGGGCAGCGCGGAGTCGACTCGGTCGGGTACGCGGACTGCAACGACCCGGCACTCTTCGTCGGGGAGGCCGAGGGCACCCTCCAGGTCGTCGTGCCGCTTGACGACCATGTGCTGGACCCGCGGTTCTACGACCCGATGACGGAGTACCTGCTGGACGCCGCGGGGCTGGTCTGACGTCGGCGGTCCGCCGGACCCATGCACTCGATGCCCGGCCTCAGCCGCCGGGCGGGCCCGATCCGTCCCGTCGCTCCTGCTCCTGCTCCCGCTCCAGCCCCAGCCCCGGCGTCGGGTCGAGATACACCCGGCGGATCGCCGGGTACCGCTCCTGGAGCTGCTCCTCCGCCTCCTCGCACGCCCACTCGATCTGCCCCGCGGTCGACGCGTCACGGAAGTCGACCTTCGCGGCGATCAGGATCTCCGTCGGTCCCTGAATGAGGGTGGTGAGCTCCAGGACGTCGATGATGTGCGGGACCGACAGCAGTTCCTCGCGGATCCCGGCCCGCATCTCCTTCGGCACCGGGCGGCCGATCAACAGCTGGGCGTTGGAGCGGCCAAGCACCCAGGCCACGTACACCAGCAGCGCGCCGATCAGGATCGACGCGATGCCGTCCCAGACGCCTGAGCCGGAGAGCTGACCGCCGAGGAGGCCGCCCGCGGCGAGGAGCAGGCCGGCCAGGGCCGCGGAGTCCTCCATCACGACGGCCTTGACCGCGGTGTCGGCGGTGCGGCGCAGATAGTGGGTGGTCGGTGCGCCCAGCCGGGCGGCTTCGCCGCGGACCTGGCGCAGGCCCGTCCGCAGGGAGAAACCCTCCAGCACGAAGGCGATGCCCAGCACGATGTACGAGATGAGCGGGTCGCCGAGCTCCTCGCCCTGGACCAGGGTGTGGACGCCGTCGTAGATGGCGAACACCGCGCCGCCGACGAAGGTGGCGACCGAGGCGAGCATCGCCCAGATGTACCGCTCGGGGCCGTACCCCAGCGGATGTTCCTCGTCGGCGGGCTTCTCGCTGCGCTTGAGCGCGGTGAGCAGCAGGACCTCGGTGACGGTGTCGGCGACCGAGTGCGCCGCCTCGGACAGCATCGCGCTCGATCCGCTGATCAGCCCCGCGACCGCCTTCGCCAGGGCGATACCGAGATTGGCGGCCGCCGCGACGACGACAGTGAACGTGGACTCCCCACCGGTCGCGCTGCTGCTGGTGCTGTTCTCGGCGCTCATGGTGGGGAGTATGTCCGCAAGGGCGGACTTCAGTCCCTCGGGACCCGGACCACGCCCTCCTGGATGACGGTGATCGCCAGCCGGCCGTCCTGTGTGTAGATCCGGGCCTGACCCAGCCCGCGCCCGCCGGACGCCGACGGCGACTCCTGGTCGTACAGCAGCCATTCGTCCGCCCGGAACGGCCGGTGGAACCACATCGCGTGGTCCAGGCTCGCGCCCACCACGTCGCCGACCGCCCAGCCGCCCCGCCCGTGGGCGAGGAGCACCGAGTCGAGCAGCGTCATGTCGGAGACGTACGTCGCCATGCAGACGTGCAGCAGCGGGTCGTCCGCGAGTTTGCCGTTGGTGCGGAACCACACCTGGGAGCGCGGCTCGCGGGACTCGCCGACGCTGGCGAACGGCGGAACGTCGACGTACCGCAGGTCCACCGCGGCCCGTGCCTCCAGCAGCCGGTCCATGACACCCGGGTCGGTGAACACGTCCGCGTACCGCGGCAGCATCTGCGCCGCCGTCGGCAGTGTCTCCGGATCGGGGGCCGGCGGCATGTCCGCCTGGTGCTCCATACCCACCTCGTACGTCTGGAACGACGCCGAGAGGTGGAAGATCGGCTGCCCGTGCTGGACGGCCACCACCCTGCGGGTGGTGAACGACCTGCCGTCGCGGATCCGGTCGACGCTGTAGACGATCGGTGCGCCCGGGTCGCCCATCCGCAGGAAGTAGGAGTGCAGGGAGTGGGCCGTACGGTCCGCGGGGACGGTGCGGCCCGCGGCGACGAGTGCCTGGGCCGCGACCTGACCGCCGAAGACCCGGGGCACGACCGCCGAACGGCTCGTGCCCCGGAAGATGTCCCGCTCGATCTGCTCCAGGTCGAGCAGATCGAGCAGGGATTCAAGTGCTGCGCTCATGGAGAGAAACGTAACCGCTCTACAGGCCCATGGACTTGGCGATGATCGACTTCATGACCTCGCTGGTGCCGCCGTAGATGCGGTTGACCCGGTTGTCCGCGTACAGGCGGGCGATCGGGTACTCGTTCATGAAGCCGTAGCCACCGTGCAGCTGGAGGCAGCGGTCGATCACGCGGTGCGCGACCTCGGTGCAGAACAGCTTCGCGGAGGCGGCCTCGGCGGCGGTCAGCTCACCGGCGTCGAGGGCCTCCAGCGCGCGGTCGGCGACGGCCTGGGCCGCGTCCACCTCGGCCTGGCACGCGGCCAGCTCGAACTTGGTGTTCTGGAAGGAGGCGACGGTCTTGCCGAAGACCGTGCGGTCCTGCACGTAGCTCTTGGCGAACCGGACGGCGGCGGCGGCCTGCGCGTACGCGCCGAAGGCTATGCCCCAGCGCTCGGAGGCCAGGTTGGTGCCGAGGTAGCCGAAGCCCTTGTTCTCCTCGCCGAGCAGGTCCTCGACCGGGACCTTGACGTCGACGAACGCCAGCTCGGCGGTGTCGGAGGTCTTCAGGCCGAGCTTGTCGAGCTTGCGGCCGATCGAGTAGCCCGCGGACTTGGTGTCGACGGCGAAGAGCGAGATGCCGAAGCGGCGGTCGTCCTCGCGGGGAGCGGACGTACGGGCGCAGACGATCACGCGGTCGGCGTGCACACCACCGGTGATGAAGGTCTTGGCGCCGTTGAGGACGTAGTGCGTGCCGTCCTGCGAGATCTTGGCGGTGGTCTTCATGCCCGCGACGTCGGAGCCGGTGCCCGGCTCGGTCATCGCGAGGGCCCACATCTCCTCGCCGGTGGTGAACTTCGGCAGCCAGCGCTTCTTCTGCTCGTCGGTGGCGAGCATCTTGACGTACGGCAGGCCGAGCAGGGTGTGCACACCCGAGCCGCCGAAGGAGACACCGGCACGGGCGGTCTCCTCGTATATGACGGCCTCGTACTTGTGCGAGTCGATGCCTGCGCCGCCGTACTCCTCGTCCACCTCGATGCCGAAGACGCCCAGCTCACCGAGCTTGTGGTAGAACTCGCGCGGCACCAGACCGGCGGCGAACCACTCGTCGTAGACGGGGACGACCTCGGCTGCGATGAAGGCGCGGATGGTCTCCCGGAACGCCTCGTGGTCCTCGTTGAATACCGTACGGCGCACGGGGTGCCTCCTTGGTCGGCTGTCGTCTTCCGCTCACCGAGCATGCCTAAGCGCTTGCTCAGTCGCCCTCGAAGTTACCCGGCAGTCACGGGCGCTGTCCAGGGTGACGCTGAGCACGCCCGGGGGCCCGTCCTGTGGCGCGTTCTCCTCAGGGGCGATGGTCGGACACGTGCCCTGCGGTCGACGCGGAACCTCTCGCCGTGTGCTCGCCCGCGCGTCGTTCCGCAGGGTGCAGGCGCGCCCACCCGCCCGAGTGGCGGTCATACCTGAGGCACCGGAAGGCGTGAGGGCGGAGAGGATTGGCCCGGACAGAGGCATGGCCCGGCACGGTGGCCGGGCCATGCGTGCGTCACGCGGCGGGAGATCGCGCGACGCGGAGGGGGAAGCTCAACGCTTGAAGGCGTCCTTCGCCTTCTCCTTGGCCTCGCGGGCGTCGCCCTTGACCTGGTCGCCCCTGCCCTCAGCGGTGAGACGTTCATTGCCCACGGCCCGGCCGGCGGCTTCCTTGATCTTTCCCTTGGCCTGCTCGGTCTTCGCCTGGGTCTTCTCGTCGGCAGCCATGTCACTCACACCTTGCTGTAGCCGTTGTTCGGACAACATCCGCCTGACCGCTTTCGATTCGTTCAAACTCCTCGATATCCGAATCCTTTTCGGGGGCGGCGAATTATTTCTTCGCACGGTGACGTGGGGGCAGGGGGCGCAACAGGATGCCCGTAAAGCGGCGGAAGAATCAAGTGGGAACGAGTGCATGGGTGGGAGCGGGCGGGGCATCAGCGGCTCTGGAGGTTGATAACAATGGTTCCCCTGCTTCTCGTTCTTCTGCTCGCTCTGCTTCTGTTCGGTGCGGGATTCGCCCTCAAGGCGCTGTGGATCGTCGCGGCGATCGTCCTCGTCCTGTGGCTGGTGGGCTTCGTCGCCCGTCCGAAGGGCGGCAGTTCCCGCTGGTACCGCTGGTGACAGCGGACGCCGAATGCTCGAATACCCGCATTCTTGAATGCATGATTCGCGAGCGCTGCGACGCACGAAACCTGTCTGTTTCTCCAATGCGAGGGAGCTGAATTCATGACTGACAGCCTGTGGGGCTACCAGCCGACCGCCGGCCATGCCACGGGCACCGACCTGATCGGCTTCAAGGTCGAGGCGACCGACGGCAGTATCGGCAAGGTCGACAAGCACTCCGACGAAGTCACCTCCTCCTATCTGGTGGTGGACACCGGGGTGTGGATATTCGGCAAGCACGTCATGCTTCCGGCAGGCACCGTCAGCCGCGTCGATGTGGGCGACGAGAAGGTGTACGTCGACCTCACCAAGGAGCAGATCAAGGGCGCCCCGGAGTTCGACAAGGACGCCCATCCGGGCAACGCCGAGTTCCACCGGAGCACCGGCGAGTACTACGGACGCCACCGCCGCGTCTGAGGTGCGGCAGCACACCGGCACCGGGCCGGGCGGGACGAAGGACCTCTTCGTCCCGCCCGGCCCGGTGTCATCGGGCGAAGCAGTACTCGCTCTGGGCGTGGCCCCAGACGTAGGCGGAGACGGCGAGCCGTTTCCGGTCATCGGTGATGGCCCGGTTTCCGGGCCAGGCCGGGCTGCGTGCTCCCGCGGCGTGCGAGATGTTCGCTGAAGCGGGGTACGACCGCACTACCATTCGCGCCATCGCCACGGGATCGACGCCTTGGTCTGCGTCGGCCGGGACAGCGCCGACACCGAGTCCACTGGGCAGGAGGCACCTGCCCAGAAGGGGTGTCGGGAGTCTCCGCCGCCAGGGTCTGTCCCTGGAGCCTGCTACTTGAGTGCGTAGGCCCGGGTGATGGTCTGGACGGTGCGGCTGCCCGCGGAGTCCCAGGCCTCGGTCCTGAGGGTCACGAAGCCGTTGGTGTCGGCCAGCTTGGGGTGCCACAGCAGTGCCTGGAAGGAGTTGTCGTCCTTGCGCAGCATCGCAGCGGACTTCCAGGTGGCGCCGTCGTCGTAGGAGACGGAGACCTTGGCGCCGGCGATCGCGGTCGAGCCGGCCCAGCCCTTGGGGCGTCCCGCGTTCACGGTAAAGGTGTACGGCAGTCCCGCCCGTGCCTGGTTGAGCACGTTCAGCGGCAGGTCGTAGTCGAGCAGGATCACGGGCATGGACTCACAGACCTTGGGCGTGGGAATGAACGCCGTGTCGCAGTCCTTGATGGCCATGGTGGTCGGTGCCGCCTGGCTGAAATTCCACTCCGTGTGCATCTGGCGGCCCAGGGTGACGCCCGGGACGTCCTTGGCGAGCTTCTGGTCGAGGACGTACCGGTAGTCCGCCTTCTCCTGCGCCAGCTGGCCGAAGCCGGTGATCGGCTGCCCGTTGAGGTAGTAACTCCAGGTACCGGTCAGGCCCGACAGGGTGTGGGTGGGATCGCTGTCGGCACCGTTGCTGCCGGGCAGCTTCTGCCAGACGTCGGTGCGGCAGAACACACACGGCCCGAACTCGTACTGGGACAGGCGCATCGGCGCGTCGAACCAGCTCCGGGTGTAGGACTTGCCCGGGGTGAGGTAGGTGCCGCGAAGGCTGTCCATCCGCCAGGTCGAGGAGTTGAAGTCGGCCGACACGCTCGGCTGGTACGTCACCCCGGTGCCCGCGAGGAAGTAGTCGTCGCGGGTGGTGCCCTGGTAGAGGGGCTGGCCGACGGAGCCGGTGCTCACCTGTAGGGGACCCCAGATGTTCATGTTCTCGGCGCCAAGGCGTCGGGCGCCGTCGGAGTGGAACGTATCGGTGACCTTGGCGAAGTCCTTGACGTCGACGGTCTTGGCCAGGTCGGCGGGGATCCGGTCGTCGGTGAAGTGCGGGTTGTAGGTGTAGCCCGACTCCAGGACGCCCTTCAGGGCGATCCGGACCTTGTCCTTGGCCAGCAAGCCCTTGAGGGTCGCGGCGTCGTCGTAGGTGGCGTGGGCGACCGGGATGGTCTGGCCGGCGGGAACGCCGCTGCCGCTCGGGCCGGGGTCGGCAGGGGCCACGATCATCGCGACGGCTCCGGCAGCCGCGGCCCTGGCGGCCTGGTCGTCGGCCTTGGTGACGTCGGCCACGGAGACCAGGACGGTCTTGCCCTTGACGTCGGTGCCGGCGAAGTCCTGCTCTGTGCCGGCGCCCAGGTCGACCAGCTCGGTGTGCTTGGTGCCCTCGAAGCGCTTCGCGTTCACCGCGGACTTCAGTGGGATGGTCACGTGCCCGGGGCCCGTCACCTCCAGTTGGACGAGCGGTTCGCGCCGGGCCAGGGAGGTCTCCAGGCGCAGTGCGCCGGTGGTGGCGCCGGCACTGGGGATGGCGCCTTGCCTGGTGTCGGCGAGGTTGAGCAGGTTGCCGATGCCGGAGAAGTTGAGGTGGCCGTTCGGGGTGCCGTCGTCACGGACGACGAACGTGGTCACCTGGCCGTTCTCCAAGGGCCGGTTCTCACCCTTGATCTTCACGCTGAGGTCGGTGGCGGTGGTGCCGTCGACGGTGAGGGTCTGGTCCCGGTCACTCACCTCGATGTTGGGCACGTCGAACAGGTCGGCCGCGTAGGAGACCGTGCCCCCGGCGGGGTCCGCCGAGTAGAGCGAGCCTTCGATGGAGTAGTGGCCGAGCGGTACCGACAGGGTGGCGGTGCCGTTGCCGTACATGGTCTGGCTCTGCCAGAAGTCGTTGTCCATCCCGTGCAGGGTGAACCTGTACGCGCTGGGGGTGTTGCCGAAGCGGTCGGTGACCTTCAGCGTGACATCGTGCTGCTCGACGGAAGTGACGAAGCCGAGCGCGGCGTGCACCGACTCGCCGCTGTCGGAGGTGGCGGTGACCGACCCACCGTACTGACCGGTCTTCAGGCCGTTGTTGTCGAGAGTGACGGTGACCTCGGCGGTGCCGCCGGCCGGGACGGTGACCCGGCCGTCGGACAGGCCCGCTCCCGACAGCGACAGCGTGCCGGCCGGGACCGCGGTTCCGCTCGCGTCCTTGGCGGCGGCCGTCACGGTCACCACGGTGTCGGTCGCGGCGTTGTTGTGCAGCGTCAGGGTGCGGCTGCGGGTGGGGTAGGTGCCCTTCTGCCACGGTATGACGCGGAAGTCGGCGGTGCCGGACAGCTCCAGCGACGGGTCGAGGGCGGCAGGGATGTCGACCCGGCCGTAACCCTGCTGGTAGACGGTCTGGTCGGCAGCGGACTTGGCGTGCGCGGTCAGCGCGTCCTTGATGTGCTGCCCGGTCCAGTCGGGGTGGCGCTGCTTGAGGATCGCAGCGGAGCCGGCCACGTGCGGGGTGGCCATCGAGGTGCCGCTGAGCGTGGTGTAGTCGGTGCCGACCGGGGTGCCCAGGTTGGTGCCTGCGGCGCGGGCGGCGACGATGTCCACGCCCGGGGCGGTGATCTCCGGCTTCATCGCCATGTCACCGAGGCGCGGGCCGCGGCTGGAGAAGTCGGCGAGCGCGTCGGACTTGTCGACGGCGCCGACGGTGAGGGCCGCGTCGGCGGCGCCGGGGGTGCCCAGGGTGCTCTCACCGGGGCCGCTGTTACCGGCGGCGATGACGAACAGAGTGTTCGAGGAGGCACTGAGCGAGTTGACCGCGTTGGTCAGGACATCCTCGCCGGGGGCGTCGGGACCGCCGAGGCTCATGCTGACGACGTCGGCGCCCTGCTCGACCGCCCACTCCATGCCGGCCAGGATGCTGGAGTCCGCGCCCTGGCCCGAGTTGGACAGGACCTTGCCGATCAGCAGGTCGGCGCCGGGGGCGACGCCCTTGTACTTGCCGTCGGAGTTGGCGCCGCTGCCCGCGATGGTGGATGCGACGTGGGTGCCGTGGCCGTGACCGTCCTGGACCGTCTGGCCGTTGACGAAGCTCTGGCTCTGGACGATCTCGGACTTGATGTCGGCGTTGTTCAGGTCGGCACCGGTGTCCAGCACGGCGACCTTCACGCCCTTGCCGTCGTACCCCTTGGCCCATGCCTCCGGGGCGCCGATCTGCGGCACGCTCTTGTCCAGTGCGACCTTCGCCTTGCCGTCGTACCACAGCTTGCTCACCCCGGCGGTGCCTGGCGTGACCGCTGCCCCGGCGCTCCTGGTGAGCGAGCGGGCGGGCTTGACGGCCTGCCAGAAGCCCTTCGCGCTGCGCTTGTCGACATGCACCGCGGACAGCCCCAGCCGGGGCATGACCCGCTCGCTGCCGCTGCCCGGCAGGTCCTCGGTCTTCTGCTTCAGGGCAGCGGCGGTCGGCTTCCCCTGGAAATCGACGATGGCGGGGACCTCGTCGGTCTTCGCGTCGCCGTAGCCGTCCCTGATCATCCGGCTCACGTTGAACAGCTCGCCGTCCACCGTGCTGGAGGCGAGGGCGGCCATGGCGTCCTCGGGGTAGACGTACAGGTCGCCGTTCTGTCCGCTGGCGGTCTGGAACGTCTTGGACGTTCCCGCACCGGAGAGGATGTTCACCGACTGTCTACCGTCGGCCCCCGTGCTCAGTGCGACCTTGTCCCCGGTGACCAGGGTCACTGTCGACGTGGTGGCTTTCCCCGTCGCGGGCAGCACGTTCGCGGCGCTTGGTGGCGGTGCCGCCGCCACGGCACCAGGCAGGCTCGTCAGCGACAGGGCGAGGGCAAGTGCAGCCCCGCTGGCGGCAGTACGCCCTGTTCGGCCGGTGGAGATGTGCATCGAGATCCTTTCAAGGGCGGAGCCGGCGGGAATGCACACGGGTAGCACCGGCGCGGCTCCGTCGGAGCAACGCCCAGTGGAGGTCGGTCCATTGGGGTGGAAGTGAAACTCATCCGTCGCCGTGCAGGAACCCTCACACCCGGCGCAATATCGCCAATGACGAGTTTTTGCCACTGGTGAAGGGGAGGATGATGATCATGCTTGAAGTGCTCGGAGTCGACTCAGAATCAGAAACCGTCTATGCCGCGTTGCTCTCCTCGCCGCCGGCGGTGCCGGACGACCTGGCGCGCACCACCGGGCTGTCGCCGACCCGCGTGCGGGTGGCACTGCGTCGGCTTCAGTCGTCCGGACTCGTGAACCGTCGGCCCGGCCGTCCGGTCAGCTATGTGGCCATCGACCCCGAGGTCGCCTTGGACGGGCTGTTGCTGACCAGACAGGAGCAGCTGCGCAGGGCGAGGCTCCGCGCCGGAGAGTTCACCGAGCAGTTCCGTCGATTGGCGGCCACCCGAGACCCGGCTGCGCTCGTCGAGGTCGTCACCGGGGCTGACGCGGTGCGCCGGCGGAGCAGCCAGGCGATACGGGGCGCACGACACGAGGTTTGTGCCTTCGACAAACCGCCATATCACTCCGGGGGCGAACTCGACCCGAACGAACCTGAACTCGAGTTTCTCGCTCGCGGTGGCACCGTCCGCGCTCTGTACGACGCGGACGGCATCAGCAAGCCCGGTCGTCTGAACGTTCTCCGCATGTGGGCAGCCGCGGGCGAGCAGGCTCGGGTGCTCCACGATGTCCCCACCAAGATGGCCCTTGTCGACGACCGACTTGCGATCTTGCCTCTGCTCCCCGGTTCAGGCCCGGACCCGAGCCCCTCCTTCGTCGTACTGCATCGATCAGCGGTCCTCGACGCGCTGTCGGCGCTGTTCGAGGCGCTGTGGGCGGCCGCTCTGCCGCTCCAGCTCGGGAGCGTGCACGGCACCGACCGCAATGGCCTGTCGTCGGACGACCAGCTTCTGGTCAACCTCCTGGCCGCGGGCCTCACGGACGAAGCCATCGCACGACAGGTCAACATCAGTTACCGCACGTTGCAGCGCCGCCTACGCGCCCTGATGGACCGGGCACACGCGCACACACGATTCCAGCTCGGCATTCATGCCACGGCGAATGGGTGGGTGAAGGGTGGGGGAGTGTGGGAGCAAGGTTGTAACTCCTCAAGGGAGTAAACCCGTTGCCTGATTTCGCTCCGGCGTGGCAGGACTGCTGCGGCAACTGACCGAGCTGATCCGGTGCAGACGGACTGAGCGGTCCCTGACAGACCGCGTGGCGCCCGGGAGTGAACCCTCGCCCACACAGTGCGAGGGGCAGAGCTCCGTCGGCCGCTCGGCCGACAGGTCCAGTTGCCGACGCAGGCCCTCCAGAAGCGGTCGCGGCCCCAGGATCAAAGGCCTCTGACTACTGACGGTCCGTCCGACGAACTCCCGGATCAGCCCGGCGAGGCGTCGGCCGTGCTCCGGCGGCATCACCCGGTCGCCGCGGGCCCGGATCACCAGGGCGGGACGATCGAAGCCCGGCAGCCGTTCGGCGGCCCGGACCAGGACGTCGCGGTCCGCCGGTGTCGCGCGAAGTACGCGCACGGCGGCGCGGCGGATCTCCGGCTGCTCCAGGACCGGGCGCATCCAGCGGGCAGCGCCGCCGTCCCCGCGTCGGGTCAGCCACCCGAACGCGATCGGCAGCCGCCGCATCACCCGGAGCCGCATGCGCGAGGGCGTTGCCCGGCCGGCGGGTCGTCGCCGGCTCAGCTGCCGGCGGGCGATCGTTGGTCATCCGAGCCGCAGCGCGATCCACAGTTCCGTCCGTACGTCCATGTCGTCCAGGTCCGCGTCCAGCAGCGTCGCGCAGCGGGCGATGCGCTGGCGGACCGTGTTGCGGTGGATCTGCAGGGCCGTCGCGGTGCGGTCCCAGCTGCCGTGCAGGCTCAGCCAGCAGCGCAGGGTCTCGGCCAGCGGTTCGGTGAGCGGGGCGAGCAGGGCGCGGGCGTGGGCCTCGGCCTGGTCGGGCGCGATCAGAGCGGCCAGCCCCCGCCCGGTGTCGGTGTGGTGGTGCGCGAGCGGGGTGCGGGTGGCCACGGCGCGGCCCAGGGCGCGGGCCGCCTGGCCGTCGGCGAGGTCGAGTGCGGTGACGGGCGCGGGCGCGGAGGCGCCGAGCGTCCAGCCCGGCTGCGGGGTGATCCGGTCGCTGCCCGGGACCAGGACCCGGACCGCGTCGGCGCCCCGGCCGGCGTCGACCAGGGCCGAGCCGAGGGCGGCGCCCAGCGCGCCGGCGGTCAGCGGATCGACGGGGCCGCCACCGCTGCGGCGGGCGTGCACCACCGTCCAGAGCTCGGCGGCGCCGAGCAGCGGGGCGACGTCCGCCGGCCCCGCGCCGAGCAGCATCCGCACCAGCGCCGCCGAGCGGCCCGCGGCATCGGCGCCCTGGTGCGGGGCGGCCAGCAGCGACAACAGGACGACCGCGATCCCGGCGACCGTGTGGTCGCCCGCCTCGCGTCGCTCCGTCGCCAGGGCCAGGACGAGGCCGTGCCCGCCGCCGAGCGCGTACGCGAAGAGGTGCGTGTCCCCGAGGGTGTCGGTCGCGGACGTGGGGGCGGGGGAGGAGGGAGGGGCGGTGGGGGAGACCACACGGGTCAGCCGGCCCAGCGCCGCCCGCACGGTGGGGGCCGGGCGGCGGCCCGCCGCGTGCAGCTCCTCGCCGCGCGAGGAGAGCAGCATCGCCCGCCCCGACAGCTGCACGGCCAGCTGATGCAGCACCGCGGGCACCGGATCCGGCCGGGCCGCCGCGGTCGCCAGGGCCTGCTGGGCGCGCGTCACACGGCGCAGCTCCCGGTGCCGGGCCTCCGCCATCAGCCGCCACACCGCCCGCGCGATCGTCGTGAACGGTGTCGCGGGCGGCACCTCCACCAGGGGCAGTCCGTGCCGGTCGCACGCCTCGATCAGCGCCTGCGGCACCGCGTCGTGCACCGGGGTGACCCCGAACCCGAGCGCCGCCGCTCCCGCCTCCACCAGCCGGGCGACATAGGTGTCCGGGTCCTTGAGCAGCACTCCGGCGCTCAGCAGCAGCTCACCGCCGAGCAGGTACGGGTAGGGGTCGGCCATCTCCGAGGTGTGCACCCACAGCAGGTCGGCGTGGGCCGGGCCGGCGATCCGGTGCAGCCCGAGCTCCTCGCGGGCGAGCAGCTCGGCGAGCGGGATCGGCGGGGTGGGAGGGGTGGATCCGGTGGCACCGGAGGCGGGTCCTGCGGTGTGCCCTGATTCGGCGGGGGAAGCGGGTCCGGTGGGGGGTACGGGGCCCGTGGGAGTGTCCGACATGGACGGTCCATCCATTGGATACGGAGAGAATGGATGAAACGTACACTTCAGCACCGCCTGTGGGCCACCTACCGTCTTCACGAAACGCATACGCGCACGTTCCGCGAAGTGACCGAGACGGAGGAAAGCCCATGGCTGTCGACTACGCAGTGATCATCGTCTATCTGGCCGGCATGCTCGCCATGGGCTGGTTCGGCATGCGCCGCGCCAAGTCCAAGAGCGAATTCCTGGTGGCAGGCCGCCGCCTCGGCCCCTGGATGTACTCCGGGACCATGGCCGCGATCGTCCTCGGCGGAGCCTCCACCATCGGCGGTGTCGGCCTCGGTTACCAGTACGGACTCTCCGGCGCCTGGATGGTCTTCACCATCGGCCTCGGACTGCTCGCTCTGTCCGTCTTCTTCTCGGCACGCATCGCCCGGCTGAAGGTCTACACCGTCTCCGAGATGCTCGACCTGCGCTACGGCGGCCGGGCCGGACTCATCTCCGGTGTCGTCATGTGGGCGTACACGCTGATGCTCGCGGTCACCTCGACCATCGCGTACGCCACCATCTTCGACGTCCTCTTCGACATGAACCGGACCGTCGCGATCATCCTGGGCGGCGCCATCGTCGTCGCGTACTCGACGCTCGGCGGCATGTGGTCGATCACGCTCACCGACATGGTGCAGTTCGTCGTCAAGACGATCGGCGTGCTGCTCCTCCTGCTGCCGATCGCGGTCATCAAGGCCGGCGGCTTCAGCGAGATGAAGGCGAAGCTGCCCACGGAGTACTTCGACCCGCTGGGCATCGGCGGGGAGACGATCTTCACCTACGTGCTGATCTACACCTTCGGCATGCTGATCGGCCAGGACATCTGGCAGCGCGTGTTCACCGCGCGCAGCGACCGCACCGCACGCTGGGGCGGCACCGTCGCCGGTACGTACTGCCTGGTGTACGCGGTCGCCGGAGCCGTCATCGGCACCGCCGCCAAGGTCATGTACCCGAAGCTGCCCAGCGCGGACGCCGCGTTCGCCACCATCGTCAAGGACGAACTGCCGGTGGGTGTCCGCGGGCTGGTGCTGGCCGCCGCGCTCGCCGCGGTGATGTCCACGTCGTCCGGCGCGCTGATCGCCTGCGCCACCGTCGCCAACAACGACATCTGGTCGAAGCTGCGGGGCGTGGTGAGCCGGAGGGGCGGCGAGGAGCACGACGAGGTGAAGGGCAACCGCGCCTTCATCCTCATCATGGGTGTCGTCGTCATCGTCATCGCCATCGCGCTGAACAACGTCGTCGAGGCCCTGACCGTCGCGTACAACCTGCTCGTCGGCGGGCTGCTGGTGCCGATCCTCGGCGGTCTGCTGTGGCGCCGCGGCACCGCGGCCGGTGCGCTGGCCGCCGTGGCGGTGGGCGGCGTCGCGGTGATCGGCCTGATGGCGACGTACGGAATCCTCGCCAACGAACCCGTCTACTACGGCCTGCTGGCCTCGCTCGCGGTGTACGTGATCGTGTCCCTGGCCACGAAGCCGACGGACCCGGCGGTACTGGCCGCCTGGCGCGAACGGCTGGCCGGGAAGGGCGCGGAGGCCGAGGCGCCGGAGCCGGTCACCGTCTGACGACCACTCGTCCCCGATCGCCGGGCAGGCAGTTCGGGCCCGCCCGGCGATCGGGGACGGAACCGTTGCGGGAGGCACCCCGAACGCCGCCGCATCCCGCACACTCGAATAACGTACGAACGCCCACAAAGCGCGCACCACCCCTCAGGAAGGCACCCCACATGAGCAGCAACGAAACGCCGCGCGGCCCCGTCGACTCCTCCCGCGTCCCGCGGTACGCCGGGCCCGCGACGTTTGCGCGGCTGCCCCGGCTCGACGAGGTCGGCACGGCCGACGTCGCCGTCGTCGGTGTGCCCTTCGACACGGGTGTGTCGTACCGCCCCGGCGCCCGCTTCGGCGGCAACGCCATCCGTGAGGCGTCGCGCCTGCTGCGCCCGTACAACCCGGCGCAGGACGCCTCCCCGTTCGCCCTCGCGCAGGTCGCCGACGCCGGTGACATCGCCGCCAACCCGTTCAACATCAACGAGGCCGTGGAGACGATCGAGGCCGCGGCCGACGACCTTCTCGGCACCGGCGCCCGCATGATGACGCTCGGCGGCGACCACACCATCGCGCTTCCGCTGCTGCGTTCCGTCGCGAAGAAGCACGGCCCGGTCGCGCTGCTCCACTTCGACGCCCACCTCGACACGTGGGACACCTACTTCGGCGCCGAGTACACCCACGGCACGCCGTTCCGCCGCGCCGTGGAGGAGGGCATCCTCGACACGTCCGCTCTCTCCCACGTCGGCACCCGCGGCCCGCTGTACGGCAAGCAGGACCTCGACGACGACGCCAAGCTGGGCTTCGGCATCGTCACCTCCGCCGACGTCATGCGCCGCGGTGTCGACGAGATCACCGACCAGCTGCGCCAGCGCATCGGCGACCGTCCGCTGTACATCTCCATCGACATCGACGTCCTGGACCCGGCGCACGCGCCCGGCACCGGCACGCCGGAGGCCGGCGGCCTCACCTCCCGCGAGCTGCTGGAGATCGTCCGCGGCCTGTCCTCGTGCCACCTGGTCTCCGCCGACCTGGTCGAGGTCGCTCCCGCGTACGACCACGCGGAGATCACGGCCGTCGCCGCCTCGCACACCGCGTACGAACTCACGACGATCATGTCCCGCCAGATCGCGGCGGCGAAGGGGACTCAGGCCAAGTGACTCACGACCACCACGACGAGCGCCCGCAGCTCACCTCCGAGCAGATCGCGGCCGCACTGAACCCGCCCGCCGGGCGCAACGGCGGCGATCTCGTCGTCGAGACCCTCCAGGGCCTCGGCGCGACCACCGTCTTCGGCCTGCCGGGGCAGCACGCGCTCGGCATGTTCGACGCGCTGCGCCGCTCCTCCCTCTCGTACGTCGGGCTGCGCGTGGAGAACAACGCCGGCTTCGCCGCCGACGCGTACGGCCGGATCACCGGTGAAGTGGCGCCCCTGCTGCTCTCCACCGGGCCGGGCGCGCTCACCTCCCTCGCCGCGCTCCAGGAGGCGGCGTCCGCCTCGGCCCCCGTGCTGGCCATCTCCAGCCAGATCCCGACCGCGGGTCTGGGCGGCGGCCGCCACGGCTACCTGCACGAACTCCGGGACCAGAAGGCGTCGTTCCGCGACATCGTGAAGTCGGTCCACACGGTCCGCACGGCGTCGCAGATCCCGTCCGCGATCGCCGCCGCCTGGGAGTCCGCGCTGACGGCCCCGCACGGCCCGGTCTGGATCGAGATCCCGCAGGACGTGCTCCTCGCCGAGACCACGCTCCCCGTCGTCACGGCGATGGACGCCACCCCGCCCGTCCTGCATCCCCGCCCCGAACTGACGGCCGTGGCAGCGCACCTGCTGTCGAACGCCGAACGCCCGGCGATCATCGCGGGCGGCGGAGTCGTGCGCTCCGACGCGTCCGGCAAGCTGCTCGCGCTCGCGGAGAAGCTCGACGCCCCGGTCGTCACCACCTTCGGCGGCAAGGGCGCGTTCCCGTGGGAACACCCCCTGTCCCTCCAGTCCTGGCTGGAGGACCGTCACACGACGGACTTCCTCGAAGCGGCCGACGTCCTGCTCGTCGTCGGCTCCGGGCTCGGCGAACTCTCCTCGAACTACCACACGTTCAAGCCGCGCGGCCGGGTCGTCCAGATCGAGGCGGACGCCGGGAAGCTGGAGTCCAACCACCCCGCGCTCGGCATCCACGCCGACGCCCGCGAGGCCCTCGCCGACCTCCTCGACGCGGTCGACCGCCGCGAGGACGAGGCGGCGGCGGACCGTGTGCGCACGGTGCTCGACGCGGTACGCACCCGGATCGACGGCCAGGGCCTCACCCTGGAACAGCAGCTGGTCGCCTCGGTCCGCGAGGCGCTGCCCGACACGTCCCCGAGCTTCTGGGACATGACGATCCTCGCCTACTGGGCCTGGTCCGCCTTCGACGCCCGTCACCCCAACACCATGCACTCGGCGCAGGGCGCGGGCGGCCTCGGCTACGGCTTCCCGGCGGCGCTCGGCGCGGCGGCCGCCGACCGGACGAGGCCGGTCCTCGCGGTCTCCGGCGACGGCGGCGCGATGTACTCCATCGCGGAACTGGCCACCGCCCGCCAATACGACCTGCCGGTCACCTGGCTGATCGTCGACGACGGCGGCTACGGCATTCTGCGCGAGTACATGACGGGCGCGTTCGGAGAGGCCACGGCGACGGAACTGTCCCGCCCGGACTTCGTCGCCCTCGCCGAGTCGTTCGGTGTCCCGGCGGTCCGTACGACCCCCGAGACGCTCGCCGACGACCTGGCGAAGTCCCTCGCGGAACCCGGCCCCTCGGTGGTCGTGCTCCCGGCACTGCTGAGGATGTTCGAGCCGACGCACCTGTAGGTAACGGTCCGGTGGTGCGCAGGTGGTTCAGCGATCGACGGACGCCTTCCCGATCGCTTCCACCTGCGCCTGCCGGCCCCGCTCGAACTCCTTCTGCCCGTCCGCGGAGAGAGTGCCCGGCAGCTCCCTGCCCGGGGGCATCAGCTCCGGGATCGACCGGAAGACCGCGCCGGCCGCCGGGCCTCGGCCCCGCCGCCAGGCGAATTCCAGGTACTTCCCGGCCGTCCACAGGCGCAGCTTCATATGGGTGAGGGGCTGTCTGGCGGCCTTCTGTCTCGACTCCGGATGCGACAGGGACCGGGACTCCACGTCCGCGAGACTCTGAAGCGCTTCCAGGGCCGCGTACAGCTGCCCACAGCGATAGGCGTCGTTCGGCATGCTCTCTCCCCGGTCCACTCCGACAGAAGGCATTGCTACCCGGTCTTCCGGACCGGGAACTACGGCCCGGCGCGGCGTACAACTATTCGGCCGTCCGCGAGTCATCCCTGACAGGTGCGCAGGGGACGCACCGTACAGATGACTCAGGGGGGACACTCCTCATGACGGACCAGCCTCGTATATCCGGCCGCGCGCGCACCGCGCTCTCCGTCGCGCTCGCCGCGGGCATGCTCGCGCCCGTGACTCTCGCGGCCACACCCGCCACTGCCGCGACACCGGCCGTGAGCTGTACCTCAGGCAAGGCGGGACTCGCCGCCAAACTGTCGAAGGACATCGCGGCCGCTCTCAAGGGGCGCACGTCGACCACGGCGATCGCGCTCTACGACCGGACCACCGGCACGTCGTGCACGATGCGGTCCACCAGCGCGTACGACTCCGCGAGCGTGGTGAAGGCGACCGTCCTCGCGACGCTGCTCTGGGACAACAAGAAGCACAACCGCTACCTCACGCAGCGTGAGGTCAACCTCGCCACCGCCATGATCACCAAGTCCGACAACGACGCGACCACCAGCCTGTGGAAGCAGCTCGGCGTGACCAAGGTGAAGGCGTTCCTGAAGGCCGCGGGCATGACGCACACCGTGCCCGGTTCCGGCGGCTACTGGGGACTGACCCGGATCACGGCGCAGGACGAGCTCAGGCTGCTCAAGCTGCTGACCGCCACGAACTCCGTGCTCAGCGACAACTCGCGTGCGTACGAACTCGGTCTGATGCACAAGGTCATCTCCTCACAGCGCTGGGGAACGCCCGCCGGCGCCCCGGCCGGGGTGACCGTGCAGGTCAAGAACGGCTGGCTGCCGCGCGCCACGCACGGCTGGCGGGTGCACAGCATCGGCGCCTTCACCGGCAAGGGGCACGACTACGGGATCACCGTGCTCACCCAGGACAACAAGACGATGAACGACGGCATCAACACCATCCAGGCCGTCGCCCGCGCCATCCACAAGGATCTGAACCCGGCCACCGCGGCGAAGACGGCGGTCGCCCCGCCGGCGAAGCCGCAGGAGGCGGTCCCGGCGGTGCCGGAGGCATCCGCCGTCCCGATGGTGACGGCCCCGGCCCGGTCCTGAGGACCCCGGCAAGGCCCGCAGGGGATCACGGGGCAGCCCCAGGGGCGCGCCCCCGCCCCTGTTCGCGCTCCGCCGTAAGACGTACCCGGGTCCTCCGCCGAAGGGACTGTCTTTGTGACAGCGGGATGAAATCCGCAGCTGATCGCGTTGGTGCCTTCCGGTAGATCAGGTCGAACGGGAGGCACCGGTGGCGGACGCGGGCACGGACGCGGGCACGGACGCAGCACAGCAGGGATGGGCGCGGCGGCTGGCCCATTACGCATGGCGTTACCGGCGCAATGTGCTGCTGGCGCTCGGTTCGTCGATCGCCGGGATGGCCGTGATGGCGCTCGTCCCGCTGATCACCAAGGTGATCATCGACGATGTGGTCGTCGACCACACCCGGTCCCTCGGCGTCTGGACCGGGCTCCTCGTCGGCGCCGCGCTGCTGGTGTACGTATCGACGTACATCCGCCGCTACTACGGCGGCCGGCTCGCCCTCGACGTGCAGCACGATCTGCGGACCGGGATGTACCGGACCCTGGCCCGGCTCGACGGCAGGCGCCAGGACGAGCTGTCCACCGGGCAGGTCATCGGGCGCGCCACCAGCGACCTGCAGCTGATCCAGGGGCTGCTCTTCATGCTCCCGATGACGATCGGGAACATACTGCTCTTCCTCATCTCCCTGGTGATCATGGCGTGGCTCTCGCCGCTGCTGACGCTCGTCGCGGTCGCCGTCGCCCCGGCGCTCTGGTTCATCGCCCGCCGCTCCCGCGCCCGGCTCTTCCCCGCCACCTGGTACGCCCAGGGGCAGGCCGCCGCCGTCGCCGGAGTGGTCGACGGGGCCGTCTCCGGGGTCCGGGTCGTCAAGGGGTTCGGGCAGGAGGAGCAGGAGACCGGCAAGCTGCGCGAGGTCGGGCGGAAGCTGTTCGCCGGGCGGCTGCGCACGATCCGGCTGAACTCCCGGTACACCCCCGCGCTCCAGGCCGTCCCCGCGCTCGGCCAGGTCGCGATGCTGGCGCTCGGTGGCTGGCTCGCCACCCGCGGCGAGATCACCCTCGGCACGTTCGTCGCCTTCTCGACCTACCTCGCGCAGCTCGTCGGACCGGTCCGGATGCTCGCCATGGTCCTCACCGTCGGGCAGCAGGCCCGGGCAGGGGTGGAGCGCGTCATCGAGCTGATCGACACCGAGCCGACCATGCGGGACGGCGCGCTGGAGCTCCCCGCCGACGCCCCCGCGAGCGTCGAGTTCGACGACGTGCGGTTCGGCTACGACCCGGAGCGACCGGTCCTCGACGGCTTCTCGCTCACCATCGAGCCCGGCGAGACCGTCGCCCTCGTCGGAGCCTCCGGCAGCGGGAAGTCCACCGTCTCCCTGCTGCTGCCCCGCTTCTACGACGTGGCGCACGGCGCGGTCCTGGTCGGCGGCCACGACGTCCGCGAGCTCACCCACGAATCCCTGCGGGCCGCGATCGGTCTCGTACCGGAGGACAGCTTCCTGTTCTCCGACACCGTCCGCGCCAACCTCGCCTACGGGCGCCCGGACGCCACCCAGGAACAGATCGAGCAGGCCGCCCGTGCCGCCCAGGCGGACCGGTTCATCGCCGACCTGCCGCGCGGCTACGACACCAAGGTCGGCGAGCACGGGCTCACCCTCTCCGGCGGTCAGCGCCAGCGCCTCGCGCTCGCCCGTGCCATCCTCACCGACCCCCGGCTCCTCCTCCTCGACGACGCCACCTCCGCCGTCGACGCGCGCGTCGAGCACGAGATCCACGAGGCGCTCGCACAGGTCATGGCGGGGCGTACGACCCTGCTGATCGCCCACCGCCGTTCCACCCTCGCTCTGGCCGACCGGATCGCGGTCCTGGAGCAGGGCAGGCTCGCCGACATCGGCACGCACGAGGAGCTGGAGCGCCGCTCGGCCCTCTACCGGCGGCTGCTCACCGACCCGGACGAACTCGGCGGCACCTCCCCGGGCCACCAGCCGGTCAGGTCCGACACGGCCGTCGACGACGACCGGGCGATCCAGGAGGAGCTGGAGGCCGATTTCGACGCCGAGCGCGGCATCAGCCCCGGCCTCTGGGTCCGCAAGGAGGAGCCCCGCGACATCGACGCCGCGGGTATGCCCGCCACTCCCGAGCTGCTCGCCCAGGTCGAGGCGCTGCCCCCGGCCACCGACGTCCCCGACATCGACGAGGCGCGCGCCGTGCGGTCCGAGGAGGCCTACGGGCTGCGCCGGCTGCTGCACGGATTCGGGCTTCCGCTGCTGGTGAGCCTTGCTCTCGTCGCCGTCGACGCGGGCATGAGCCTGGTGCTGCCGGTGCTGATCCGGCACGGCATCGACGAGGGTGTCACCCGGATGGCGCTCGGCGCGGTGTGGGCGGCGTCCGGGCTCGCCCTGCTCGTCGTCGTGGTGCAGTGGGCGGCGCAGATCGGCGAGACCCGGATGACCGGCCGCACCGGCGAGCGGGTGCTCTACTCGCTCCGTCTGAAGATCTTCGCGCAGCTCCAGCGGCTCGGCCTCGACTACTACGAGCGTGAGCTGACCGGACGCATCATGACCCGGATGACGACGGACGTGGACGCGCTGTCCACGTTCCTGCAGACCGGTCTGGTCACGGCGTTCGTCTCCGTCGTCACGTTCTTCGGCATCATGGGCGTGCTGCTCGTCCTCGACGTCCAGCTGGCCCTCGTCGTCTTCGCGACCCTTCCCGCACTGATCGTCGGCACGTTCTTCTTCCGCCGCAGGAGCGTCAAGGCGTACGAGCTGGCCCGTGAGCGGATCAGCGTCGTCAACGCCGACCTCCAGGAGTCCGTCTCCGGGCTCCGGATCGTGCAGGCGTTCCGCCGCGAGAAGGACGGTGCCGAACGGTTCGCCGACCGCAGCGACCACTACCGCGAGGCCCGGGTCCGCGGGCAGTGGCTGATATCGGTCTACTTCCCGTTCGTGCAGCTGCTCTCGTCGGTGGCCGCGGCCGCCGTACTGATCGTCGGCGCGGGCCGGGTCGACAACGGCACCCTCACCACCGGTGCCCTCGTCGCGTATCTCCTGTACATCGACCTGTTCTTCGCCCCGGTGCAGCAGCTCTCGCAGGTCTTCGACGGATATCAGCAGGCCACGGTGTCGCTCGGCCGCATCCAGGAGCTCCTCCGGGAACCGGCGTCCACCGTCGGCTCCGAGGAGCCGCTGGACGTGCTGTCGCTGCGCGGCGAGATCGCGTTCGAGGACGTGTCCTTCGCATACGGCTCCGGCGACGAGAAGGAGGAGGCCCTCACCGGCGTCAACCTGCGGATCCCGGCCGGTCAGACCGTCGCGTTCGTGGGTGAGACCGGCGCCGGCAAGTCCACCCTCGTCAAGCTCGTCGCCCGGTTCTACGACCCGACGGGCGGCCGGGTCACGGCGGACGGCACCGACCTGCGCAGTCTCGACCTCACCGCGTACCGGCACCGCCTCGGAGTCGTGCCGCAGGAGGCGTACCTCTTCGCCGGTACGCTCCGCGACGCCATCGCCTACGGGCGGCCGGACGCCTCCGACGCGCAGGTGGAGGCGGCGGCCCGGGCGGTCGGCGCACACGACATGATCGCCACGCTGGACGGCGGCTATCTGTACGAGGTCGCCGAGCGGGGCCGCAACCTCTCGGCCGGCCAGCGCCAGCTGATCGCGCTCGCCCGCGCCGAACTCGTCGATCCGGACGTCCTGCTGCTCGACGAGGCGACCGCTTCCCTGGACCTCGCCAGCGAGGCCCTGGTCAACCAGGCGACGGACCGGCTCACCGGGCGGCGCACCACCCTTGTCGTCGCCCACCGGCTGACCACGGCCGCCCGCGCCGACCGGGTCGTGGTGATGGACCACGGCCGGGTCGTCGAGGACGGCACGCACGACGAACTCCTCGCCGAGGACGGTCATTACGCCGTGCTGTGGCGCACCTTCATAGGGGAGGACGAGCGCGCGGGGGTCTGATCCGCACGGCCCCGCCGGTCACAGCACTAGCGGATGCCGGAGATCTTCCCGGTCTGCAGGTCCGACTGCACGGTGAGGTTGGAGTACGTGGGGTGCTTGCCGCCGCTCCAGGTCAGCCGCACCTTCGACCATGTGTGACCCGCACCGCTGTCGCCGGCGGTGACCCTGAAGGCGAGCGGCGTGTTCTGGGCGCGCAGCACGCCGTCCGCGTGGTTGCGCGCCTCCCAGGTGCGCAACTGGGAGCGGAGTCCGGGCGTGAGATAGAACGAGCGGAGAGCGGTGGCGAGTTTGCCACCGCCCTCGACCGTGACCGCGTCGATGTAGGCGCCGTAGAAATGAGCGACCTGCTGATAGGCCGGGACGGTGCTGCGCACCTGCGCCGTGGGTGCCGGAGCCTGCGGCGCGGCGGCGGCCGGGACCATCGGGGCGGCCGCGAGGAGAGCAGTCATGAGGAGCGCGCGGCCGATGGTGCGGCGCCCGCGCGGACGTGACGCATTGCCGAATTGGATCATGGCAGTTCCTGCCTTTCGTATGACTCTGCCCCGTTGGACCCATGTTGGGGCGATTCGGTTGCTGGAGAAGCCCAGCGCGCCGCGTGCAACCTTCGGATGGCCCTTCGCGTCGTACGCATGTACGTTCGTGTGCTCGGCTGGGGCAAGAGTGTTCGATGGGGTGAGGGAACTGCTGGGGAACAGAGGGGGCGTGGCCGTGCGAAGCGCCGGGCGGGGCAGAGGTCGTCGGGCGCTTGTGCCCGCCTTCATCCTGGTGCTGACGAGCGCCGTGGGCCTGGTGGTCGGCAGCCCCGGGGCGGGCCCCGCCGACGCCGCGTCGCCGTGCACCGGGCGGCCGGCGAGGACGATCGGCTTCGCCACCGGTGAGCTGCGCGTCTACCGGAGCCGTTCCTACGCCTGCGTGCTCGCGGTCGCCAAGAAGCCGGGCAGGCGGCGGCAGATGTCCGTGCAGCTCCAGGCGCGCGGCGGCGCGCCGGTCACCGACAGCGGCAAGTACACCAAACAGGCCGGGCCGGTGACGGTGCACGCGCTGAACCGGTGTGTCCGGGCCGCGGGCTCGATCGAGGGAAAGACGGCGTCCACGGGCTGGATCCTCTGCTGACTGTGCGACAGGTGGGTCTGGCGGGACCGGTGTTGCCCCGCTAGGTTCACGACCAATGTCGTGAATCAGGGGAGGGTGTATGAGCAAGGTGCTCAGAGGATTCCTGTCGCTCGCGGTGCTCATAGGCACAGTCGGGGCGACCGGCGCCTCGGTCGGCGCGGCCACCGCCGCGGAACCGGCCGCCCGGGACTCGGCCCAGGCCGCCGCAGGCGGCGAGAGCGGTACGAGCACGGACATCAAGGACCGCATCCTGGCCATCCCGGGAATGAGTCTGATCGAGGAGAAGCCGTACGCGGGCTACCGCTACTTCGTCCTCAACTACACCCAGCCGATCGACCACCGGCACCCGTCCAAGGGAACGTTCCAGCAGCGCATCACCCTGCTGCACAAGGACACCTCCCGCCCGACGGTCTTCTACACCAGCGGCTACAACGTCTCCACGAACCCCAGCCGCTCCGAGCCGACCCGGATCGTCGACGGCAACCAGGTCTCGCTGGAGTACCGCTTCTTCACCCCCTCCCGCCCGGCGCCCGCCGACTGGTCGAAGCTCGACATCTGGCAGGCCGCCAGCGACCAGCATCGCGTCTACACCGCGCTGAAGCGGATCTACTCCAAGAACTGGCTGGCCACCGGCGGTTCCAAGGGCGGTATGACCGCCACGTACTTCGAGCGCTTCTACCCGAAGGACATGGACGGCGTCGTCGCGTACGTCGCCCCCAACGACGTGGTCAACAAGGAGGACTCGGCGTACGACCGGTTCTTCGAGCACGTCGGCACCAAGGAGTGCCGCGACCGGCTGGAGGGCGTGCAGCGCGAGGCGCTGGTCCGCCGCGAACCGCTGGAGAAGAAGTACAAGGAGTACGCCGACATGAACGGCTACACCTTCAACACCGTCGGATCGCTCGACAAGGCGTACGAAGCCGTCGTCATGGACTACGTCTGGGCGTACTGGCAGTACAGCCTCCTCGCCGACTGCGACACCATTCCGGCCGACGCCGAGTCCGCCCCCGACCAGGCGATCTGGGACTCGATCGACACCATCTCGGGCTTCTCCGCCTACGCGGACCAGGGCCTGTCCACGTACACGCCGTACTACTACCAGGCGGGCACCCAGCTCGGCTCGCCCGACATCGAGCAGCCGTGGCTCGGCAAGCTCAGCCGGTACGGGTACCAGCCGCCGCGCAACTTCGTGCCACGGTCCATCCCGATGAAGTTCCAGCCGTCGGTGATGCGGGACGTCGACCACTGGGTGCAGCACCACGCCGACCACATGATGTGGGTGTACGGGGAGAACGACCCGTGGGGCGCGGAGCGCTTCCGGCTGGGCAGGGGCGCCCACGACAGCCATGTCTACACCGTGGCCGGCGGCAACCATGGATCCAACGTGGCCGGCCTCGCCGCCGACGAGAACGCCGGGGCCACCGCCGACATCCTGCGCTGGGCGGGCGTCGCCCCGGCCGCCGTCCAGTCGGACCCGGCGAAGGCGAAGCCGCTCGCCCCGTACGACGCGCGCCTCGACAAGCGGGACGTGACCAGCGAGCGCAGGCAGGGCCCCGCGCTGCGCCCGTAGGGAGCCTCCGGAAGCGGGTGGGCTGTGCGGCGCCGGGTCCGGACCATCCGGACGGACACGGCGCGCGCAGCCCACTCCTCCACGGAACTCCGCGGAACTCCGCGGAACTCCGCGGTGCGGGCCCGATCCGGATGGACCTAGTAGCTCAGGCCGTAGCCGACCGGGTAGAGCACCTGCGCCGGATCGTCCGCCCGCGGCACCGGAACCGGCAGCCTGCCTTCCGGTTCGGCGCGCCCCGCGATCACCCGGGCCGCCGCCCGCAGTTCGACGTCGGTCCAGGAGTACGCGGCAAGGCTCGCCGCGTGGGCGGGCAGCTGTGCGATGTCGTACGGGTTCCGGATCGCGACCGTGATCACCGGGACACCGGTCGCCACGAGGGCGCCGACCAGGGTGCGCTGCGAGCTGGTCGCGGAGACGTTGTACGTCCCCACGACCACCGCGTCCTTGCCGCGCGCGGCCGCCACCGCCTCGGCGATCTTCGCCTGGGAGGGGGCGGTGCCGGTGGACAGCGCGGTTGCCGCGTAACCCAGTTCACCGAAGGCGGCGGCGAGCGTGGTGGTGGGCGGACCGGTGGTGCCGGAGGGGGACGCCGGATCGGCGCCGACCACCAGAAGGTTCCGGTGGGAGCGGCGGGACAGCGGCAGCACCGCACCGTCGTCGGCCAGCAGCGTCGTGGTGCGCTCGGCGAACCGGTCGGCGGCGTCGAGGTGCGAGCGGATGCCGACGGTACGGTCCACACCCCGGTGGCTGACGAACGGATCGTCGAAGAGCCCCAGCTTCGTCTTCAGCCGCAGGATCCGCAGGATCGATTCATCGAGCCGGGCCTCGCTGATCTCCCCGCTCTTCACGGCCGCGAGCAGCGCGTTCCAGGAGACGTGGAGGTCCGGCGGGTTCAGCAGCTGGTCCACGCCCGCCTGCAGGGCGAGGACGGGCACGCGCTCGTCGCCGTACTTCGTGCGTACGCCCTCCATGCCGAGCGAGTCCGTGACCACGACACCGTCGTAGCCCAGCTCCTCGCGCAGGATGCCGGTGAGGATGGGACGGGACAGCGTGGCCGGGTCCTCGGCCGGGTCGAGAGCGGGCACCACGATGTGCGCGGTCATGATCGAGTCGATGCCGGCGGCGATCGCGGCCCGGAACGGCGGGGCGTCCAGCTCGGCCCACTGCGCGCGGGTGTGGTGGATGTACGGCAGACCGGTGTGGCTGTCGGTGTTCGTGTCGCCGTGGCCGGGGAAGTGCTTGGCCGTCGAGGCGATCCCGGCGCTCTGGTACCCCTTCACCTGGGCTGCGACCATCGCGGCCACGGCCTGCGGATCGGCGCCGAAGGAACGTACGCCGATGACCGGGTTGGCCGGGTTGACGTTGACGTCGGAGTCCGGGGCGTAGTTCTGGTTGATGCCGATCGCGGCGAGTTCGGCGCCCGCGATCTTCCCGGCCCGCCGGGCGTCGGGACGCGAACCGCCCGCACCCAGCGCCATCGCGCCCGGCATCAGCGTCGCGGGTTCACCGACACGGCAGACGATGCCGTGCTCCTGGTCGGTGGAGATGAGCAGCGGCAGCGGGGTGGGTCCGGCGAGTCCGGCACGCTGGATGCCGTTGGAGAGATCGGCGATCTGGTGCGGATCCCGGGTGTTGTGCGCCCAGGTGAAGTAGATGATGCCGCCGACGTGGTACTTGGCGATCAGGTCGGCGGCGGTGCGGACTCCGATCTCGGCCATGTTGGCGTCGATGTCGGCCTGGTCGGGCTCGGTGGCGGAGTGCCCGTACACCCGCATCACGAAGAGCTGGCCCACCTTCTCCTCCGGACTCATCCGGGAGATGAGCCGCTTGAGGCGCTCGGTGGTGGCGGAGGAGTGAGCGGATGCGGCGGCTGCCCCGGGGGCGGCGGCCGCACCGGTCGCGACCGCGGCGACGGTCGCGGCGGTGGCGGTGAGGAGAGTGCGTCTGGAGGTGCGGTGGGGCACGTGAGCTCCTTCGGCCGTACTCGGTGAGGAGAAGGTGATGAAAGAAACTTCCCAGGGTCACCGATATCCAGAAAGTAACTACCGGTCAAGGGCGCCGCCCGATAAACGGGTTGCCGGAAACCGGTCGGCCCCGGCGGCCGGGCGCGGCACACCGCCGATCGGGTTCGCCGGGGACGGGACGGTGTCCGCCGCGCCCCGGCAGGAACCGGGAGCGGCGCCGCGCTCCGCCCCCCTGCGGCGGCCGCCCGGCCCGTCATGGTCATGCGCCCCCGGGCCCGCCCGACCGGGCCGACCCGGAGCACGCCCGACCGACAGCCCTCAGGTCAGTCCGGCTGCCTCTCCTCGCGCCTGGAGCGCGCCCACCGCCGCGGTGATCGCGGGCCGTCGGGCCGCCTCCGTACGCCACAGTGCGTACAGCCGCCGTACCGGTACGGGATCGAGCGGCACCGCGACGACTCCCTCCGGCAGCGGACCCCGCCCGAGCCGCGGGATCATGGCGACCCCGAGCCCGGCGGCGAGCAGCGCCAGCTGGGTGTGGTTCTCCTCCGCCTGGTGCCGGATGTCGGGCTCGTACCCCGCAGCCCGCAGCGTCCGTACGAGCCAGTCGTGGCAGACCGTCCCGGGCGGCTGGCAGATCCACCGCTCCTTCGCCAGTTCCTCGCGCCGCACCCCGCGCCGCCCGGCGAGGCGATGCCCCTCCGGCACCAGGAGATCGCACCGGTCGTCACCGATCACCGCCTGCGCCACCCCTTCCGGGGCGGGCAGCGGGGCGATGTCCCAGTCGTGCGCGACCGCCAGATCGATCACGCCCTTGGCCACCAGATCGACCGACAGATGCGGGTCGACCTCGGTCAGCCGGACGTCCAGGGCGGGATGGTCGCGGTCCAGCCCGGCCAGCACGGCGGGCAGCAGACCGCGCGCCGCGGAGGCGAACGCGCCGATCGAGAGCCGGCCCGTCGGCAACCCCCGGCGCTCCTCCAGAGTCGTCTCGGCACGCTCCACGATCGCCAGCAACTGCTGTGCCGCGGAGACGAGATGGAGAGCCTCTTCGGTGAGCGCGACACCTCGGCCGCGCCGTTCCAGCAGCGTCGTGCGGGTCTCCCGTTCCAACTTCGTGATCTGCTGGGAGACCGCCGACGGGGTGTAGCCGAGCGCCGCGGCGGCGCCGGCGACCGAGCCGTGGACGGAGACGGAGTGCAGCGCGCGCAGCCGGGACAGATCGAGCAACGGAACCTCCGGTACGCGGAGGCCGCCCCACCGGGGTGCGCGGCCCTTGCCAGATTCATCAGCAACGCTTAATTCAACCATGAAGAAATCCGCGCTGGTGCTACATGATGCAGGCGGGTGATCCTCGGTCCATGCGTCCCCTCCACATCGCCCTGGCCGCCCTTGTGGCCGCCGTCTGGGGTGTCAATTTCGTCGTGATCGAGCTCGGCCTCGGACACTTCCCGCCGCTGCTCTTCTCCGCCCTGCGCTTCCTGGTCGCGGCGCTCCCCGCGGTCTTCTTCGTCGGACGCCCCAAGGTCGCCTGGAAATGGATCGTGAGCGTCGGGCTGGTCCTCGGCGTGGCGAAGTTCGGGCTGCTGTTCATCGGCATGGACCGAGGGATGCCCGCCGGTCTCTCCTCCCTCGTGCTCCAGGTCCAGGCAGTCTTCACGGCTCTCTTCGCGGCGGTCACGCTCGGCGAACGGCCCGGAAGGACAAGGGTGTTGGGCATGGTGACGGCGCTGGCCGGCATCGGGGTCGCGGCGGTGGACGAGGGGGCGGGCGGACCTGTGCTCGCGTTCGTCCTGGTGATCGTGGCGGCGGCCTGCTGGGGTGTGTCGAACGTCCTCACCCGCAGGGCCGCCCCGCCCGACTCCCTCAACTTCATGGTCTGGGTCTCGACCGTCCCGGTACTGCCGCTGCTCGGCCTCTCGCTGCTCCTCGAGGGCCCGCACCGCGACGCCGACGCACTGGCCGCGCTGGACATGAGCGGGGTCGGGATCATCGTGTACGTGGCCTGGGTCACCACGGTCTTCGGCTTCGGGGCTTGGGGCTTCCTGCTCCGCCACCACCCGGCCTCGTCCGTCGCCCCGTTCACCCTGCTCGTGCCGGTCTTCGGGATGTCCTCGGCCGCGTTGTTCCTCGGCGAGTCGGTGAGTCCGCTGCGGTGGTGCGCGGCGGCGCTGCTGGTGGGCGGGGTGGCGCTGACGTCGCTCGCGGGGGCGCGCAGGCCGCGGCCCGTGGCGCCGGAGTCCACGGAACCGCAGCCGGTGAGCGCCTGATCCGGGTGGCCTACTGCTTGGGCGCACCCAGCCGCAGCAGGTGCTCGCGTCCTGCGCCCAGCAGTCCCGGCAACTCGGCCGCGTCCGGATGCCAGCGCTTCTCGTACTCCCAGCAGACCCAGCTGTCCGCGTCCAGGGTGTCCAGGCAGGCCCCGAGCGGCAGCACCCCGGCGCCGAGCGCCAGCGGCCGTGTGTCCTGCGCCGACGCGATGTCCTTCACCTGGACGTAGCCCAGGTGCGGGGCGAGCACCGCATGGGTCGCGGCCGGTTCCTCGCCCGCCAGCCAGGTGTGCATGATGTCCCACAGCGCACCGACCTGGCGGTGCCCGACCGTTCCCGCGACCCGGGCCACGTCGGCTCCGGCCCGGTGCGAGTCGTGGGTCTCCAGGAGGATGCGTACGCCCAGGTCGGCGGCGTACGGGGCGGCGGCGGCCAGCCGGCGGGCGGCGTTCGCGTCGGCCACCTCGGGATCCAGTGAGCCGCCGCCGGGGAAGACCCGGACATGTTGCGCGCCGAGGTCGTGGGCCAGTTTCACGAGTTCGGCGAGCCCGGCGATCACCGGCTCGTCCTCCCCTTCGGCGGCGACCCGGACGTACCCGGCGACGGTCAGGATCTCGACGCCGCCCCTCTTGAACTCCTGGGCCACCTCACCCCGTTCGGGTCCGGAGAGTCCCGGGTGCACCGGCTCCTCGGCGTGGGCGCGCAGTTCCACCCCCTGGTAGCCGTGGTCGACGGCGAGCCGGATGACGTCTGCCATCGGCATCCCCGGCACTCCGAGGGTCGAGAAAGCGAGCTTCACGAGCGTGTTCCTTCCGTCGGTACGTGCCACTGCGCCTGACGGGACCGGACAGCGGCCCGCACATCATCGGCCCACGGCACGCGATACGGGTACCCCCGGCCGGGCGGCGGAATCAGCGGGCGGCGCCGGCCGCCGGATGCCCTCGGCTGTGACGGCCTCGCCCCGGTGTCACTTCCGCGGCGCCGCCGTGGACCCCCGCACCATCAGCTCCGCCGCGATCGTCGCGACGCCTCCCGGCGGCGGGGTCTCCTTGCCCATGGCCAGCCGTCCCGCGCGCGCCCCCGCCTCGAACAGCGGCAGCCGTACGGTCGTCAGCGCCGGCACCGCGTCCACCGAGAACGGCAGGTCGTCGAAGCCGGCTACGGAGATGTCCTCGGGAATACGGAGGCCGCGGTCCCGGATCGCTGCGCACGCGCCCAGCGCCACCGTGTCGTTGGCGGCGACGATCGCCGTCACCTCCGGTTCGCGGCGAAGGAGTTCGAGAGTGGCGTCGTAACCGGAACGCCGGTCGTACGGGCCGTGCACGGTGAGACGGTCCTCGTCGCGCTCGCTCGCGAGGCGCCCCTCCATGGTCCCGCCGTCCCCGTGCAGCCCTGCCGCCGCCATCGCCTCGCGGTGACCCTCCAGCCGGTGGCGGGTGGTGGTCCGTTCCTCCGGCCCCGCGACATAGCCGATCCGTCGGTGGCCCAGCGAGAGCAGGTGCTCGGTGAGCCGCCGGCCGCCACCCCGGTTGTCGAAGGCGAGCGCCGCCACGACCGCGTCCCCGTCCGGCAGTGGAGGCCGCCCGCACAGCACCACCCGGGTGCCCGCGTCCGCGAGTTTCGCCAGCTTCGCGGCCATCGCGGCCTGGTGCGCCGGGTCCTCCACGGCGCCGCCGGTGAGCACGACCGCCGCTGCGCGCTGGCGCTGGAGCAGGGTGAGGTAGGTGAGTTCGCGTTCGGGGGAGCCGCCGGTGTTGCAGATGACGGCGAGCTTCTCGCCCCCGGCCCGTCCGGAACCGTCGCCCGGCCCGCCGATCTCCGTCTGCGCCGCCCCCGCCATGATCCCGAAGAACGGGTCGGCGATGTCGTTGACCAGGACGCCGACCAGATCGGACGTGGCAGCGGCGAGCGAGCTCGCCTGTCCGTTCAGCACGTAGTCCAGGTCGTCCACGGCGCGCAGCACCCGCTCCCGAGTGGACGCCGCCACCGGGTAGTTGCCGTTGAGCACCCGGGACACGGTGGCGGGTGACACCCGGGCGCGAGCCGCCACATCGGCCAGGGTGACTGTCATCGCATCCTCCGAGGGTTTTGACCGGGCCCTCTTGTCCGGGCCGCTGTCGGCAGGCTAGCGTCATACCGCATAGAAAGCGCTTGCTAAAGCTGTATGGAGGGGAACTTCGTGACACGCAGGACAGTGCGCATCGCCATGAACGGCGTCACAGGTCGCATGGGATACCGGCAGCACCTGGTGCGCTCGATCCTCGCGATCCGCGAGCAGGGCGGCCTCGACCTCGGCGGCGGCGAGGTGCTGTGGCCCGAGCCCGTGCTCGTCGGACGTCGCGCCCACGCGCTGGAGGAACTCGCCGCGCAGCACGGCCTGACCGAGTGGTCGACCGATCTGGACGCGGTGCTCGCCGACGACTCGATCGACATCTACTTCGACGCCCAGGTCACCTCGGCCCGCGTCGAGGCGATCAAGAAGGCGATCGCCGCGGGCAAGCACATCTACACCGAGAAGCCCACCGCCACGGACGTCGAGGGCGCCCTGGAGCTGGCCCGCCTCGCCCGTGACGCCGGGATCAAGCACGGTGTCGTCCAGGACAAGATCTTCCTGCCGGGTCTGCTGAAGCTGAAGCGCCTCATCGACGGCGGCTTCTTCGGCGAGATCCTCTCCGTTCGGGGCGAGTTCGGGTACTGGGTCTTCGAGGGCGACTGGCAGGAGGCGCAGCGCCCGTCGTGGAATTACCGGGCGGAGGACGGCGGAGGCATCGTCGTCGACATGTTCCCGCACTGGGAGTATGTGCTCCACGAGCTGTTCGGCCAGGTCAAGACCGTTCAGGCGCAGGTCTCGACGCACATCCCGGAGCGCTGGGACGAGCAGGGCAAGCCGTACGCGGCCACTGCCGACGACGCCGCCTACGGCATCTTCCAGCTGGCGAGCGGAGCCGTCGCCCAGATCAACTCCTCCTGGGCCGTCCGGGTCAACCGCGACGAGCTCGTCGAGTTCCAGGTCGACGGAACGCACGGCTCCGCCGTCGCCGGACTGCGCAACTGCCGTGTCCAGCACCGCTCCGCCACCCCCAAGCCGGTCTGGAACCCCGACCTCCCGGTCACCGAGTCGTTCCGTGACCAGTGGCAGGAAGTCCCCGACAACGCCGTCTTCGACAACGGCTTCAAGGCCCAGTGGGAGCTCTTCCTGCGGCACATCGTGCTCGACGAGCCGTACAGCTGGGACCTGATGGCCGGCGCCCGGGGCGTACAGCTCGCCGAGCTCGGTCTCAAGTCCTCCGCGGAGGGCCGCCGCCTCGACGTTCCGGAGCTGACGCCGTGACGACCCGACTCCCGTCCCGTCCGGAGCTGATCCCGTGACCATCCATCTCCCGCAGGGTCCGTACGAACCCCGCACCACCCCGCTCGACCTCGCCCCGGGCGGGGCGCCGCTCGCCTCCCGTACGGTCTTCTCCGCCGCCCATGTGGTCGCCGACCCGTACGCCGACGTCAGCCCCGACGCCCCCGCGGCCGTCGACTGGGAGGCCACCCTCGCCTTCCGCCGACACCTGTGGTCGCACGGTCTCGGTGTCGCCGAAGCCATGGACACCGCCCAGCGCGGCATGGGGCTGGACTGGGCCGGTGGCGCCGAGCTGATCCGCCGCTCAGCCGCCGAGGCGAAGGCGGTCGGCGGCCGGATCGCTTGCGGTGTCGGCACCGACCAGCTTCCCGTGGGGCCCGCCACGCTCGCCGAGGTGCGGGCCGCGTACGAGGAGCAGCTCGCCCTCGTCGAGGAGAGCGGTGCCCAGGCCATCCTGATGGCGTCCCGCGCCCTCGCCGCCGCGGCGAACGGTCCCGAGGACTACCTCGAGACCTACGCCCACCTGCTGCGCCAGGCCTCGGAACCTGTCGTCCTGCACTGGCTCGGCCCGATGTTCGACCCGGCACTCGACGGCTACTGGGGCTCGTCGGACCTCGACGCCGCCACCGACACCTTCCTGAAGGTCATCGCCGAACACCCCGACAAGGTCGACGGCATCAAGATCTCGCTCCTGGACGCCGAGCGCGAGATCGACGTACGCCGCCGGCTGCCCGGAGGCGTCCGCTGCTACACCGGCGACGACTTCAACTACCCCGAGCTGATTGCGGGCGACGACCGGGGCTTCAGCCACGCGCTGCTCGGCATCTTCGACCCGCTCGGACCGCTGGCCGCCCACGCGGTGCGCGTTCTGGACACCGGGGACGTCCAGGGCTTCCGGGAACTCCTCGACCCCACGGTCGAACTGTCCCGGCACCTCTTCCGGACGCCCACCCGCTTCTACAAGACGGGCGTGGTCTTCCTCGCCTGGCTGGCCGGGCACCAGGAACACTTCACGATGGTCGGCGGCCTCCAGTCCGCCCGCTCGCTGCCGCACCTGGCGACGGCGTACGAACTCGCCGACCGGCTGGGCCTGTTCCCCGACCCGGAGCTGGCCGAATCCAGGATGCGCGCCCTGCTCACGGTCAACGGAGGTGTCCGGTGACGGACCTGTCGCGTCTGAGCATCAACCAGGAGACCATCAAGCAGTGGTCACTGCCCGAGCTCACCGAGGGCTGCGTCAAGGCGGGCATCGGCAAGGTCGGCCTGTGGCGAGCCCCTGTCCAGGAGTACGGGGTGGAGCGCACCGCGCAGCTCCTCGCCGACGCCGGGATCTCCGTCACCAGCCTGTGCCGGGGCGGCTTCTTCACCGCCCTCGACCCGGCCGAACGGGCACGTGCCCTGGACGACAACCGTGCCGCGATCGACGAGGCGGCCGCGCTGTCCACCGACACCCTGGTCCTGGTCTCCGGCGGCCTTCCGGCCGGGAGCCGTGATCTCCACGGCGCCCGCGAACGCATCGCGGAATCACTCGCCGAACTGGGCCCGTACGCGCAGGAGCGCGGTGTACGCCTGGCGATCGAACCGCTGCACCCGATGTTCGCCTCGGACCGCTGCGTCGTCTCCACCCTGTCCCAGGCCCTGGACATCGCCGAGCGCTTCCCGGCGGAGCAGGTCGGCGTGGTCGTGGACACCTACCACATCTGGTGGGACGACCAGGCGGCCGCACAGATCGCGCGGGCCGGCGCGGGCGGACGCATCCACTCCTTCCAGCTGGCGGACTGGATCACGCCGCTACCGGCGGGCGTCCTGGTCGGGCGTGGCCAGCTCGGCGACGGAAGTGTCGACTTCCGGGCCTTCCGCCGGATGGTCGAGGCCACCGGCTTCGCCGGACCGATCGAGGTGGAGATCTTCAACGAGGGCCTGTGGGCGCGTGACGGCGCCGAAGTTCTCGCCGAGGTCGCGGCCCGGTACGTCGAGCACGCCTGCTGAGAGCGGGTCCGGATCGGCAGCGTAAAGAGATCGTAAAGGGCTACAACCCTTCGGCGCCCTGCCGGGTCGTATCTTGCGTCGGGCGCTTCCGGGGAGGGATCCGGGGGGATCGGGAAGCCCTGACGGAGGGGGAAAGCGAGGGGGGTCCGGTCTTCTGACCGGGCCCCATTTCGCGTTCCGGGACAACTACGGGGCGCCGGCCCCGGCTGCCTCCCGGCACGGCCCGGCGCGGAGCGGTCCACCCCGGCCCGACCGGAGGCCGGCGCGGGAGTCACCTGCACACTCCAGCGCCTTCCGCGCATCCACTACCCGCATGCTTCCGGCGACGACGCCGCCGTCCGGTCCCGGCGTGTCACCACCGGTCGCCGACGCGCACCTTGTCCCACTTGCTCTTGGCTATGCACAGCTCGTGGGCGTCGTTGTCCAACTCGATCTGCCAGCAGGCCGAATGACGGTGCGGGACACGGTGGCTGCCCGTCCGCACCGAGCGGCACGACCTCTTGGTCCTGCCCTTGCTCCGGGACGTGGTGCATTCCCGCTTCGTGACCGACTCGGTGGACCACGTGGTGCGGGCCGGCTTGTACTCCTTCTCGGTGATCTTGCCGTGCACCGCGCTGCTGCCACAGGCGGCCAGGAGCAGTGCGGTCAGGGGCACCGCGGCAAGGGCGGCGATCCGGCGAACAGGCATGGGCGGGTCCTCTGCGACAAGGGGGCGATGCCGGGCCGGGTCGGGAATATGGCGACGGCGCTGGTCAGCGCAGCATCATAGGGACGGGTGCCCACCGGACGCCAGGTATCCGGCAAGCCCACGGCCGCTCATCGGAAGGACAGGGGGCCGAGCCCGGTCGGTCGGGGCTCGCGCCGCAGACCGGGACGGCGGTCGAGCCCTGTCGCGCGGGGAGCCGCCGGAACGCCGAAAACAACCGTGGCAGGACTCCCCGGACTTCGGTGCGGGGAGTCCTGCCACGGCTGGTGCTGACGGACGGCGCCGGCCTGGGGTTCCGGGCCGGGCACAGCGTCGTGAGCGTTCGGCCCGGGTACGGCGAGCGATCTGCTCGCAATACCGAGGACCTTGTCGGTGGAACGGCGGGCCGGCCCGGTGACGGTCGGGACCGGCTCTGTCGTAGGCCGATCAGTAGGCCGAGTTGACGTTGTCGATCGAGCCGTAGCGGTGGGCCGCGTAGTTGCAGGCGGCGGTGATGTTGGCGACCGGGTCGTAGATGTTCCACGAGGTGCCGGCGACGTGGTACGCCTTGAACGTCGGGTCTATGACCTGGAGCAGACCCTTGGACGGGATGCCCTTGGCGGCATTCGAGTCCCAGTTGTTGATGGCGTTCGGGTTGCCGCTCGACTCGCGCATCAGGTTGCGGTAGATGCCGTTGTAGGAGCCCGGGATGCCCTTCGCGTGCATGATCGCCAGGGACTGGTTGATCCAGGTGTTGACGCTGCCGCCGGACTGGGCGGGGGTGGCGGCCGAAGCGGCCGGGGCGCTGACGAGGGAGCCGGCGACAACTGCCGCCCCGGCGGCGGCCATGCCCAGCGAGATCTTCTTGGTCTGGGTCATGTGAGCGAACTTCTTGGACATCGCGGAGATCTGCATCGGAATTACCTCTCCCGTGGGGATGCCAAGAATTCTTAAACGGGGTTTAAGCCCCGGTCAACGACCCTCATTACTATCGGGATACGTATAGGGAATCGCCAACGGTGTCCGAATTCGCCGCAAACAGGCCATTCGGAGGGGTCTTTGCCCTACTAAGTCGTATCATGGTGACGCACGCCATATCGCTCACATCACAAGACTAAAGTGTCTAATCATCACAAAACGGACATGGGGATATTGCCCGTGCCGGACAAAGAAACCGCTATTCGACTCGTGTGAGGAACTCGCGTGGCGCGCTCGTGCGACGAACTCGTGCGACGAACTCGTGCGACGAACTCGTGTAGCGAATGAAAAGCGCAAAGTAATGGAGTGCGGCGTACGGTCGGCCCATTCGCGCGCGGCCCGGAGAACTCGCGGAGGCCGCGTCGGGCGAGATGGCGGGTGGCGGCCTCGTCGCGACCCCGGATGCCGTGTGGTGAGGAAGTCCGGGACTCCGCCGTCGGAGTGTCGGTGGCGCCCGATACCGTCGGCTCATGTCCAACATGGCCGTCCTCGAAGGGGTCCTGGAGCGGATCACCTACGCGAACGAGGAGAACGGGTACACGGTCGCCCGCGTCGACACCGGCCGGGGTGCCAATGACCTGCTGACGGTCGTCGGTTCGCTGCTGGGTGCGCAGGTCGGCGAGTCGTTGCGGATGGAGGGGCGCTGGGGGTCGCACTCCCAGTACGGCAAGCAGTTCACGGTGGAGAACTACACGACCGTGCTGCCCGCCACCATCCAGGGCATCCGGCGCTACCTCGGCTCCGGGCTGATCAAGGGCATCGGCCCGGTGATGGCCGACCGGATCACGACGCACTTCGGCGTCGACACGCTCGACATCATCGAGCAGGAGCCGAAGCGGCTCGTCGAGGTCCCCGGGCTCGGACCGAAGCGGACGAAGATGATCGCCGCCGCGTGGGAGGAACAGAAGGCGATCAAGGAGGTGATGGTCTTCCTCCAGGGGGTCGGGGTCTCCACCTCCATCGCCGTCCGTATCTACAAGAAGTACGAGGACGCGTCGATCTCCGTCGTGAAGAACCAGCCCTACCGGCTGGCCGCCGATGTATGGGGCATCGGTTTCCTCACCGCCGACAAGATCGCGCAAGCGGTCGGCATTCCGCACGACAGCCCGGAACGGGTGAAGGCGGGACTGCAGTACGCGCTGTCGCAATCCACCGACCAGGGCCACTGCTTCCTCCCGGAGGAGCGGCTGATCGCGGACGGCGTCAAGCTGCTCCAGGTCGACACGGGGCTGGTCATCGAGTGCCTCGCCGAGCTGGCCGAGGATCCGGAAGGGGTCGTACGGGAGAAGGTGCCGTCGCCCGAGGGCGGGGAGCCGGTCACCGCCGTCTACCTCGTACCGTTCCATCGCGCCGAGGTCGCCCTCGCCGCGCAGGTCCATCGGCTGCTGCGGACCCCCGAGGACCGGATGCCGGCCTTCCAGGACGTGGACTGGGACAAGGCGCTGACCTGGCTCGCGGGGCGCACCGGCGCGAAGCTCGCCCCTGAGCAGGAGGCCGCCGTCCGGCTCGCGCTCAGCCGGAAGGTCGCCGTGCTGACCGGCGGCCCCGGCTGCGGCAAGTCGTTCACCGTGCGCTCGATCGTCGAGCTGGCCCGCGCCAAACGCGCGAAGGTCGTTCTGGCGGCGCCCACCGGGCGTGCCGCGAAGCGGCTGTCGGAGCTGACCGGGGCCGAGGCGTCGACCGTGCACCGGTTGCTGGAGCTGAAGCCGGGCGGGGACGCGGCGTACGACCGGGACCGTCCGCTGGACGCCGATCTCGTCGTCGTCGACGAGGCGTCGATGCTCGACCTGCTGCTCGCCAACAAGCTTCTGAAGGCCGTGGCACCCGGTGCCCATCTGCTGCTCGTCGGAGACGTCGACCAGCTGCCGTCGGTCGGCGCGGGGGAGGTGCTGAGGGATCTGCTCGCCGAGGGCGGGCCCGTGCCGGCAGTCCGGCTGACCACGATCTTCCGCCAGGCGCAGCAGTCCGGTGTCGTCACCAACGCCCACCGGATCAACTCCGGGACGCCGCCTCTCACCCAGGGGCTGAACGACTTCTTCCTCTTCGTCGAGGACGAGACGGAGGAGGCGGGTGTACTCGCCGTGGATGTCGCCGCACGCCGTATCCCGGCCAGATTCGGTCTCGATCCGAGGCGTGATGTGCAGGTGCTCGCCCCGATGCACCGCGGCCCGGCCGGCGCGGGTGTGCTCAACGGCCTCCTCCAGCAGGCCATCACCCCGGGCCGCCCCGACCTGCCGGAGAAACGGATGGGCGGGCGGGTCTTCCGCGTGGGCGACAAAGTGACCCAGATCAGAAACAACTATGACAAGGGGGAGAACGGTGTCTTCAACGGCACGGTCGGCGTCGTCACCTCGCTCGACCTGGACGAACAGAAGCTGACGGTCCTCACCGACGAGGACGAGGAGATCCCGTACGACTTCGACGAGCTCGACGAGCTGGCCCATGCGTACGCCATGACGATCCACCGGTCCCAGGGCAGCGAGTACCCCGCCGTCGTCATTCCCGTCACCAGGAGTGCCTGGATGATGCTCCAGCGAAACCTGCTGTACACCGCTGTGACGAGGGCCAAGAAGCTCGTCGTGCTGGTCGGGTCGCGTCAGGCGATCGGGCAGGCGGTCCGGACAGTTTCCGCAGGCAAGCGCTGTACGGCGCTGGATTACCGGCTGTACGGAGGATCTGGCGGAGGATCCCCGGAAAAATGATCGATCAAATCGGTGGGAAACATCACGGAGGCCTTCCGGAACCGGAGTCAAGGGGGCAGGATGAGTAAGTTGACGGCACTGAGTGCCGTCAGTAGGTCCAATGGACGACCCCGAGTGCACTCTCCTGAGCCAAATGGGGGAGGGTGGAGACAGTCAGGGAACCTCGAAGAAGAGGCACTACGTCGGTGAGGGATGACGTGAGCGACAACTCTGTAGTACTGCGGTACGGCGATGGCGAGTACACCTACCCGGTGATCGACAGCACCGTCGGCGACAAGGGCTTCGACATCGGGAAGCTCCGGGCACATACCGGCCTGGTGACGCTGGACAGCGGATACGGCAACACCGCCGCGTATAAATCCGCCATCACCTACCTCGACGGTGAGCAGGGCATCCTGCGGTACCGCGGCTACCCCATCGAGCAGCTCGCCGAGCACTCGACGTTCCTGGAGGTCGCGTACACGCTCATCAACGGCGAGCTTCCCAAGGTCGACGAACTGTCGACCTTCAAGAACGAGATCACCCAGCACACCCTGCTGCACGAGGACGTCAAGCGGTTCTTCGACGGCTTCCCGCGTGACGCCCACCCGATGGCCATGCTGTCCTCGGTCGTCAGCGCGCTGTCCACGTTCTACCAGGACAGCCACAACCCGTTCGACGAGGAGCAGCGCCACCTCTCGACGATCCGCCTGCTGGCCAAGCTGCCGACGATCGCCGCGTACGCGTACAAGAAGTCGATCGGGCACCCCTTCGTCTACCCGCGCAACGACCTCGGGTACGTCGAGAACTTCCTGCGCATGACCTTCTCGGTCCCCGCCCAGGAGTACGAGCTGGACCCGGTCGTCGTCTCCGCGCTCGACAAGCTGCTCATCCTGCACGCGGACCACGAGCAGAACTGTTCGACCTCCACCGTGCGCCTGGTCGGTTCCTCGCAGGCGAACATGTTCGCCTCGATCTCCGCCGGTATCTCCGCGCTCTGGGGCCCGCTGCACGGCGGCGCCAACCAGTCGGTGCTGGAGATGCTCGAGGGCATCCAGGCCAACGGCGGCGATGTCGACTCCTTCATCCGCAAGGTGAAGAACAAGGAGGACGGCGTCCGGCTGATGGGCTTCGGCCACCGCGTCTACAAGTCCTTCGACCCGCGCGCCAAGATCATCAAGGCTGCGGCCCACGACGTGCTGTCCGCGCTCGGCAAGTCCGACGAGCTGCTCGACATCGCGCTCAAGCTGGAGGAGCACGCGCTCTCCGACGAGTACTTCGTCTCGCGCAACCTCTACCCCAACGTGGACTTCTACACGGGCCTGATCTACCGGGCCATGGGCTTCCCGACCGAGATGTTCACCGTGCTCTTCGCGCTCGGCCGGCTTCCCGGCTGGATCGCCCAGTGGCACGAGATGATCAAGGAGCCGGGATCTCGCATCGGCCGCCCGCGCCAGATCTACACCGGCGAGGTCCTGCGCGACTTCGTCCCGGTCGAGGGTCGCTGAACCTCGTAGCCGAACCACCCCGGCCGTAGTGGCCGGTTGCCTTCGCCCCGCGTACCGCGCTTCGTACAGAGCGCGGTGTCCGGGGCGATCTGCTTTCCCGGCGCACGTTCCAACCGGGACGTCCCGCCGCACGGGAGGCGACCGGGCGGGGGCTGCGAGGCCCGTACCAAGCGAGAAGCGCCCCGCCGCCGATCCCCCCACGGGTCGACTGCGAGGCGCTTCCCATATCCCGGAGCGGATTCCCCCCACGGGATCCGGCCGGGCGTCTGTGGGAGCCGAAGCTCCTGGGTGTCGCTCGGGTACTGCTCTACTGCGTCACTGCGGTTGCGCGCCCCCGCGGTCTGCCGGGGTACGTACGGGAGGGCCGCTCAAAGCTCCCCGGTGCACGTGCCCCGGCCAACGCTTGCCTGAAGCATCCCCCAAGACGCTTCACCGGACGTCCCCCAAGACGTCTTTGGCATCGCACTCTTAGACTCGCGAGCTCATCGAATGGTTACCCAAAATCGATGTGATCTAGATCTCTTTGTGGAAATCATGTGAAGGCGCGCAACCGCAGGCTGTTCGTCACGACGAAGACCGATGAGAACGCCATCGCCGCTCCAGCAATCATAGGGTTGAGCAGGCCAAATGCCGCAAGGGGTAGGGCGGCCACGTTATAGCCGAATGCCCAGAACAGATTGCCCCTGATGATGGTCAGGGTGCGTCGGGAGAGCCTGATGGCATCGGCGACCACCTTGAGATCTCCACGAACGAGGGTCAGATCGCTCGCCTCGATCGCGGCGTCGGTGCCGGTCCCCATCGCCAGGCCGAGGTCGGCCGTGGCGAGGGCGGCCGCGTCGTTGACGCCGTCGCCGACCATCGCCACCGAATGGCCTTGCGCCCGCATCCGCTCGATGACGTGCACCTTCTCCTCCGGCAGCACCCCGGCGTAGACCTCGTCGATGCCGACGGCGCGGGCGACGGCATCCGCCACGACCCGGTTGTCACCCGTCAGCAGCACCGGCCTGAGACCGAGGGCGCGCAGCTCCGCGACGGCCTCCGCGCTGGACTCCTTGACCGCGTCGGCGACGCCGAGGACGCCGCGCGCCTCGCCGTCCCAGGCGACCACGACGGCGGTACATCCCTGGGCCACGACATCCGCGAGCACGGCGGAGAGCGCCTCGGGGATCTCGATTCCGGCGGCGGTGAGGAGTTGTTCGCGTCCGGCGAGGACGGTGTGTCCGTCGATGGTGGCGTGGACTCCGGTGCCGGGGAGGTTGGTGAAGTCGTGGGCGGTGGGGAGTGGGGTGGGGGTGCGTTCGGTGGCGGCGGTGGTGATGGCTCGGGCGATGGGGTGTTCGGAGGGGTGTTCGAGGGCGCCGGTGAGTCGGAGGAGTTGGGTGGGGTCGGTGCCGGGTGTGGGGTGGAGGGCGGTGAGGGTCATGCGGCCGGTGGTGACGGTGCCGGTCTTGTCGAGGACGACGGTGTCGATGCGGCGGGTGGTTTCGAGGACTTCGGGGCCTTTGATGAGGATGCCGAGCTGGGCGCCGCGTCCGGTGCCGACCATGAGGGCGGTGGGGGTGGCGAGTCCGAGGGCGCAGGGGCAGGCGATGATCAGTACGGCGACGGCTGCGGTGAAGGAGGCGGTGGTGTCGTCGGTGAGCAGGAGCCAGGTCACGAGGGTGGTCAGGGCGATGAGTAGGACGGTGGGGACGAAGACGGCGGAGATGCGGTCGGCGAGGCGTTGGGCCTGGGCCTTGCCGTTCTGGGCGTTTTCGACGAGTGCGGCGATTTTGGACAGGTGTGTGTCGGTGCCGATGCGGGTGGCTTCGACGACGAGTCGGCCGCCCGCGTTGAGTGTGGCGCCGGTGACGGTGTCGCCGATTCCGATCTCGACGGGTACGGACTCGCCGGTGAGCATCGACGCGTCGATCGCGGAGGCGCCCTCGACCACGGTGCCGTCGGTGGCGATCTTCTCGCCCGGACGGACCACGAACCGGTCCCCGACGGCGAGCCCGGCGACGGGGATACGTACTTCTGAGCCGTCGCGGAGGACCGCGACGTCCTTGGCGCCGAGGTGCATCAGCGCACGCAGGGCGGAACCGGCCTTCCGCTTGGCCCGCGCCTCCAGATGGCGACCCAGCAGGATGAACGTGACGACCCCCGCCGCGACCTCCAGATAGATGGTGGACGCACCGTCGGCCCCGGAGGCGGTGAGGTCGAATCCGTGCCGCATCCCGGTCATGCCCGCGCCGCCGAAGAACAGTGCCCGGAGCGACCAGCCGAACGCGGCGAGCGTGCCGACCGAGACCAGGGTGTCCATGGTGGCTGCGCCGTGCCGGAGGTTGGTCCAGGTGGCGCGGTGGAAGGGCAGGCCGCCCCAGACGACGACGGGGGCGGCGAGGGTGAGGGAGAGCCACTGCCAGTTGTCGAACTGGAGGGCCGGGACCATGGCGAGGAGGATGACGGGCGCGGCGAGCACGGCCGAGACGATCAGCCGCTGACGCAGGCCGGCGAGGTCGGCGGCCGCGGCGCGGTCGGCGTCGTCGGTACCGTCGGTGGTGGGGTGGGTGCTGGTGCTGGTGCTGGTGCTGGTGGTGGTGTCCGTGTCGACGCCGGCGGTGCCGGTGGGGCTCGTCGTGCCGGTCGGGGGTATGGGCGTGTCGGCCTCCGCCGGTGATTCCTCGGGCGGTGCGGGTGCCGGGCGGTGTACGGGCTGTGCCGTGTAGCCGGTCTTCACGACCGTGGCGATCAGATCCGCCAGCCGCGTCCCCGCTCCGTACGTGACCCGGGCCTTCTCGGTCGCGTAGTTCACCGTGGCGGTCACGCCGTCCATCCGGTTGAGCTTCTTCTCGACGCGGGCCGCGCACGAGGCGCAGGTCATCCCGCCGATCGTGAGTTCCGCTTCCGAACCCGCGGTCGCCGGGGCTTCGGCCTCTGTTGCGCTGTGCATGTCCGAACTCCTGAAATGCCGACCGGGCCGTGCCCCACCAGTATCTGCTGGTCGGTCCGGCCCGGCGGAAAAAGTTTGGTGCGGGTGGTGCGGGTGGTACTGACGACGCGGGTCTGCGGGGGCCCGGGCTGGGCCGCGGAGAGCGCTCAGGCCCGGCCGGCGAACGCGTAACCCGCCTCGTCCACCGCGGCGCGCACGGCTTCCTCGGGCAGCGGCGCCTCGGAGACCACGGTCACCTGACCGGTGGAGGCAACGGCCTTCACCGAGGAGACGCCCTCGATCCCGGAGAGCTCCTCCGCGACGGCGCCTTCGCAGTGGCCGCAGGTCATGCCGGTCACCCGATAGACGGCGGTGACCCCGCCGGTCGTGGCGTCGGCGCCGTCGTGGCAGGCGCCGCCGGGCGAGCAGCAGGAGCCGGTGGCCTGGGGGAGCTGGGTCTCGGCGGTCATGGTGTTCTCCTCTTCGGCACGTACATCTCGGTGTGACGTCGGAGGGCTCCGGGAAGGCCGGTGCACCCCGACACTCATCACTTTATACCCCTAGGGGGTATGAATGCGAAGGGGGGGGCGGTGCCGGCCGGGCGCTAGCGGCCATTCGGAGGAGCGGCGGCCGGGTGGGGCGGGCGGCGGCAGTGGGCGCTGTCGCCGACCAGTGGCTCCAGGTAGCGGAGGATCACGGTCTTCAACTCCCTGGTGTACGCATCTCGTTCGTCGCCGTCGTGGGCCATGATCACGTCGAGCCCGGCCTTGAACACGATGAAGATCATGGTGGCGACGCGGGTGATTTCGGCGGGCGGCGTGTCCGGGAGGTAGTCGCCGAGGATGGTCTCGACCCGGGAGAGCATCGTCGTGTGCAGGGCGTCGTGTCCGCGGATGATCACGCCGGGGATCTCCGGACCGTGCAGCAGGACGGTGAACGCCGGGTTTTCGCAGTTGAACGCGATCAGCGGGTCGAGCGTGGCATCCAGCATCCGGTCGAGGGGGAGGGCCAGGTTGTCGGGGAGGAAGGCCGCGCCGTACGTCTCGCGCCAGCGGTTCAGGAGCTGGTCGCCGAGCTCGACGGCGATGGCCTCCTTGTTCGGGAAGAACTGGTAGAGCGTGCCGGGTGAGACGCCGGCCTCGCGGGCGATGGCGTTGGTGCTCGCCGCGGTGTAGCCGGTCGCGCAGAACACGCTGGCGGCCGCTTTGAGCAGCTGCGCGATACGGGCTTCGCCGCGAGCCTGGCGACGGCGTGGGCGGGCGGTCCGGGTGGAGTCGGAGGCCTCGGCGGCCCCTGCGGGCTCCGCGCCCCCTGCTGCGCCGGTGGCCCCTGTGATTCTCGCGGCACCCGTGGCTTTCGCTGCGTCTGCGCCACCCTCGGCTCCCGCCGCTCCGGCGGCTTCGGCTCTGGCCTCCGACACGGTAATCCCCAGCTTTCATGGCGTGGTTGACAAACGCGAGTGGCCGCTCGCATTCTTGTGAAACGCGAGCGATGACTCGTGTTTGCCAGTGTAGGTGGCAACGACTGACCCATGCTGCCCTGTGCTGCCCGGGTCTGGGGGAAGGGGACACCGCACCATGCCTGAAGTCAACCGCCCGGAGCGACTGGGAGGCTGGACCCGCTTCGTCACGGCGCGACCGCGGCTTGCGCTGCTGGCCGCCCTGGCGATCACGGCACTCGCGGTGTTCGCGGGGAGCGGGGTCGCGGACCGGATGGGCAGCGGCGGCTGGGAGGCCCCCGGTGCCGAGTCGACGTATACGACGAAGGCGCTGGAGCGTGAGTTCCCCGCCTCCCAGCCCAACCTCCTGCTGCTCGTCGACAGCGGAAGCGCCTCGGTCGACGATCCGGCGGTGGCCGCCGAGGCCGCACGGCTCACCGCGAAACTGGCCGCGGAGAAGGGCGTCACCGGTGTCGGGTCCTACTGGCGGGGCAGATCGCCCGCGCTCCGCGCCGAGGACGGGCGGGAGGCGCTGATCGCAGCCAGGATCGAGGGCCAGGACAAAGCGGCGGGTGAGGTCCTGGACCGGATAGCCCCCGCCTACCGAGGGACGCACGGCCCGGTGACCGTCTCCGTCGGCGGACCCGTCGCCGTACGGCACGAGATGCAGACGATCATTCAGGAGGATCTGCTGCGGGCCGAGCTGATCGCCCTGCCGGTCACGCTGGTCCTGCTGGTCATGGTCTTCGGCAGCGCGATCGCGGCCCTGTTGCCGCTCGGTGTCGGAATCGTCGCGATCCTGGGGACCAACGCCGTCCTGCGCGGGATCACCGAATTCACCGACGTCTCGGTCTTCGCCCAGAACCTCACCACGGCGCTCGGCCTCGGACTCGCCATCGACTACGCCCTGTTCATCGTGCGCCGGTTCCGCGAGGAGCTGGCGACGGGGACGGACACCCGGACAGCAGTGGGCAGGACGCTGCGCACCGCGGGGCGCACGGTGCTGTTCTCCGCGATGACCGTGGCGGTCTCGCTCGCCGCGATGCTGGTTTTCCCGCAGTACTTCCTGCGCTCGTTCGCCTATGCCGGGATCGCCGTGGTTCTGCTGGCCGCGGCCGCCGCGCTGATTCTGCTGCCGGCCGCGCTGATGCTGCTCGGCCCGCGGATCAACTCCCTGGACCTGCGGCGCCTGCTGCGACGCCGAGGGACGGGGCGGGCCGCGGCGGTCCCAGGCGAGGCCGACGGATCCGGCAAGGGATGGGAACGCTTCGCGGCCCTGGTGATGCGCCGGGCGCCGGTCTTCGCGGCCGCCACCACCGTCGGGCTGATCATGCTCGGACTGCCCTTCCTCGGTGTGCGGTTCGGTACGGCGGACGACCGTCAGCTGCCCGCGACCGCCGAGTCGCACGTCGTCCAGCAGCACATACGGGACGGCTTCCCCGGCAGCCCCGGCGGCGGCCTGGCGGTCCTCGCGCAGGGTCAGGCGACTCCCGCCCGGTACGCCGAGTACCGGAGCAGGATCGCGGCACTCCCCGGCGTGCTGCGGGTGGACGGACCGGTGATGCGGGGACGGTCCGCGTACTTCAGCGTGCTGCCCGAGGGGGAGGCCGTGGGGGAGGAGTCCCAACAGCTGGTCCGGGAGCTCCGGGCCGAGCCCGCCCTGTTCGACACCTCGGTGACGGGTACGGCGGCGGTGCTGGTGGACTCCAGGAGCGCTATCGCGGACCGACTGCCCTGGGCGGTGGGGATCATCGCCGTGGCGACGCTGCTACTGGTCTTCCTGCTCACCGGCAGCCTGCTGATCCCGTTCCAGGCAGTGGTGCTCAACGCCCTGAGCCTCACCGCGATGTTCGGAGCGGTCGTCTGGATCTTCCAGGACGGTCATCTCTCCGGTCCCCTCTCCTTCACCAGCACAGGGGACATGGAGACGACACTGCCCGTGCTGATGTTCTGCGTCGCATTCGGACTCTCCATGGACTACGGGGTGTTCCTGCTCTCCCGGATCAAGGAGGAGTACGACCGCACCGGCGACCACGAACGGTCGGTGACCTTCGGGCTGCGCCGCACCGGAGGGCTGATCACCGCGGCTGCGGTGATCCTGGCGGTGGTGATGGTCGCCATCGGTACGTCACGGGTGACCAACACCAAGATGCTGGGCCTCGGTATCGCGTTGGCCGTACTGATGGACGCCATGGTGGTCCGGAGTCTGCTCGTCCCCTCCGTGATGAAGCTGACGGGCAAGGTCACCTGGTGGGCGCCTGCACCGCTGCGGGCCTTCCACCGGAGGTTCGGGCTGAGCGAAGGAGTGTCCCTCCCGGCCCCGGTCGAGCAGATATCCGCAGCCTCTCCGGGGCGGGACAGGATCAGCACCGGGGCGTAGATTCGGCGGTCCGATCAGCAGCGGGGGCACCCTCGGGTGGCAGGGCGTCCCTCCGGGCGGAACGAAGGGCGGGACCGATGCGAGCAGTGGTCTTCGAGGAGTTCGGGCAGGACGCCGCGGTGAAGGACGTGCCGGACCCGACCCCCTCCGACCAGGGTGTCGTGGTCCGGGTCGAGGCGACCGGGCTGTGCCGCAGCGACTGGCACGGCTGGACAGGCCATGATCCCGACATCGAACTGCCGCATGTGCCGGGCCACGAACTCGCCGGTGTCGTCGAGGCGGTGGGGCGTGGCGTCGCCAACTGGCGCCCCGGAGACCGGGTCACCGTCCCCTTCGTCTGCGCCTGCGGACGCTGCCCCGCCTGCGCGGCCGGGGCCCAGCAGGTCTGTGAGCGGCAGACCCAGCCCGGCTTCACCCACTGGGGGTCGTTCGCCGAGTACGTGGCACTGGAGCAGGCCGACGTCAATCTGGTAGCCGTGCCCCAGGAACTGTCGTTCGCGACCGCGGCGGGTCTGGGGTGCCGGTTTGCCACGGCGTTCCGGGCCGTTGTCGGCCAGGGCCGGGTGGCCCCGGGCGAATGGGTCGCGGTGCATGGCTGCGGCGGCGTCGGACTGTCGGCAGTCATGATCGCGGTGGCCTGTGGAGCCAGGGTGGTCGCCGTCGACGTCTCGGCTCGCGCTCTCGAACTGGCGCGGACCTTCGGCGCGGTGGAATGCGTGGACGCCTCAGCCTATCCGGACGGCGCCGACGAGGCCGTGCGTGAAATCACGGGTGGCGGAGCCCATCTCTCGCTCGACGCGCTGGGGTCACCGGTCACCTGCGCCGCCTCGATCCGTAGCCTGCGGTGGCAGGGGCGCCACGTCCAGGTGGGCCTGCTGCCCACGGCGGCCGGTGACCCCGTCGTCCCCATGGCCAGGGCGATCGGCCTGGAACTGGAGATTCTCGGCAGCCACGGGATGGCTGCCCACGACTACCCGCCGATGATGGACATGGTGCGGGCAGGCACCCTCCGTCCGGACCTGCTGGTCACGTCCACCATCACGCTGGACGCGGCCCCGGCCGCGCTTGCCGCGATGGGGACGGCTCCAGGGGCCGGCGTGACGATCATCGAACCGACGAAGTAGCGCGGGGCCGGCCGGGAGCCGGGGCGCGACGAACGCCGCGCGGGGAACGAACACCGGGCGTGACGAACACCGGCAGCGACCGGCCACCGGAAAGCGACCGGCCACCGGCCGCGACAGGAGGGCGCCGGGCGTGTCCAGTTCCCGTCACAAAGGGAGTCGGGTGCAGACGGAGGCCCCGTGCGGTGCCGGGTGGGATCCGGTGCCGCGCGGGGCCTGGAACGGATGGAGGAGGAGCGGGAAAGGAGCGGTCAGTCCTTGCGGCCCCGGTTTCCCGGTCGGGAGGCGACCCAGGCGCGGACAGTGTCTGCGTACCAGTAGGGCTTACCGCCCTCCACATGGTCCGGTGCGGGCAGGAGACCGTGTTTGCGGTAGGAGCGGACGGTGTCCGGCTGAACCCGGATGTGTGCGGCAATGTCCTTGTAGGACCAGAGTCTTCTGTCCGTCATAAGTGATACCTCTCTGCGCCGCAGCGGCAGCCGGGGGGCTGTCGGGGGAGCTGCGGCACCGACGCTGACGATCACTCGGTCAGTGCCCGGTGAACGACGCGTCCTGACGAGCGGTCAGGGCCTGTGAAGCGCCTGTGACGGAAGGCCCGCGTAACGGAGACAACCGTGACGAGGAGGTGATCTCTGTGACAGAAGGTGTTCAGGGTGACCGAACCCGGCTATGCGTGCCAGAGCGCCCACCAGGTCTGACGGTCGACCAGGCCGGCCGGGACGAGCGGCGGATGGTCCGCCTGGAAGCGCTGTACGGCCGCGAGGGTCGTCGTCCCGAAGGTGCCGTCGACCTCGCTCCACGGCAGATAGCGGCGGTTGGCCAGCAGGCACTGCACTTCGGAGACCCGTTCGCCCTGCTCGCCGAAGAGCGTCGGCTCGTCGCCGTCGTAGAACGCGCAGACCGTACCGGCGCCGGGCGGCGCCAGCGGCGGCCCCGGGTGATTCCCGGTGGCCGAGGCGCCCGGGGCCGCGGCGAGGGCGACGGCCAGGGTGAGGGCGGCCAGGGCCGAGGCCCCGACCGTCCGGGGGGAGGGAGACATCTTGCGGATCACGGTGAGTTGCTCCTCGTGCGGTCACGGGGCGCGGCAGGGGCCGCACCCGCTTCTTCCGAGCACAACACCGCATACCGCCCGGACGTCACTTCCGCGGACGGTCCGGCGTGTCGGGCGCCGGTGCCGGTGTGCCGCAGGAACGGAGGAAGGCGCGGGTGCGGCGGGCGATCGGGAGGGGCCTGTCGGGCGGGCACGGATACATGTCCTGCTCGACGATCGCGAACAGATCGACGTCCAGCCGACGGGCCGCGTCCAGCACGGGCCCCAGGGCGGGCACCCCGTTCGGCGGCTCGCACATCACGCCGCGCGCCACCGCGGGGCCGAACGGCACCCCGTCGGCCACCACTTCGGCCAGGACCTCCGGATCGACCTGCTTGAGGTGCAGATAGCCGATCCGCTCACCGTAGGTCTCGATCAGCTTGACGCTGTCCCCGCCGCAGTACGCGTAGTGGCCGGTGTCGAGACAGAGCGAGACCAGGTCGGGGTCGGTGGCGTCGAGGAACCGGCTGACGTTCTCCTCGCTGTCGATGTGGGTGTCGGCATGCGGATGCACGACGATCCGCAGCCCGAAACGGTCCCGCACCTCGCGCCCCAGCCGCTCCGTCTGGGTGGTGAGGTGGCGCCACTGTTCCGCGGTGAGCGTCCGGTCCTCGAGGACCTCGCCGGACTTGTCGTCGCGCCAGAACGAAGGGATGACCACCAGATGTGCGGCGCCCATCGCCCGGGTGAGTGCCGCGATGTCGGCGACATGCGCCCAGGTCCGTTCCCAGACGTCCGGTCCCTGGTGCAATCCGGTGAAAACGGTGCCCGCGGAGACGGTGAGTCCGCGGCGGCCGGTCTCGTCGGCGAGGCGGACGGGATCCGTCGGGAGGTAGCCGTACGGGCCCAGCTCGATCCACTCGTAGCCGGCCTCGGACACCTCGTCGAGGAAGCGCTGCCAAGGGACTTGACGGGGATCATCGGGGAACCAGACCCCCCAGGAGTCGGGAGCCGAGCCGATACGGATGCGAGCCGGAGCGGGTGCGGAGGAGGTCATGCGGCCCAGCCTCGATGCGCCACGGGACAGGTGTCAAGCATTCGTCCTTATGTCCGGACAAAATGTTGACAGGGTTCCGGAGAGGGGGCTAGACCTGGGGTCAGCCGCTCCGATCGCCGGTCGAAGGGATGCGTATGCCTGAGATGTACGACGTGATCACCATGGGGCGGATCGGAGTGGATCTCTACCCGTTGCAGACCGGTCTGCCGCTGGCTCAGGTCGACACGTTCGGAAAGTTCCTCGGCGGCTCACCGTCCAATGTGGCGGTCGCGGCGGCCCGGCTCGGCCGGCGGACGGCGGTCGTGACACGGACCGGCCGGGACGCGTTCGGCGACTATCTCCACCAGCAGTTGCGGGAGTTCGGGGTCGACGACCGGTGGGTGACGCCCGTCGACGCCTATCCGACCCCGGTGACCTTCTGCGAGATCTTCCCGCCGGACGACTTCCCGCTCTACTTCTACCGCCTGCCCAAGGCGCCCGACCTGGAGATCCACGAGTCCGAACTCGACCTGGACTCGGTACGGGCGGCCCGGGTCTTCTGGATGACGGGCACCGGACTCTGCGCGGAGCCCAGCCGCACGGCGACGCTGGCGGCGCTGCGCGCCCGGAGCGCGGCGCGCGCGGGTTCCGGTGCCGGACCGGGCCCCGGCCGTTTCACGGTCTTCGACCTGGACTGGCGCCCGATGTTCTGGACCGGCGGCCCCGGCTCCGACGACCCCGACCGCGGTCACCCCGACCCGGACCGTCCCGATCCCCGTCTGCCGGCCGCGGACCGTCCCGGGAACCCCGTCGCCGCCGCGCGCTACCGCGAGGCCCTCGCCCTCGCCACCGTCGCCGTCGGCAACCTCGACGAGTGCGAGATCGCCACCGGGGAACGCGAACCGCACGCCGCCGCCCGAGCCCTGCTCGCCGCCGGGGTCGAGCTCGCCGTCGTCAAACAGGGCCCCAAGGGCGTCCTCGCCGTCCACCGGGACGGCACCGTCGTCGAAGTCCCACCGCTGCCGGTCGAGGTCGTCAACGGCCTCGGCGCCGGCGACGCGTTCGGCGGCGCCCTGTGCCACGGGCTGCTCGCCGGCTGGGACACCGGGCGCATCATGCGGTACGCCAACGCCGCCGGTGCCATCGTGGCATCGAGGCTCGCCTGTTCGCCCGCCATGCCGTTCCCGCACGAGGTCGAAGAGGCCCTGCTCCGTTCAGCCGTCACCACCGGTGATCCCGGACCTGGAGCCGTCTCATGACGCCCGCGGCCTCCTCCGTCTCCGACCTCGTGCGGCTGCGCGTGCGCCACCCCGAAGCCGTCGCCGAGGCCGCCGCCCGTCGCCGCAGACGCCCGTTCGTCGGAGCCGGCGGGCGCCTGATGATCATCGCCGCGGACCATCCCGCCCGCGGCTCCTTCGCCGTCGGCGGGCGCGAACTGGCCATGGCCAACCGGTTCGAGCTCCTGGAACGGCTCTGCCTCGCCCTGTCCAGACCCGGTGTCGACGGCGTCCTCGCCACCGCCGACATCCTCGACGACCTGCTGCTCCTGGGCGCGCTGGAGGAGAAGGTGGCTGTCGGTTCGCTCAACCGCGGCGGGCTCGCGGGCGCCTCCTTCGAGCTCGACGACCGTTTCACCGGCCACCGCCCCGACGACCTCGCCCGGCTCGGCTTCGACGCGGGCAAGCTGCTGCTCCGTATCGACCACGACGACCCCGGCTCCCTCGACACCATGTACGCGGCCGCCCGCGCCATCGACGCCATGGCCGCACACCGGCTGCCTGTCTTCGTCGAGCCGTTCCTCTGCCGCCGGGTCGACGGCCGGATCCGCAACGACCTCGGAGCGGCGGCGGTGACCACGTCGATCGCCGTCGCCTCCGGGCTGGCCGGTACCTCCGCGTACACCTGGCTCAAGGTTCCCGTCACCGAGAACCCCGGCGACATGGCGCGCGTGATGGAGACGTCGACGCTGCCCGCCGTGCTGCTGGGCGGCGAAGTGGGCGACGACCAGGAGGCGGCCTACGAGAAATGGCGTGCCGCGCTGCGACTCCCCACCGTCCAGGGGCTGGTGGTGGGGAGGTCGCTGCTCTATCCGGTCGACGGCGATGTGGCCGCGGCCGTCGACACGGCCGTGGCACTGCTGTAGCGGGTGGACAAGGGGTAGGGAGAGGGCATGACCACGGAGCATGAGGAACGCGTACGCGAACGGCCGCAGCACCGGTGGCATCTGCCCGCGGGCAGCGCGGCCGACGGCCCGTACACCCTGGACATCGACCCGAAACGGGCCGGCTGGGACCGATCGGGCCTGCGGGTGCTGGATCTGCCGCCCGGTGGTGTTCACACACTCGTCACCGGAGAGAGTGAGTGGATCGTCCTGCCGTTGACCGGTGGCTGTACGGTACACACCTCAGGTGAGATCTTTGAACTGCTGGGCCGGGAAAGCGTGTTCAGTGGGGTGTCCGACTTCGCCTACGTACCGCGTGACGCCCACGCGCAGATCGCCTCCGGCGCAGGGGGCCGCTTCGCCCTGGCAGGAGCGAGGTGCGAGCGACGACTCCCCGCTCGCTACGGCCCCGCGCCGGAGGTACCCGTGGAGCTGCGCGGCGCCGGTACCTGCTCGCGCCAGGTCAACAACTTCGCCGCCGCCGATACGTTCGAGTGCGACCGGCTGATCGCCGTGGAGGTCCTCACCCCGGGCGGCAACTGGTCCTCGTACCCGCCGCACAAACACGACGAGCACCGCCCCGGGGCCGAGTCCGTACTCGAGGAGATCTACTACTTCGAGATCGAGGAGGCCGGGGGCGGGCCAGGCCTCGGCTATCACCGGGTGTCCCCGTCCCGTCCCGGCGGTACGGACGTCCTCGCCGAGGTCCGCAGCGGAGACGCGGTCCTGATCCCCGACGGGTGGCACGGACCGTCCATCGCCGCCCCCGGGCACACCATGTACTACCTCAACGTGATGGCGGGCCCCGGCGAGGAGCGGGAGTGGCTGATCAGCGACCACCCCGACCACGGCTGGATCCGCGACACCTGGCCGGCGCAGCCGGCCGACCCCAGACTCCCGCTCTACGGACTCTCCGGCCAGGAGGCACCTCGATGAGCACCCGCAGACTCACCACCGCCCAGGCCCTGGTGTCCTTCCTGGCCCGCCAGTACACCGAGCGCGACGGCAGGCGGCAGCGTCTGATCAGTGCCACCTGGGGCATCTTCGGCCACGGCAACGTCGCCGGCATCGGCCAGGCGCTCGTGGAGACCGGCGCCGCCATGCCCTATCTCCAGGGCCGCAACGAGCAGTCCATGGTGCATGCCGCCGTCGGATACGCCCGCCAGCGCGGCCGGCTCTCCGCGCACGCCGTCACCACCTCCATCGGCCCCGGTGCCACCAACCTGGTGACCGGCGCCGCCCTCGCCACCATCAACCACCTGCCCGTCCTCCTCCTGCCCGGTGACACCTTCGCGACCCGCCCCGCCGACCCCGTTCTGCAGCAGCTCGAAGTCCCGTCCGCAGGCGATGTCTCCGTCAACGACTGTCTGCGCCCCGTCTCGCGCTACTTCGACCGTGTCACCCGCCCCGAAGCGCTCGTTCCGGCCGCCCTCCAGGCGATGCGGACCCTCGCCGACCCGGCGGAGACCGGCGCCGTCACGCTCGCCCTGCCGCAGGACGTGCAGGCGGAGGCGTACGACTGGCCGGAGGAGTTCTTCGCCGAGCGTGTCTGGCAGGTACGCCGCCCCGCACCCGACACCGATGAACTGGAGCGGGCGGTACGGGCCGTGCGTACCGCCCGCCGCCCGCTGATCGTCGCCGGTGGTGGGGTCCATCACAGCGCGGCCGAGGAGACCCTGGCCGCGTTCGCCGCCGCCACCCGGATCCCGGTCGCCGCCACCCAGTCCGGCAAGGGCTCGCTGCGCCACGACCACCCCGCCGACGTCGGCGGCATCGGCCACACCGGCACCGCGACCGCCGACGAACTGGCCCGTACCGCCGACCTGGTCATCGGCATCGGAACCCGCTACTCCGACTTCACCACCGCCTCCGCCACACTCTTCTCGAACCCGGCGGTCCGCTTCCTCAACCTCAACATCACCGGGTTCGACGCCCACAAGCTCGCCGCGCTCCCGCTCGTCGCCGACGCCCGCACCGCCCTCGAAGCGCTGACCGAGGCCCTGCACCGGCGCAACTACCGCGTCGACCCGGCGTACGAGAGCGAGTACACCGAGGCCAAGGAGGGCTGGGAGCGGCGGGTCGACGCGGCCTTCGCCGCGGACGACCCGCACGCGCGTCCCACCCAGGCCCAGGTGCTCGGCCTGCTGGACACCCTGGTCACGGAGGAGGACGTCGTGATCAACGCGGCGGGTTCGCTCCCCGGCGATCTGCACAAGCTGTGGCGGACCCGCTCCCGCCGCCAGTACCACGTCGAGTACGGCTACTCGTGCATGGGATACGAGATCCCGGCCGCGATCGGTGTACAGATGGCCGCCCCCGGAAATCCCGTCTGGGCCCTCGTCGGCGACGGCACGTACCTGATGAATCCCACCGAGATCGTCACCGCCGTGCAGGAGCAGCTGCCGATCAAGATCGTCGTGCTGCAGAACCATGGTTACGCGTCGATCGGCGGCCTCTCCGAGTCCGTCGGGGGCGAACGGTTCGGCACGGCCTACCGGCACCGGGGCCCGGACGGCGGCTTCACCGGCCCTCCGCTGCCCGTCGATCTCGCAGCCAACGCGGCCTCCCTGGGGATGCGGGTGCTGCGCGCCGAAACCGTAGGTGATCTGCGCACGGCCCTCACCGAGGCGCGCGCCGCGGACCGCCCCACTTGTGTCTACGTCGAGACCGAAACGGCAGACACAGTGTCGGGCCCTCCGCCGGCGCAGGCGTGGTGGGATGTTCCTGTAGCCGAAACGGCCACCCGCCCGGCGGCGGTCAAGGCCCGGGAAGACTACGACCGGCAAGTCGCAGCCCGACGCCGCCACCTCTGAAGGCCTGAAGGAGTTACGCAATGAAGACTGTCAACCACTGGATCGGTGGCAAGACCGTCGAGGGCACGTCGGGCAACTACGGCCCGGTCACCGACCCGGCCACCGGCGCCGTCACGACCCGGGTCGCGCTCGCCTCGGCCGAGGAGGTCGACGCCGCGGTCGCCGCCGCGAAGGACGCGTACGCGACGTGGGGCACGTCCTCGCTGGCCGCCCGCACCGCCGTCCTGTTCCGCTACCGCGCGCTGCTCGACGCCCGCCGCGACGACATCGCCGCGCTGATCACCGCCGAGCACGGCAAGGTGCACTCGGACGCGCTCGGCGAGGTCGCCCGCGGTCTGGAGATCGTCGAGCTGGCCTGCGGCATCACCACCCAGCTCAAGGGCGAACTCTCCACCCAGGTCTCCAGCCGGGTCGACGTGTCCTCGATCCGCCAGTCGCTCGGCGTCGTCGCGGGCATCACGCCGTTCAACTTCCCGGCCATGGTGCCGATGTGGATGTTCCCGCTGGCCGTCGCCTGCGGCAACACGTTCGTCCTGAAGCCGAGCGAGAAGGACCCGTCGGCCGCCAACCTGCTGGCCGAGCTGGCCGCCGAGGCCGGTCTGCCGGACGGTGTGCTGAACGTGCTGCACGGCGACAAGGTCGCTGTCGACGGGCTGCTGAACCACCCGGATGTCGCCGCGGTGTCCTTCGTCGGCTCCACCCCGATCGCCCGCCACATCCACGCCACCGCCTCCGCCAACGGCAAGCGCGTCCAGGCGCTCGGTGGCGCGAAGAACCACATGCTGGTGCTGCCGGACGCCGACCTCGACGCCGCCGCCGACGCCGCGGTGTCCGCCGCGTACGGCTCCGCCGGCGAGCGCTGCATGGCGATCTCCGCGGTCGTCGCGGTGGGCGCCATCGGCGACGAGCTCGTCGCCAGGATCAAGGAGCGCGCCGAGAAGATCAAGATCGGCCCCGGCACCGACCCGGCTTCCGAGATGGGCCCGTTGATCACCGCGGCCCATCGCGACAAGGTCGCCTCGTACGTCACCGGCGCCGCGGCCCAGGGCGCCGAGGTCGTCCTCGACGGCACCGGCCACACCGTCGAAGGCTTCGAGAACGGCCACTGGATCGGCCTCTCCCTCCTCGACCACGTGTCCACCGACTCGGATGCCTACCGGGACGAGATCTTCGGCCCGGTCCTGTGCGTGCTGCGCACCGAGACGTACGAGGAGGGCGTCGCCCTCATGAACGCCTCGCCGTTCGGCAACGGCACCGCGATCTTCACCCGCGACGGCGGCGCCGCCCGCCGCTTCCAGCTGGAGATCGAGGCCGGCATGGTCGGCGTCAACGTGCCGATCCCGGTGCCGGTGGGCTACCACTCCTTCGGCGGCTGGAAGGACTCGCTCTTCGGCGACCACCACATCTACGGCAACGACGGTGTGCACTTCTACACCCGCGGCAAGGTCGTCACCACTCGCTGGCCGGACCCGGCGGACGCCCCGACCGGCGTGGACCTGGGCTTCCCCCGCAACCACTGATCCGTACCGTGCACCCCACCGGGCCCCGGCCGCACCCGCGACCGGGGCGCCGCCCGTCCCGTCCGCCGCGGTCGAGGGGCTCCACACCTCGCCGCGGCCCGTGCGGAGCTCCTGGGGCCCGGGTCACGGACGCGCGGGGCCGCCGTAAGGAAACCCGGTGGCGCGCCGCGCCGCGCCCTGCCCATCCTGAGCCCCATGACCGCACCGGCTTCCCCCACCACCCCCCGATTCGCGATCCGCGCCCTGCACACCGCTTCCACGGTCACCGTCTACCAGGCGTACTCCCCGCTCATCGGCGCTCCGGCCGCCCGCGACGGGCGCTTCCCCGCCGCCTGGAAACGCGACCGCATGACATGGATCAAGCCGAGCTTCCTGTGGATGATGTACCGCTGCGGGTGGGGCACGAAGGAGGGTCAGGAGACCGTCCTGGCGGTGGAGATCACCCGCGAGGGTTTCGCCTGGGCCCTGAGCCACGCCGAACTCTCGCACTACGCGAGGGGTGTTCACCCGGACCGGGCCACCTGGCAACGCGGCCTGCGCCGTTCACCGGCCCGCGTCCAGTGGGACCCCGAACGCGACCTCCGTCTGAACCCGCTTCCGTACCGCTCCCTGCAGCTGGGGCTCGGCGGTGAGGCGGCGCGGCGGTACGCGGACGAGTGGACGGTCTCGATACGCGATGTCACCCCGCTCGCCCGGGAGATCCACTCCCTGGTGCGGGCGGGCCGGCTCGACGGGGCGGCGGCGCTGCTGCCCGCCGAGACCCCGTACCCGACGGACGTGATGCCGCCCGCCGGGTGACCCGTCCCGCACGGCCTGGCATCCTGCACGTGTCCGCCCGGGCTCCGACGACGGAGTCCGGTTCATGGAAGAGGGACGAGGGAGACAGCCGTGGAACCCACGCCTGCCCGGGAGCGGCACGACACGCTCCCCGAGGGGCTCACCGAGGCGATACGCGCGACCGCCGAGGAGATCGCCGCGCTGCTGCGCGGCCGCGCGGACACGAGCGGCCCGGTCCCCGGGTCCGAGTGGACACTCGGCGAGGCGGCAGCCCACCTGGCGCAGGCCAACGAGCTGATGGCGGAGATCGCCGCGGGCCACGAGCGCAGCCACGGGGACGGAACGCCGCAGAGCCTGGCGGCGGCCAACGAGCGCGCCCTCGCCGGGTTCGCCGAGCGCGGGGCGGAGCCGCTGGCCGAGATGATCGTGGCGCAGGCGGCCGCGTTCCTCCGGGCCGCGGACGGATGCGCGCCGCAGGAGGCGGCCCGGACGCTGGAGACGCCGCTGGGCCCGATGGATCTGCCTGTGCTCGGTTCGTACCTGCTCACGCACATGCTCGGCCACGGCTACGATCTCGCCCGCGCGGTCGGCCGTCCGCACATGCTCGACCGAGCCCGGGTCGAGCTGTCGATGCCCTTCATGATCACGGCGATGCCGCGGGTCGTCGCCGCCGCGGCCGCCGGGCTCACCGCCCGCTACGAGATCCGGCTGCGGGGCGGCTCCCGCTTCGGGGTGACGCTCACCGACGGTGAGGTGAGCGTCGACCGCGGGCCGGTGCGCCGCCCGGACTGCACGATCCTCATCGAGCCGGTCACGTTCCTGCTGATCGCGCTCGGGCGCTGCGACCCATGGGGAGCCATCGCCCGCGGGCGGGTGCTCACCTGGGGCCGCAAGCCCTGGCTCGGGCCCCGTTTCCCGACCCTGTTCACCGCCCCCTGAGGCCCCCGCGCGGCGCCGCCGCGCGCCCCGTACGGAGACTCCTCCGTACGGGGCTGCCCGCCCGCTGCCGCCGCTCGGCCGGTCAGCGGGCGACCGCTTCCCCGCGGCTCGTCCTGTCCGCGATCATGCGTACCATCGGGCCCGCCGCCAGCCGGCCGCTCGCCACCGTCGCCAGCGCGAACGCCCCCGCCATGATCACGGTGCCCAGCCACACCATGGTGTCGACCGGCAGGGTGTACGCGCCCACGATCCGCACCACGCACTCACCGAGCAGCGCCGCCCCCCACACCAGCGAGAACCGCGTCTCGCAGCGCCGGAAGGCTCCGGAGTCCCTCGAAAGCCGGTTCCAGACCGCCTCCTTGGCGGCCTCGCCCCGGGTCAGCCAGGGCTTCAGGAACGTTGTCATCAGCGGCTTGCCCCGCGCCGCGGAGACCAGAACGATCAGTCCGATCGTGGAGCTCACCCCGCTGTCCTTGGCGAGCATCAGCCGCGGGTCACCGGCCACCGTGCTGAGCAGCAGCCCGACCACGTTGACGGCCAGGATCAGCGCGGCGAGTGCGTTGAGCCGCCGGTCCCGTACCGCGCACCGGACAGTGCGCGCGGCGGGCACGACACTGCTGGCGGCCAGCGCGCCGAACGTGCTCATCCCGGCCGCCGTGAGCGCGTAGTACGACACCAGCGGGACCCCGGCGTCCACGATCAGCGGCATCAGGCTGTCCAGCAGCGCCTTCCGTGGCGCCTTCCGCGGCGTCGAAGGGACGACGGTGGCAGCGCGGGGGAAGCGGGCGGTGGCGGGAGCAGGGGTGACGACGGCCGGGCCGGTCATGGCAGGGTCCTCTCCGTATCGGCGGGGCGACTTCCGCGATCCGCTCTCGATACGTACAGACTGGCCGCCGGGGGGCGGTGCCCGGCAGAGCCGGCCGTCCTGACCTGGGTATGACAGATGTCAGCCGTCGCCCGTGACCGGGCGGCTTGCCGCCCGCCGTCCGACCGGCCGTGGCGCCAGCCGATGCGAGCCGCTCACGCCGACCCGTCGAACTTCCAGGTCAGCATGGCGAATGCGCCGTCCTCGCCGGCGCCCGCCGACCGGTACGTCGCGAGCGCGGCCTCGTCGTCCAGGTCCGCGCCCACCCACATGTCGTAGCAGCCGCGCTCCCGCGCGACCAAGGCCAGCGCCTCCGTCAGGGCGCGCCCGATGCCGCGTCGGCGGCAGGCCGCGTCGACCGACAGCTCGTACAGGCACATCTCCGCGCCCTTGTCCGGATGGAGCATCTCGATGCCGGAGACGAAACCGGCCGGCACCCCGTCGACATACGCGATCACCATGAGGTGACCGTCCGAGGCGAGGAAGCGCTCCGCCCACTCCCGGCGCGACGGACCGTCGTAGAGGTGCTGGGCGGCAGCGATTTCGTCGACGGTGGTGGCGCGGCGGATCTCCACATGACGGTCCATCGGAAGCCTTTCGCGAGAAGAGCCGGGCGCGGGCATACCGCGTACGGAGTACGGCGGGGGAGCGCCGTACCTCTCAGGGAGGCCGGACACTTCACCCTCGCGGCAGCCTAGGCGGGCGGGGCGGACGCTTAGGGTCGAGACATGCAGACCTCTGACTCCCGATGGCGCCGGTGGACCCGCGTGCGCGGCCGGTGGGCGGCGGCCCTGGCCGCGCTCCTCGTGCTGGGGGCCGCCGGTACCTGGACCGCAGTGGCCGACGACAACGCTCCAGCCGTGCACCGCGCGGACCGGACGATGCGGATCGACGGGGTGTCCCTGGACACCTCGTACTTCACCTCCGGGGGGCGGGGGCGCCGGCCTGCCGTGCTGATCGGCCACGGCTTCGGCGGCTCCAAGGACGACGTGCGGGCGCAGGCCGAGAAACTGGCCGGAGCCGGATACGCCGTCATGACCTGGTCGGCCCGCGGGTTCGGGAAGTCCGGCGGGGACATCTCGCTCAACGCGCCCGACCGTGAGGTCAAGGACGTGTCGGGGCTGATCGACTGGCTGGCCCGCCGGCCCGAGGTGCAGCTGGACGCCGAGGGCGACCCCCGCGTCGGCGTCACCGGCGCCTCGTACGGGGGCGCGGTCTCGCTCCTGGCCGCCGGATACGACAAGCGCGTCGACGCCGTCGCACCGGTAATCACCTACTGGAACCTCGCCGACGCGCTGTTCCCGGACGGGGTCTTCAAGAAGCTCTGGGCCGGGATCTTCGTCACCTCGGGCGGCGGATGCGAGAAGTTCGAGAAGCAGCTCTGCGCCATGTACGAACGGGTCGCCGTCTCCGGGAAGCCGGACGCCGCCGCGCGTGCGCTGCTCACCGAGCGGTCGCCGAGCGCGGTCGGTGACCGCATCAAGGTGCCCGCGCTGATCGTGCAGGGCCAGACCGACTCGCTGTTCCCCCTCGGCCAGGCCGACGCCATGGCGCGGACCATCCGCGGCAACGGCGCGCCCGTCTCCGTCGACTGGATCGCCGGCGGGCACGACGGCGGGGACATGGAGAGCGGCCGGGTCGAGAACCGGATCGAGTCGTGGTTCGACCGGTACCTGAAGCAGGACAAGAACACCGACACCGGACCCGGTTTCCGCGTCACCCGTACCGGAGGCGTCGACTCCACCGACGGGGCCGCCCTCCTGCGCGGGGCGAGCAGCGACCACTACCCGGGACTGTCGAGCGGCTCCCGGGAGATCGCGCTCACCGGCACCGGCGCACCGGGCGCGGAGCCGGGCGGCGGGCAGGGGAGCGCCGCCACGAACCGTCGGACGCAGACCTTCCGCAACCCGGCCGGCGCCGGCCCGCCCGCCATCTCCGCCGTCCCCGGCGTCGGTGGCGGACTCGCCCAGCTCTCGTCCCTCGGCGTGGGGCTCTCACTCGACTTCCCCGGCCAGTACGCCCGCTACGACTCCGCGCCGCTCGGCGCCCCGACGCGGATCACCGGTTCGCCCACCGTCCGTGTGAAGGTGACGGCCGGGCAGGGCGACGCGGTGCTGTTCGGCAAGGTGTACGACGTGTCGCCGGACGGGAAGCAGCAGGTGCTGCCGGCCCAGCTCGTCGCCCCTTACCGGATCACGCCCGGGCAGCAGAACAGGACGGTCGAGCTGACCCTGCCCGCCGTCGACCACGCGCTCGACGCGGGTCACCGGCTGCGGCTGGTCCTCTCCGCCACCGACCTCGGCTACGCCTCACCGGCCCGGCCGACCACGTACACCGTCTCCCTGGAGGGCCCGCTGACCGTGCCCACCGCACCCGCGGTGAAGACCGCACCGGCCGCCCTGCCGTGGTGGACCTGGGGGCTTCCCGCGGCCGCCGTCGTCGTCGCGGCCGCGCTGCTGCTCACCGCGCGCCGCCGCACCGCGGCCCCGGCCCCCGACCCGGAACTCGCCGAGGTGCCCCTCCAGATCACCGGACTGTCGAAGAAGTACGCCGGGGCCGCCGACCGGTACGCCGTCAGGGATCTCTCCTTCCGGGTGGAGAAGGGCCAGGTCCTCGGACTCCTCGGGCCCAACGGCGCGGGCAAGACCACCACGCTGCGCATGCTGATGGGCCTCATCACGCCGGACGACGGCGGGATCCGCGTCTTCGGCCACGCCATTCGGCCGGGCGCGCCCGTGCTGTCCCGGGTCGGTTCCTTCGTGGAGGGGGCCGGGTTCCTGCCGCATCTGTCCGGGCGCGCCAACCTGGAGCTCTACTGGCAGGCCACCGGGCGCCCCGCCGATGACGCGCACATCGAGGAGGCCCTGGAGATCGCAGGACTCGGCGAAGCGCTGGCCCGCGCCGTCCGCACGTACTCGCAGGGCATGCGGCAGCGGCTCGCGATCGCTCAGGCGATGCTCGGCATGCCGGACCTCCTCATCCTCGACGAGCCGACCAACGGGCTCGACCCGCCCCAGATCCGGGAGATGCGGGACGTGATGATCCGGTACGCGGCCGGCGGCCGGACCGTCATCGTCTCCAGCCATCTCCTCTCCGAGGTCGAGCAGTCCTGCACCCATCTGGTGGTCATGGACCGCGGCCGGCTCGTCCAGGCCGGACCGGTCGCCGAGATCACCGGCTCCGGCGACATGCTGCTCGTCACCACCGCCGAGGAGATCGCCGAACCTCTGGTGGAGAAGGTCGCCGCGCTCCCCGGGATCGGCTCGGCCGTCCGCATGGAGGACGGGCGGGGGCTGCTCGTCCGCCTCGACGGCGCGGACTCCTCCCGGCTGATCACCGAACTGGTCCGACTCGACGTGCCGTTGACGGGCGTCGGGCCGTACCACCGCCTGGAGGACGCGTTCCTCACCCTGATCTCCGGAGGCTCCGCATGAGTGCCGCAGCCGATGTCATCAGCGCCGCCGAGGCGCCCGGCTACCGGGCACGGCACACCCTGCCGCTGCGCGTCGAGGCGGTGCGGCAGCTGCGCAGGCGCCGCACCCTGCTGATGGGCGGGGTACTGGCGGCGCTGCCGTTCATCCTGATCACCGCCTTCGCGATCGGTGGCACCCCTGGCTCCAGGGACGGCGGCAGCAACCGGCTGAACCTGATGGACACCGCGACCGCGTCCGCCGCGAACTTCGCCGCCACCTGCCTGTTCGTCTCCGCCGGGTTCCTGCTCGTGGTGCCGGTGGCGCTGTTCTGCGGGGACACCGTGGCCTCGGAGGCGAGCTGGTCCTCGCTGCGCTATCTGCTCGCCGCTCCGGTACCGCGGGCCCGGCTGCTGTGGAGCAAGCTCGTCGTGGCGCTGGGCTTCAGCCTCGCCGCGATGGTGCTGCTGCCGCTCGTCGCGCTGGCAGCGGGAGCCGTCGCGTACGGCTGGGGGCCGCTCGAACTCCCCGCCGGGGGTGCGCTCGCCACCGGCTCCACCGTGCCGCGGCTAGCCCTCGCCGTGGCGTTCATCTTCGTCTCCCAACTGGTCACCGCGGGCCTGGCGTTCTGGCTGTCGACGAAGACGGACGCCCCGCTGGGCGCGGTCGGCGGCGCGGTCGGGCTGACCATCGTCGGCAATGTGCTCGATGCCGTCACCGCGCTCGGATCCTGGCGTGAATTCCTGCCCGCGCACTGGCAGTTCGCCTGGGCGGACGCGCTCCAGCCGGGACTGGAGTGGGGCGGGATGGCCAAGGGGGCAGCGGTCTCGGTGGCGTACGCCGTGGTCCTGTTCGCGCTCGCCTTCCGGGGGTTCAGTCGCAAGGACATCGTTTCCTGAAGCGGACACCGCACGGCCTTGCGGGCCGGGCCCTCCGCCGTTGCCGCATCGAGACTGTTCCGCAACGTCTTCGTCTGCTCCCGGGGCCCCTGTCGAACGTCACATTCACAAGTGCTGACGCGACGCCAGGGGGTACGGGATGGAACGCCGGACATTCAGAAGGACACTCGGTCTGGTGGTGGCGGGGGTGCTGCTCACCGGCTGCGGGGCGGGGGCGAGCGGAAACCGGCCGGTCACCGACCGCGCAGACGGGCGGCAGGGGACGAACGGCAGCAAGGCCGTGCCCGCACCCGCCGTCGAGGACGACGGTGCGCGGAAGGCGCAGGACGGCGCGACGGTGAAGCCCGTGGCGCCGGACTACCTCTCCACGTTCGCACTGGACGTGGACACCGCCAGCTACGGGTACGCGCGCCGCAGGCTCGCCGACGGCCACCTGCCGGCGGCGGGGACCGTACGGCCGGAGGAGTTCGTCAACAGCTTCCGGCAGGGATACCGGCAGCCGGCCGGCGACGGGTTCTCGGTGACGGTCGACGGGGCGCGGGCGGCCGGCGGCGAGGACGAGGGCGCGGGTGACTGGTCACTGGTACGCGTCGGACTGGCGACCCGCGTCGCGGACGAGCACGGCGAACGGCAGCCCGCCGCCCTCACGTTCGTGGTCGACATCTCCGGCTCGATGGCCGAACCCGGCCGCCTGGACCTGGTGAAGAAGTCCCTCTCGATCCTCACCGACGAACTCCGCGACGACGACTCCGTCTCCCTGGTCACCTTCAGCGACGAGGCGAACACCCTGCTGCCGATGACCCGGCTGCGAGACCACCGCGGGAGGATCCGTGACGCCGTCGACTCCATGGAACCCACCGACTCCACCAACGTCGAGGCGGGCATCAGGAGGGGTTACGAGGAGGCGGTCCGCGGCCGCCGCGAGGCCGCCAACAACCGGGTCGTGCTGCTCTCCGACGCCCTCGCCAACACCGGGGAGACCGAAGCCGACGCCATCCTCGACCGGATCGACTCGGCCCGCCGCACGTACGGCATCACGCTGTTCGGTGTCGGCGTCGGCAGCGACTACGGCGACGCGCTGATGGAGCGCCTCACCGACAGGGGCGACGGCCACACCACATACATCGCCGACGAGACCCAGGCCAGGAAGGTCTTCGTCGACCAGCTCCCCGCCCATGTCGAACTGCGCGCCCGCGACGCCAAGGCCCAGGTCGCCTTCGACCCCGAGAACGTCAAGCAGTTCAAGCTCATCGGGTACGACGACCGCAAGGTCGCCGACGACGACTTCCGCGACGACCGCGTCGACGGCGGTGAGGTCGGCCCCGGGCACACCGTGACCGCGCTCTATGCGGTACGGCTGCGGGACGGCGCCGCCGGGCATGTGGCGACTGCGACGGTGCGCTGGCTCGATCCGAGGACGCGGGCGCCGCACGAGCGGACCGGAACCGTCGAGACCGATGCGATCGACGGCAGCCTGTGGGGCAGCGGCAAGCGGCTCCAGGTCGCCGCGGTGGCCGCGTACTTCGCGGAGGAGCTGCGCGGTGGGCGGCTGCCGGGCCGGCCGGGACCGGGTGAACTCGCCTCCCGTGCCTCGGCGCTGGCGTCCGCGACCGGGGACGGCTCGGTGCGGAGACTGGCGACGGCGATCGCGCAGGCCGACCGGCTCCGGGGCGACGGCGGCCCGTCCGACGGCGACGCCGGGCAGGAGGGCGAGATGAACTGACCCGTCACGGATGCGGAGTTCGGTCAAGGAACTGCCAGGGTTGGGCAATGAGATCGCTTGTGCGTTCGGTCCGTGAACTCCGTATGAGAAAGTTTGCTGCTTCCGAGCCGCCCGTTGACCCGCCGTGTCCGGTCGGCTCCGTGCAGAATTCGTCCCCGCACCCCTTTGCCGAGGTATCTGTTGTCCCAACACCGTCTGTCCAAGAAGCGGCGCCGCATCGGTATGGCGCTGGCCGGTGTGGGCGTGCTCGCCGGCGCGGCGTTCGCCGCAGAGGCGGCCACCGCGACCACGGTCACCCGGCCCGCGCCGACCGTGTTCACCGGCCATGCCTTCGACACGTGCACCGCGCCGACACTCACCACCATGAAGAAGTGGCGGGCCACCTCGGTCTACCGCGCCGCCGCGGTGTACATCGGCGGCAAGAACCGCGGGTGCGCCCAGCCCCAGCTCACCCCCTCCTGGGTGAAGTCCGTGACCACGGGCGGCTGGAAGCTGATCCCGCTGTACGTCGGCGCGCAGCCGCCGTGCCAGACCAGCAACAACCCCGAGAAGATGACCGCGGCCAATGCCACCGCGCTGGGGGCCACCGACGGTGCCGACGCGGTGGCCAAGGCCTCCGCACTGGGCATGAAGACCGGCAGCCCGGTCTACCTGGACATGGAGTACTACGACCCCGCGAACACCTCGTGTGTGAACGCCGTACTCGCCTACATCCGCTCCTGGGACAAGACGGTCCACGCCAAGGGGTACTGGACCGGCTTCTACGGCTTCAGCAACTCCAGCGCCGCCGTCGTCGCGAAGGCCAAGACACGCACCGACCTGCCGGAGATCCTCTGGTACGCCCGGTACGACGACGTGTACTCCACGACGACCGGCTACCCGTACGACAAGACCCTGTGGACCGGGCACCGCCGCGGCCACCAGTACGCCGTCAACAAGAAGGTGACACACGACGGCGCCACCCTCACCATCGACCGCGACGCGTGGGACGCACCGGTCGCCGTGGTCGCCAAGTAGCCCACCGGGCGGGGGGCCGGGAGGGACAGGGGCGGGGGGGGGGGGGGCGGCGCCCCGCGACGCTGTCAGCTGCCCGAGGCCGTCAGGCCCTGGGCCTTCATCGCGGAGAGAGTCTTGGACTGTGTGCCGGTCAGCGCATCGGCGAAGGACCCGCCGCCGGAGTTGGCCTTCTTCATCCCGTCGGTGAAGTCCGCCTCGACCTGCGTCATGGTCGGGCCCCACTGCCAGTTGGTGTCGGTGTTGGCGGCGGCTTCCTTGAACACGTCGTAGATGTTCTGGCCGCCGAAGAACTCGGAGGACTGGTTGACGGCCGGAAGTGACAGGGCGTCAGTGGCCGCCGGATAGATGCCGGTGTTCTTGATGAGGTTCTCGGCGCTCTGGGTGTTGCTGCTGAACCAGTCGGCGAACTCGACTGCTTCCTTGGGGTTCTTGCAGCCCTTGAGGACGGCGGTCGACGAGCCGCCGTTGTTGCCGGCGGCCTTGCCGCCTTCTTCCCACTGCGGCATGGGCGCGACGGCCCATTTGCCCGCCGAGGCCTTCAGGTTCTGGGAGAGCAGCGCGTTCGCCCAGACTGCACCGACGTACGAGACGATGTTGCCCTTGTCTGCGTCCGCGATCCACGCAGTGTCCAGCGCGGGCGTGTTCTTGAGCACCTTGGCGTCGTGCAGGTCCTGCCAGTACGCGGCGACCTTGCGGCTCTGCGGGTTGTCGATGCTCACCTGCCATGAGTCGCCCTCGGTGCCGAACCACCGGCCGCCGGCCTGCCAGGTGAGGCCCGCGAAGTCGTACCCGTCGCTGGGCGGGGTGGCGAGATGGACGTCGGGGTCGGCTTTGTGGATGGCCTTGCCGACCTCCGCGAACTGCTTCCAGGTGGTGGGCACCGGCTGCTTGAACTTCTTGAGCACGTCGGCGCGGTAGAACATCGCCTCCGGGCCGGTGTCCAGCGGTATCCCGTACACCTGGTCCTGGACGCTGACTGCCTTCCAGGTCCAGCCGACGTACTTGCCCTTGACGGCGTCGGCGTACTTCGCCACGTTCTCCAGTGCGCCCGCGGCGGCGAAGCTGGGCAGGGACTCGTACCCGACCTGCGCCAGGCACGGGGCGTTGCCCGCCTTCACGGCATTGAGCATCTTGCTGTATCCGCCCGCCGAGCCCGATGCGGTCTTCTGGAAGGTGACCTTGATGTTCGGGTGGGCAGCGTTGAACGCGGCCACCGACTTGTCGTAGCCGGGGGCCCAGCCCCAGAAGGTCAGATTCGCCTTGCCGCCGGACTCGGCCGCGGTCTTGTCCGACCCCGAGTCGGCGGAGCATGCGCTGGTCACGACCAGCGCGGCGGTGGCCAGCAGAGCTCCGGCTCCGCGCACCCAAGCAGATCTCACAGTGGTTCCTTCCTGGCGCCTCGAAGGCGCGGGCGATATGCGGTTCATCAGGGGCGTCGGTCTGTGTCGGCGCAGAGCACCACGAACTCCCGCCGGCCAGGTGATCCAGCCCTGTCGCCCGCCTGTCAGTCCTCGGGTGCCGAGACGGCCCACCCGGTGTCAGGACAGATACTAGACTTAGAAGCTAAGCAGTCAAGTGACTGGCGAAGGGCATTTCGGGGGCGGACTCGGCATCGACTACGACTCGCCTACGGCGGGCTACGCTCGACCGCCCGTCAGGCGATCGGGACGGCGCACCGTTTCATCAATCCGATGTTTCCTCAGAGGGAAAACGACGCTTCCCACCTGATTGCCGCAGTACCCCGTCAACCCCTAGGGTCCGGCTGGTGAGTCATCCGACCTCTGGTCGGGTGTGTCGTGGATCAACGATGAGAAGGCTAGGGGCGGTTCATGTCAATCAAGTACACCCGAAGGTCTGTGCTCGCTGCGGCAGCGGGCGTGGCAGCTGCCTTCCCTGGGATCGCCGGCGGCTCCACGGCTGCGGCCGCCACACCTCTCGGGTCCACCGCGGCCGCGAAGTCCCGGACCGGGCAGCTCCTCTGGTACGAGAGCCCCGCGACCGACTGGGAACGCGAAGCGCTGCCCATCGGCAACGGCGCCCTGGGCGCCAAGGTCTTCGGCGGGGTGGCACGCGACCGGCTCCAGCTCAATGAGAAGTCGCTGTGGACCGGCGGGCCCGGGAGCAAGGAGGGATACGACCACGGAGACTGGCCCGAGCCCCGTCCAAACGCGATCTCCGACGTGCAGAGGATCATCGACGAGAAGGGGGTGATGGACCCCGACGAGGTGTCCAGACGGCTGGGCAATCCGACGTACGGGACCGTGGGCAAGGTCCCCGGCTTCGGCAACTACCAGAATTTCGGGGAACTCACGCTCGAAGTGCCCGGCGCGCCCGCCTCGCCCACATCCTACCGGCGCGGCCTCGACATTTCCGAGGCGCTGGCCTCGGTCTCGTACAGCGACGGCGAAACCCGGTTCACACGCGAGTACTTCGCCAGTCACCCTGGCCAAGTCATCGCGGGGCGGATATCCGCGGACCGGCCCGGCATGGTCTCCTTCACGCTGCGCTTCACCACCGCTCAGGCCGGGACATCGGTGACGGCGACGGACGGGCGGCTGCTCATCACGGGTACGCTCGCCGACAATGGCCTGAAGTACGAGGGCCAGGTCCAGGTCGTCAGCCACGGCGGGACCCGGACCGACGGCAACGGCCTGATCACGGTGACCGGCGCGGACAGCGCCACGTTCGTCTTCTCCGCCGGAACGGACTACGCCGACACCGATCCGGGCTACCGGGGCACCGACCCGCACGCCCGGGTGACGGCCACCGTCGACAGGGCCGCGGCCCAGCCGTACGAGACGTTGCGGGCGGCCCATGTCGATGACCACCGAGATCTGTTCGACCGGACGAGGCTGGACATCGGCCAGCAGATGCCGGACCTGCCCACGGACAAGCTGCTCAGCGCGTACACCGGCGGCGACTCCCCCGCCGACCGAGCGCTGGAATCCCTCTTCTTCGCCTACGGCCGCTATCTCCTCATAGCCTCCTCACGGCCGGGATCACTGCCCGCGAATCTCCAGGGAGTATGGAACAACTCCAACACCCCTCCCTGGTCTGCGGATTACCACACCAACATCAACGTCCAGATGAACTACTGGCCGGCAGAGCAGACGAATCTCGCGGAAACCGCGGAGCCGTACCAGCGCTTCATCGAGAAACTGCGGGAACCCGGCCGCAGGACAGCTGAGTCGATGTTCGGCACCGAGGGATGGGTCGTCCACCAGAACACCAATTCCTTCGGCTACACCGGCGTCCATGACTGGGCCACTTCCTTCTGGATGCCGGAGGCCAACGGCTGGCTGGTCCAACAGCTTTACGAGCGCTATCTGTTCAACCGGGATACGGACTTCCTGCGGACGAAGGCCTATCCCGCGATGAAGGAGGCGTCCCAGTTCTGGCTGGCCAACCTGCACACCGATCCGCGCGACGGCAAACTGGTGGTGTCGCCCAGCTACTCCCCCGAGCAGGGGCAGTTCACGGCGGGCGCGTCGATCTCCCAGCAGATCGTGTACGACCTGCTCACCAACACCGTTGAGGCGGCCGATGTCCTGGGCATCGACCGGGAGTTCCGCCAAGCGGTAAAGAAGACGCTTGACGGCATGGACCCGGGACTACGGATCGGCTCATGGGGCCAGCTCCAGGAGTGGAAGGCCGACCTCGACGATCCGGACAACACCCACCGGCACGTCTCGCATCTCTTCGCACTGCACCCCGGTCGCCAGATCGAGGCCGGTTCGGCGTACGCGGACGCGGCCCGGGTCTCACTCACCGCGCGCGGCGACGGAGGCACCGGCTGGTCCAAGGCGTGGAAGATAAACTTCTGGGCGCGGCTGGGCGACGGCGACCACGCCGCGAAGATGCTTTCCGAGCAACTGAAGTCCAGCACGCTGCCCAACCTCTGGGACACCCACCCCCCGTTCCAGGTCGACGGCAACTTCGGCGCCACGGCCGGCATCGCGGAGATGCTGCTGCAAAGCCACAGCCGTCACAGCGTCGTGGAGGTGTTGCCCGCGCTCCCGTCGCGCTGGGCAGCGAAGGGTTCCTACGACGGGCTCCGCGCCCGGGGTGACTTCACGCTGGGTGCGACCTGGCGCCAGGGCGCGACGACGGAAATCCGGATCGCGTCCGGCAGCGGCGTCACGGCGAAGCTGAGCAATCCTCTCTTCGCCGGAAAGTTCCGTGTCGAGCAGTCCGACGGGAGACCCGCCGACCATGCCGTGAACAATGGCGTGCTGACGCTACGGACCCGGGCGGGCCAGCAGTACCGGATCGTGGCTCAGGCCGGCATGACCCTTGAGTTGCCGGGGAACGTCAAGCCCGGCGGGACGGCCACAGCAACGGCGACCCTGCGAGCCATCGGCTCCAAGACGCTGTCCAGCACACGGCTGACGCTCGCGGCGCCGGCCGAATGGACGGTTGCTCCAGCGGCGGTGAGAACCCCGCGCCTGAAGCCGGGCGAGTCGGCCTCTGCGGAGTTCGAGCTCACCGCGCCCAGGGACCGGCAGGGCACGGACACCATCAGCGCCACCGCCCGTACGGACGACTGGCAGGTGTCCGCGAGGCGCGAGCTGCTCGTCTTCGACGCTCCGGAAGTCGGAACGCGCGTGCGGGACGACACCACACGCGGCGACTGGAAGGGACAGTACGGCGCCGACGGTTGGGAGATCCCGGGATTCGGGCGCACGAGCCCGAAGGGCGTGGTGCTGGACACCTCACAGGCGGGCGACACCTGGACCTGGGACGGCAACAGCACGGAGGCACGCGCCCTGCAGCATCCGACAGAGGCGACGCGGCGCATCCTGCCCTCCTGGTTCGGCGACACCGTCACGTTCACGGTCGACACCGGAGCCACGGCCCGACGCGTCGCGCTCTATCTCGTCGACGGGGACGGCGTTGCGGGCGGCTACCCGCGCGACGAGGACGTCACGGTCTCGGACGCGACGGGCAGGGTCTACGACACCTTCCGCACCGGCAGGTTCGATCAGGGCTTCTGGGTCTCGTGGTCGGTGAAGGGCCGGGTCACCATCGCCCTCAAGAAGGTGGCCGGCGCCAATGCGGGGGCCAGCGGCATCTTCATCGGGTGACAGCACGCCGACGGTGCACGGCGGTACGCCGCCGTGCACCGTTCGCTGCCGTCAGGGAGTTGTCAGGCGAAGCGGACTCCGAGTCCGCCGTCCACGGCCCAGTCCGCACCGGTGACGAAGGATGCCGCGTCGGAAGCCAGGAAGCACACCACCTCGGCCACCTCCTCGGCGGTGCCGATGCGGCCCAGCGGGTGCACCTCGAGCGCTTTCCGCTCGACGTCGCGGTCGGGGTGCTGGGCGAAGTACTCGTCGACGAGCGCTGTCCTGATGTAGCCGGGACTGACCGCGTTCACACGTACTCCGTGCTTCGCCACGTTCAGGGCCATCGACCGGGTCAGACCCACGAGTCCGGACTTCGCCGCCGCATACGGGTACATGCCGTCGCAGGTGAGCTTCGCATGCAGGGAGGCGATGTTGACGATCGAGCCGCCCCCGCGCTCGATCATGGACGGCAGGGTGTGTTTGGCGCAGAGGAAAGCCGCCTTCAGATCGACGTCGAAGACCTGGTCCCATTCCGCCTCGGTCATCGACACAGGGTCCGCGTACACATTGCGTCCCGCGTTGTTGACCAGGACATCGATGCATCCGTACGCGGCGAGGACATCGGCCACCGCCGTCGACAGCGCCTGCCCGTCGGTGACATCCACCTGGGCGAACACCACGCGCCCGCCGTTCGCCGTGAGTTCCTCCCGGAGGGCGATCCCGGCCTTCTCCTCCAGGTCGAAGAACGCCACGGCCGCACCTTCGCGTACGGCGGTCTCCACAATGGCCCGGCCGATGCCGCGAGACCCTCCCGTCACCAGGACCACTCGATCCGTCAACCGGCCCATACCCGCTCCTCCATGGTCGAGGCTGCGCCCGCAGCCGTGCGGCCCAGTCGCCATGAGGCACCGAACCGCGAACGCTTGACAGCTTAGCTGCTATATAGGCACGCTGCTGCTGCCGTCGCCTCGCGCAGCAGCAGGCAGAGACCCCAAGAGCCAAAGGTGCGAACCGTTGACCTCACGTTATGTGCTCCGCCTCCAGGTGGATCCCGCCGACGACCCGCAGGCGGTCGGTGACCGGCTGCTGGCCATGGCCCGTACCGCACGCGCCGAAGAGATCTGCGTCTTCCTCTTCGGCATGGAGTTCAACGACGGCCATGACAGCCTCGACCGGATCGACCACTGGCTGACCGCCACCCGCCCGTGGCGGAGTCGACTGCGCGCCGAGGGGATCGCGGTCAGCCTCAACCCCGGTCACACCGTGGGCCACAGCGACTGGGCGCGCTCACCCAAGGCCGATCAGCCCTGGCAGCCGATGACGGACCAGCACGGGACGGCCGCGGCCGTCCAGGTGTGCCCGCTGGATCCCGGCTGGCGCGAGTACTACGCCGAGACCCTGTGCCGCTACGCCGCGGAGGACGTCGACGCGGTGTGGATCGAGGACGATATACGGCTGCACAACCATCAGCCGCTCGACTGGGGAGGCTGCTTCTGCGCCCTGCACCTCGCCGAGTTCACCCGCCGCACCGGTATCGAGACCGACCGGGAGCAATTGGTCGCCGCATGCACGGCTCCGGGCGAGCCGCACCCCTGGCGCGAACGGTGGCTGGACTTCTGGGACACGACCCAGCGCGAGCTGCTCGCCTCCTGGGGGGAGATCCTCGGCAACCGGCTCGGCTTGATGTCCTCGCGCACCGACCAGCACGCCGCCGAGGGCCGCGACTGGTCGGCATGGCTCGACCTGCCAGGGCTGCACCGGCCGCATTTCTGGGGATACTCCGACGTAAGCGGGGCCGACCTGCCGCATGCCGCTCTGCAACTCGATATGCAGCGCGCCGTACAGTCCGCGTCGGTCATCAGCCTTCCGGAGATCGAATGCTGGCCCTACGGCCAGTGGAACAAGTCCTTCCGCCAGACGGCCGCCCAGATGTCCATGGCCCACATCCTGGGCTGTGACGGCTTGGCCATCAGCCTGTACGACTTCCTCGGCAACCACCCGGACGACGAACCACGCCGCGCCACCTTCCTGGCCGAGTGGCGGGACACCTTCGACTGGCTCTCCGAGACATTTCCCAAGACCCTGCGCACCGTCGGTATCGGCCTTCCCTGGTCGCCGAGGACCGGCCGAAGGGTGCACACGTCACGCACGGGCTGGCAGTCCCTCGTGGTGCCGCACGGCGCCTGGGTCGGTCTGCTCAACGCTGCCGGCCACGCCGTCACCGGACGTGGTGGCGCTACGGTCAACGCCCTGTCCGGGGAGTCTGCCTGGGCCTACGACGACGCGGAACTGCGCAGCTGGCTGAGCGGTGGCCTGCTGTTGGACTCGGTGGCCGCACGGATCCTCTTCGAGCGCGGGTACGGTCCGCTCATCGGCCTGACCGGGGCCCGTTCCGGCCCCGAAGGGTACATACGTGAGATATGCACCGACCCCGGATTCGCACTGCGGCCGGGCTGCAACATCTCGATCGATGTGGAGAGCTACTCCCAGGCGGCACTACTGGCCGCCGAGCCGGCGCCGGACGCCCGGGTGGCGAGCGTGGTCCATGACCAGCTCGGCCGGGAGACGGGAGTCGGTCTGGTTCTGTACGACAACGAACTGGGCGGCCGGGTGGCCGTCACACCGTGGCCCGCCCACACTCCGGGCCGGACACTGATGAACCCGCAGCGCGAGGCACAGCTCGGTACCGTACTTGACTGGCTCTCGGGCGGTACGCACGCCCGCGCGACGGGCTGCCCATGGCTGGTCACCCAAGTGCTGACCGACGGTGCGCACTGGCGCGTGGTGGTGTGGAACGCGTCCCCGGACGAGGCGGACGGCTTCCGGGTCAGGCTGCCCAAGGGCATGCCTGAGCCGGACTCCGTCATCCAGGTGACGGCCCGCGGAGAGCGCCTCGACGCAGACTGGTCGCACGACCGGCCGCTGCTCTCGCGCCCGCTCGGTCAGTGGGAGTACGTGGTGTTGAGCAGCGACGTGTAAGAGCACGTGCAACGCCCGGGCAAGGGCCGGCGTCGGAGTCATCCGGCGCCGGCCCTTGCCCCGTTCCGTCAGGTAAGTGCGACGCCGGCTACTCCTGCGTGAGCACGTTCAGTTCGGCCGCGCCTGCCCACGGCTGGCCGTTGACCGAGCTGAGGGCGACGAGCTTGATGAATTGGGCGGTGCGTCCGCCGAGCGTGACGGTCTGTTCGTCGGCGCTGTCGGGCCAGGCGCCCTTCGCGACAGGCTGGCCCCAGTTCTGGCCGTCGGCCGAGAGGTAGACCTCGTACTCCTTGATCCGGTCGTTGGTCTGGTCCTGGCGAGGCAGGTACTTGAACTCCTTGAGGGTGTACGAGTCGCCCAGGTCGAGCGTGATGTGGTGCGGGTAGTTCGGGGACGACGCCGACCACGCGGTCCCCCACCAGGTGGCGGGGTCCCCGTCAAGTGCGTTGGTGGCCGGGGTGTTCTCCCCCTCGGTCTCCTGGCTGTCGACGTCCACGACCTTGATCTGGTCCTGCGGTACGTAGTTGGGCGGCACGGTGCCGACCTGGACGGCGGCCCCGGCCGACGACTTCTTCTCACCCGCGGTGTAGGACGCCTTGGCGTTCAGGGTGAAGCTTCCGGCGGGGATGCCGGGCTTCGGGGTGACGTTCCACGTCACCTTGCCGGTGGCGCCGGGTGCGACGGAGGCGAGCGTGTCCGAGGTCTCGGGCTGCGCGGTCCAGCCCTCGGGGACGGCCAGTTCGGTCTTCACCCCGGTGGCGGCGATTCGCTCGCCGTTGGTGAAGGCCACATCCACCTTGTTGGGTGTGCCCGGCGTGAGCTTGCCCGACTTCGGCTGAACGACGAGCGTTGCACAGGATGCGGCTTCGTCGGTCTCGCCCAGGTCGGTCACGGTGAAGTCGTCGATGATGAAGTCGGACTGGTCGAGGGCCGAACCGACCTTGCGGATGCCGACGTAGTAGTCACCGCAGTCGCCGGCGGTGAACTCGTGGTCGTAGCGTGCGGTGGTGCGCTGCTGACCGAAGAGGATCTGTTCCGTCTCCGTGGTCCTGGCACCGGTCGCGGTGAGCTGGTCGTAGCCCGTGGACAGGGCGTACTGGCCCGCGAACGTGTTCTGGTAGTCGAAGGAGACCTTGTAGCGGTGTCCCGGCTCGAACCGTACGGTCTGCGGGATCGTCCGGTAGACGAGCTGTGCGCCCTCCTCGTGGGATTTCAGCGAGTGGTCGCCGTCGATGGTCTGGTCGGTGAGCTGGCCGTTCCAGCCGGCATTGGTGTACGGGGCGTGCTTCTCGGAGCGCACGGTACGGATGTTCCCGGGCTCGGTCTGCACGAACGGGCCCCAGCCCTGTTCGTTGTCCTCGAAGTCCCAGTGCGCGACGGTGCCGGCCTTCTCGGACTTGGTGGTCTCCACGACACGCACGTCATCGAGCTTGACCTCCGCGTCACCCGCGTCAGCCGCAACCTTCAGCTGCGCCGTCCCGGCCGTGGCGGTGAAGCGAACGGTGATCCGCTGGAAGTAGGTGCCGCCCTTCTCGTCGATGCCGACGGCGTCCTTGGCCGTGGAGCGGTCGATCCAGTTCTCGGCACCGCCCGCGGCGAGCGTGACCTTGCGGGTCCTGCCGGGCTGGACCTGGGCCCAGACCGAGGCGGCGTAGCGCTTGCCCCGGGTCAGGTCGCGCAGCGTAGTGGTCAGGCCGGTCCCCGTGCCGGAGCCAGGGATGACCGCCTCGTACTGGCCGAGCGCATTGCGCTTGACGGAGGCGGGGCCGTCAGTCTGCCAGCCCTTGAGCGTACCGGAGTTGAAGCCGGGGTCGGTGACATGGGAGCCCTGGCCGAAGGCAGCCTGCTGGGGCTTCTTGGTGTCGTTGCGGTAGAGGACGTAGGGCTGCCCCTTCTCCGCCTCGATGGTGACCTTGCCGTCCTGGACGGGGAGCGCACCAACCTTGACCCGGCCCTGGTCGGTCAGCTTGTACAGGGTGACCGAGTCCTCGTTCTTCCACTGCTTGGGCACCGGCCAGGTGCTGGTGCCGCCGGCCGGGTTCCAGTGGTAGGCCTTGCTGCCGGTCCAGGGGAGCAGATACGCACTGCCGTCCTGCACCTTGTCGCTGCCGACGAAGACCTGGCGGGTGCCGGAGGCGTCGGTGACGCGGACACCTCCGGTGAGCTTCACCTCATGGTCGGTCCACTCGGTGATCTGCTGCTTCTGGAGGAACTTGGCGGGGAGATTGCGGTTCCAGATGTTGGCGTAGAACGCCGTCCAGTCGTTCTGGTTGCCCCAGCCCTCCCACTCCTTGATGTTCGCGGAGCCGAGCAGCGGGTTGTCGATCCAGACGTCCTTCTCGCCGTTGCGGATGAAGCGGATGACCTTGGAGTTGATGCCGCGGTTGGCATCGCCGCCGTAGCTCGGCTCATTCGCCCAGTGCGACCAGAGGGAGGAGCGCTCCATCTTGTCGCCCCACTCGGTGCCGAGCTGCCAGCCCTGCTTGCGCAGCTCGGTCTGAAGTCGGTCCGACTTCCAGCCGTGGCTGTAATAGACGTCCATATAAAGGAACTTGAGGTTGGGGTCGGTCTCGTCGCGCAGTTGCTGGAAGCGCTTGGCGATGTCACCACTGGTGAGGTCGCGTCGTTGGTCTATGTAGTAGGACTGACCGAGCCAGTCCCAGCCCTCGGCTTTCGGGTCGACCAGCTTGTCGCTGAAGGCCTTGGCCTCCGGGTACGCCTCGGTGGAGTTGACGTGGACGCCGAAGGACGCCCCCCACTTCTTGCCCTCCTTCGCCAGGGTGTTGAGGTCGGCGAGACCGCCTGCGCGCGTGTTGTAGTTGCCGCCGTAGTCGGGGTGGGCGGAGTCGTGACCCTCCTGCGCGTATCCCTTGAGGATGGCGAGCTGACCCAGGCCGTCCGTGGCGAGCGAGATCCGCTTGACGTTGTCGAGGGTCTTCAGGAAGGGGTTGCTCGCGTAGCTGGCGAAGTTGAACGGGATGTGCGTGACGACCCGGTCCGGAGTCTCGTCGGAGCCGTTGGCCTTGACTTCGATCGAGCGGAAGGCGATGGCGCCGTCCTGCCAGTCGACCTTGTCATCGGTGTTGCGGTCGCCGGTCACGACGATCTTCGCCCAGGGCAGCTCTTCGGTGAAGGGTGACCCCTTGGCCCGGTAGGTCCACTGGCCGCTGGAGACGCCGACCTCGGTGGTTCCGGCAGTCTTGACAGCCTGACGCTGCACCCGGGTGTTCTCGCTGGAGGCCTCGTCCTGCACGGAGTTGGTCTCGATCGCGGCGGCCAGCCGGTCGGTGTTGACGATCGCGTACGCCGACCCTTGTGGCGTCGCGTCGGCGGGGGTGTCGCCCGTGACACGGGTGAAGGTGTCGCCCGTGCCGTTCTTGTCGGGATCGACGCGGGCCGCCGTGACGTGTGCTCCGGGTTGGTCTCCGCGTACGGACAGGAGGTTGTGGCCGGGAATGCTGATCGTCGAGACCCGGAACGCCTCGGTGTCGGTGATCTTGTCGATCCGGAAGGTGACCTGGGAGCCGTCCACCGCGATGTGCGCGTCGATGCGCAGGCCGTGCAGGCCGGGGAACGTGAGCCGATAGCGGACGGTCGAGCCGTCGACAGTCGCCACGCCTTCGGCCCGGTAGGACGTTCCGTTGAGAACCACCGAGTCCATTGCCTCGGCACGACCGTCGAGGACGGCGCCGGTGGCCCGGTCCGTGTAGTCGACGATGTAAGGGAATTGGGCACCGGTCCGCACCCGCAGGCTGCTGGACTCGATGACGGGTGAGACTCCGGTCGCGTTCGTCGTGCTCGCGGAGTCGGTGGCTGCAGTGGCCTGCGTGGCGACGGCAGGCGACACCGTCAACACGGCCGCCAGGAAGAGACCCGCTCGTGAGAATCTTTGCATGGACACTACTTAGCAGTTAAGCAGTTATGTCGCCAGCGGTCCGACCGCATGGATTTCTCCGCCCGCCCGACCGTCAACGTCCACAGCAACGACCTGGACGCACCGTAGGCGCTGGTCAGCTATCTGCCTAGCTGCTAAGTTGCTGATCGTGGACACCGAAGAGAACCTGCGCAGCCGTGAGTGGTTCGGCGGCGACATCAAGAACGGCTTCATCGCCCGACACCACCTGCGAGCCACCGGACTCGGCTCGTGGGCCTTCGACGGACGCCCCGTCATCGGCATCTGCCAGTCCGCCTCCGATCTCACGCCGTGCAACCGGCATTTGACCGGGGTGGCTGACGCGGTCCGGCGAGGCATCCTCCGGGCGGGTGGCGTACCGCTGGAATTTCCCGTGTTCTCCCCGGGAGAGCCCTTCTTGCGGCCGTCCTCGATGATGTACCGCAACCTGATGGCCATCGACGTCGAGGAGGCGTTGCGGGCCAACCCGCTCGACGCCTGCGTCCTGCTGACCGGTTGCGACAAGACCACGCCGGCGGCCCTGATGGGCGCTGCCAGCGCCGACTTGCCGTCGATCGTTCTGACCGGCGGTCCCATGCTCAACGGACGTTTCCGCGGCAAGGCCGTCGGCTCGGGCACCGACATCTGGCGGATGACCGAGGAACTGCGGGCCGGACGCATCGAGGAGGAGGAGTTCACCGAGTTCGAGTCCTGCCTGAACCGCTCGGCCGGGCACTGCATGACCATGGGCACCGCCTCCACCATGGCCTGCCTCGCGGAGGCGCTCGGCATGATGTTGCCCGGCGGCGCCGCGCTGCCGGCCGTCGACGCACGTCGCACCGTGCTGGCCGAGGAGACCGGGGCACGCGCCGTCGAGATGGCCCGGGCAGGGCTGCGCCCCTCGCAGATCATGACCCGCGAGGCCTTCGAGAACGCCGTCGTGGTCAACGCTGCGATCGGCGGCTCCACCAACGCCGTGCTCCACCTGCTCGCGATCGCGGGCCGGGTCGGCGTTCCGCTCGGCCTCGACGAATTCGACCTGCTGGCCCGGGATGTGCCACTCCTGGTCGACCTGATGCCCAGCGGACGATTCCTGATGGAGGAGTTCGCCTACGCGGGCGGTGTACCCGCCCTCGTCACCCGTATCACCGGACTGCTCCACTCGTCCCCGATCACCGTCTCCGGCAAGCCTCTTGTCGAGGAATGCGCCGGCGCCGAGGTGCACGACGACGCGGTCATCCGTCCGCTCACCGACCCCGTGCAGGAGGCCGGCAGCGGCATCGCGGTACTGCGCGGCACCCTGGCCCCCGGCGGAGCGGTGGTGAAGCAGTCCGCGGCCTCGCCCAACCTGCTGGTCCACGAAGGCCCCGCGTTGGTATTCGACTCCCTGGAGGAGTACACGGCCGTCATCGACGACCCCGAACTCGACGTCACCGCCGACACCGTGCTGGTGGTACGTGGCATGGGGCCGCGCGGCTATCCCGGGATGCCGGAGTCCGGCAACCTGCCGCTCCCCCGCAAGCTCCTCGAAGCCGGTGTCTCCGACCTCGTTCGGATCAGCGACGCCCGGATGAGCGGCACCGCTTACGGTGCCTGCGTGCTGCACGTGGCCCCCGAGGCCGCCGTCGGAGGCCCGCTCGCGCTGGTACGCACCGGCGACCGGATCCTCTTCGACGTACCCGCGCGCCGTCTCGACCTGCTGGTCGATCCGCAGGAACTGGAGGCTCGACGGGCTGCCTGGACCCACCCGGCACCCGCCGCCGAACGTGGCTGGACCAAACTGCACATCGACCATGTCCTCCAGGCGGACCAGGGCGTGGACCTGGACTTCCTGACCGGTTCCAGCGGTGACGCGGTGCCCAGGAAGGCGTTCTGACATGATCAGCGGAGTCATCCCGGTCCTGGAAGTCCCCTACCACGACGACGGATCGCTCGATCTGCCCGGCTTCGACCGGGTGGTGGACGCGGTGCTCGGCACCGGCGTCACCTCGGTGATGTTCCCCGGGTACGCATCTGAGTTCCACAAACTCACCACCGCCGAACGAGATCAGCTCACCGACCGGCTACTCGGCGCGACCACCGGCGTGCCCGGCTTCACCACGATCGTCTCGGTCACGGACCACGCCACTCTCGTCGCCGTCGCGGCTGCACGTCGCGCGGCCGAACGCGGTGCGAACGCGATCAACCTGCTGCCGCCCTATCTGCTCGGCCCGTCCCGGGACGCCGTTCTCGCACACCTGGCCGCCGTCCTGGACGCGGTCGCGCCGGTCCCGATCGTCCTGCAATACGCCCCCGCCCAGACCGGCACCAGCCTGGACGCCGCCGCGATCGACTCGCTCGCCGCCGCGCATCCCAACCTCGGCCACGTCAAGGTGGAGTCCGCCCCACCGGGTCGGCTGATCAGCGCCCTGAAACTCCCGGCCCTGGTCGGCTACGCGGGTCTCCAACTGCCCGACGCACTACGCCGCGGAGCGGTCGGTGTACAGCCCGGTTGCTCGTTCACCGAGATCTACCAGGAGATCTGGCGCCGATGGACGTCCGGTGACCAGCCGTCCGCGCTCGCCCTGCACGGCGCGCTGCTCCCCTACCTCTCGTACTGGATGCAGCACGTCGAGCTGATCATTGCCGCCGAGAAGGCGATCTCGGTACGCCGGGGCTGGTTCGCCTCCGACCACTGCCGGGCGCCGGGGTGGAGGCTGGATGCGGAGGAGCGCGCCATGGTGGACCGTTTCATGACCGAGTTCGAGGAGCACCTGCCATGCCCGAAGTAATCACCTTCGGCGAAGCGATGGTTGTCCTCCACGGGCCCCCCGGCGTGCCGTTGGCCGAAGCGACCGGGTTCACCCGCAGCGTGGCGGGCGCGGAGGCCAACGTAGCAGTGGGGCTCGCGCGACTGGGCCACGACGCCGCCTGGTTCGGCCGGACCGGCGACGACGCCTTCGGCGATGTCGTTCTGCGCACGCTGCGCGGCGAGGGCGTGGACGTCTCACGCGCCACCCTGGATCCGAAGGCCCCGACGGGACTTCTCGTACGCGACTGCCTCAGCAGCCGGCGCATCTCGGTGGCGTACTACCGGGCCGGCTCCGCCGGCAGCCGCCTGGACCCCACGGACGTGGACACCCCCTGGCTGGCCGGCGCCCGGCTGCTGCACATCACCGGCATCACCCCCGCGCTGTCCGACTCGGCCCGCGAGGCTACTCACCGGGCGGTCGAGGCTGCCCGTGCCGCCGGAGTGACCGTCAGTTTCGACCCCAACATCCGGCTCAAGCTGGCCGGTCCGGAGCGCTGGCGCGAACTGCTGCGGCCCTTGGCCGGCTCCGCCGACCTGGTGCTGACCGGTGAGGACGAGGCCGAACTCGTCAGCGGGCGCACCAAAGAGGCAGCGGTCGACTGGTTCCTGGGGCAGGGGGCGGAACTCGTCGTGGTCAAGCATGGAGCACTCGGCGCGACAGCCACCGACGGCGTATCACGGTGGGAGATTCCCGTTCGGCCCGTGACCGCGATGGACCCGATCGGCGCCGGAGACGCCTTCGACGCCGGGTTCCTGTCCGGCCGGCTGCGCGGTCTGGATGTCTCGCAGTCGCTGGGCCTGGCGGCCAGGGTGGCCTCCATGGTGGTCGCCTCGCCCGGCGACCTGCCGGGCCTGCCGCGCCTTGCCGAACTCTCGGGGCTCGGCGATGCGGACCGTTGAGCGCGAAGCGTGAGCGCCGATCACCAGGGGCGCCGGTGTCACGGCACCGAGGAACGACAGGAGATGCGGACATGTACCGCTGGCAAGTGATGGAGCGGTTGGCGCGGCGCGGTGTCGTGGGCATCGTGCGGGCCACCGACGCCCGGGCGGCGGAGAAGGCCGCACTGCGGGTGGTGGACGACGGACTCGATGTCGTCGAGATCTCGCTCACCACTCCCGGTGCGCTGACAGCGATCGCCCGAGTGGTGGCGGCCAGGCCCGATGCGGTGATCGGAGCGGGCACCGTACTGGACGAGATGTCCGCCCGGCTGGCGGCTCTTGCCGGGGCACGCTTCCTGGTGTGTCCCTCGCTGCATCCCGCGGTTCTCGCCTGCGGGCACCGCTACGGACTCGCCGTCCTTCCCGGCGTGGGGAGCGCCACCGAGATCGTGACGGCCCTGGAGGCGGGCGCGGACGCGGTCAAACTCTTCCCGGCCCGTGCGTTCACCCCGGATGTGCTGCGCGATCTGCTCCAGGCGCTCCCGCAGGCCCCGGTCGTACCCACGGGTGGCGTGGACGCCGGCTGCGCGCCGCAGTGGATCGCGGCAGGGGCGATCGCGGTCGGCATGGGTGGCGCCCTCACTTCGGGAGGCGCCGAGGCCGTGGGCGATCTGCTGGAATCGATCACCGCTGCGCGCCGTCCGACGGAGCGGGCCGACTGACCGGCGTCCTCCATACCGTCACATCAACCAGGGCCGCGCGCAGCGACACCGAGCCGAACTGCGCCATGCGCCCGGCGATAGGCTGCGGTGCCCAACAGTTTCCTCGAAGGAGCCCCCGACGTGGCAGTGCGCCGCACCACGCTGTTCGATCAGGTCGCGAGCGAGATCATCACCCTGATTGAGGAGAGGGCGCTCAAGCCGGGCGACGATGTGCCCCCGGAGGGCGAGCTCGCCGCCCGATTCGGAGTCAACCGGCTTGCGGTGCGTGAGGCCATCCGGGCGCTGGCCGCCCGGGAGATCCTGGTTTCCAGTCAGGGTAGGCCGGCCCGGGTCAATGTTCCGTCGGCTCGGGTCTTCGGCCAGATCCTGGGGTTCCGCCTGCGCCAGCAATCGCTGGTCTTCGACGATGTGCTGGACGCCCGTGGTGCGATCGAGGGGGCCTTGGCCTCCCGTGCCGCGGCGCGGGTCAGGGCGGGAGAGGTGACTCCGGACGCCGCCGCCGCCCTGCTGGACGACATGGCGCAGGCCACCGCCGACCGCGAGCGGTTCGTGGCGCTCGATCTCGCGTTCCACGCCGAGATCGCCAGGATGGCCGACAACGGAATTCTGGAACTGATGCTGGAATCGCTCTCGGACGTCCTCTCCGCGCACCGGCTGGCGAGTTACGAGGGGCGCTCCCGCCGCGGCGACAGCCAGCAGGCGACCATCACAGCCCATCGCAGAATCCTCGATGCCATAGCGGCGGGTGATCCGCAGGAGGCCGTCGCAGCGATGGCGGCGCACCTCAGTGAGACCGGCGAGGACCTGGAGGCAACGCTCTGAGGACGGGCTCCGACCCCGGTGTCTGAAGTCGGACACCTCGGCCGAAACCAGCGTGGGCAAGGGCGACCCGGCACTAGACCGGGTACTCGGCGCGGCCGATGCACCAGGCCGGACAAGGCGAGGGTGACATGACCGGAGAGTGGTCAGTCGTCGCCCTGCTGGTCCCGCTCCAGGGCGTCCCGGGCATGCGCGGCGCGGTCGGGATGCAGACGGACGTCCTCTTGTGGCGGGCATGGGGAAAGCGAATGTTTCGAAGAGAACCGCAAGGAGGCCCCCAGCTCGGCGCCCGGACCACGGACTTGCATGGGTCGCCTCCCTTGATCGGAAGGGTTCTGTCTAGAGGCCCCGGCGGTACTGGAATCACCGCCGGGGCGGTTCCGACTCGCGCATCTCGCACACGCTGTGCGAGAGGCTGTGGCCCAGGAGTCTCTGACCTGGGCCTTATGGACGCTGTGGACGCTCACGAACCACTCAAGACGACAGGTAAGCTCTGGACACGTGACTGCTGTGTCTGCGAAGCCTCGCATCCCCAATGTCCTGGCCGGCCGCTATGCCTCCACCGAGCTGGCCGTCCTCTGGTCCCCCGAGCAGAAGGTGAAGCTGGAGCGCCAGCTGTGGCTGGCGGTGCTGCGCGCTCAGAAGGACCTCGGGATCGAGGTACCCGACGCTGCCCTCGCCGATTACGAGCGGGTCCTCGACGAGGTCGACCTGACTTCGATCGCCGAGCGCGAGAAGGTCACCCGGCACGACGTCAAGGCACGGATCGAAGAGTTCAACGCTCTCGCCGGGCATGAGCAGGTCCACAAGGGAATGACTTCCCGGGATCTCACCGAGAACGTCGAGCAGCTGCAGATCCGGCTCTCGCTGGAGCTCATGCGCGACCGCACCGTGGCTGTCCTCGCCCGGCTCGGCAAGCTTGCCGGCGAGTACGGCGAGCTGGTCATGGCCGGACGCTCCCACAACGTCGCCGCACAGGCGACCACGCTCGGCAAGCGGTTCGCGACCGCGGCGGACGAGCTGCTGGTGGCTTACGGACGGCTCGAGGACCTGCTGGGCCGCTATCCGCTGCGCGGAATCAAGGGTCCCGTCGGCACGGCCCAGGACATGCTCGACCTGCTGGGCGGTGACGCCGGGAAGCTCGCCGACCTGGAGCAGCGCATCGCCGGCCACCTCGGCTTCGGCCAGGCGTTCACCTCCGTCGGCCAGGTCTACCCGCGCTCGCTCGACTACGACGTGGTGACCGCACTGGTGCAGCTGGCTGCCGCACCCTCGTCGATCGCGAAGACGATCCGGCTGATGGCCGGGCACGAGCTGGTGACCGAGGGCTTCAAGCCTGGTCAGGTCGGCTCGTCCGCGATGCCGCACAAGATGAACACCCGCTCCTGCGAGCGTGTCAACGGCCTGATGGTGATCCTGCGCGGCTACGCGTCGATGACCGGTGAGCTGGCCGGTGACCAGTGGAACGAGGGCGACGTGTCCTGCTCCGTGGTCCGCCGGGTGGCGCTGCCGGACGCGTTCTTCGCATTCGACGGTCTGCTGGAGACCTTCCTCACGGTGCTCGACGAGTTCGGGGCGTTCCCGGCCGTCGTCGCCCGTGAGCTGGACCGGTACCTGCCTTTCCTCGCCACGACCAAGGTGTTGATGGGTGCGGTCCGCGCCGGTGTCGGCCGCGAGGTCGCTCACGAGGCCATCAAGGAGAACGCGGTCGCCTCGGCCCTGGCCATGCGCGAGCAGGGCACGGAGCGCAACGAGCTGCTCGACAAGCTCGCTGCCGACGACCGCATCCCGCTGGACCGTACGGAGCTCGACGCGCTGATGGCCGACAAGCTCTCCTTCACGGGAGCGGCGGGCGACCAGGTCACCGCGGTCGTCGCCCGGATCGAAGAGATCACGAAGCAGCACCCCGAGGCTGCCGCGTACACGCCGGGCTCGATCCTCTGACGGCCGGAACCTTCACCGGATGACGCCCGAAGAGCTCCAGGCCGCCCGCGACCACACCGTTCCCGATGTGGTCGCGGGCGGTCTGCGTGTGCTGTTCTGCGGAATCAATCCGAGCCTGATGACCGGAGCCACGGGGCACCATTTCGCCCGCCCCGGTAACCGCTTCTGGCCGGTGCTGCACCTCTCGGGCTTCACCCCCCGCCAGTTGAAGCCGTCGGAGCAGGACGAACTGCTGACCTACGGCCTGGGCATCACCAATGTGGTGGCCCGGGCCACGGCACGCGCCGACGAACTGGCTCCCGAGGAGTTTCGCGAGGGCGGGCTGCTCCTCTCGGCGAAGGTCGAGCGACTGCGTCCGCGGTGGCTGGCAGTGGTGGGTGTCACCGCATACCGCACCGCCTTCGGCGAGCGGCGCGCACAGATCGGCCCGCAGGACCGGACGATCGGCGGCGCCCGGGTCTGGGCCCTGCCCAACCCCAGCGGCCTGAACGCCCACTGGACCGCCGGGACCATGGCCGAGGAGTACGGGCGCCTCCGCAAAGCGGTCGACTCCACCGCCCCCGACCGGTCGGGCTGAAGGAACCAGGACCTCAGGGCGGGTCGATCTCCGTCACCAGGACGCTGAGCTCGCAGCCGGGACCGTCTTCCTGGAGACGGAGCCCCATCGCTATCCACCTCTTCTCCACGCGCCAGATCTCCAGGTATGCGCAGGCGGCAACGGGGTCGGCCCAGGGCTCCGGTATCTCCTCGCCGGCCATCATCCGTTCCTGTGCGCTCCACAGACTGACCAGCTGTGGCTCACCCCATCGCACGCTGAGCAGCATCAGCAGTGCGTCGTGGTCCGCGAGACACTGGGCACGGCGCTCCAGACGCCCCGCCTCGTCGTCCAGGTCCGCGTCGTGCCAGTGCTCGTCGTCCGCGTGCAGGAACATGGTGTGGTAACCCGGCCCGCTGACCGCCGGGCCCGACCGGATGCGCTCCGCGGGGAACTCCCGGGCACGCATCCCGTCGATGAGACGGAGGTGAGGTGCGGTGGTCATGTCGTCAGTAAACCGCCCGGCACTGACATACGGTTCGCCGGCATGAACGGTGAGGGACTTTCAGCCGTTCTCCACCCCGTTCGACCGCGCCCGCCACCGCGTCCCGCACTCACCCGCCGCCCTCAGGCGCGACCCCGGTACTCACGCGTCCCTGCGTCTTATCGCCCACCAGCCGGCAAACAGTGCAGCGGCCGCCCAGGCCGCCGTGACGGCCAGTCCCGCCCATGGCCCGGGACTCCCTTCCGGATGCTGGTGGAGCACCAACTGCCCAGCCCGGTCAGGAAGATACTTCGCGGCACCACTCGCGACGTCCCCTACCACGAAGGAGACGATCAGGATGAAAGGGATGAGCAGGCTGAGTACGGCGACGGCGCTCCGCAGCAGCGCAGTCAGGCCGGCCGCGAACAGGGCCATCAGCGCGAGATACATCCCACCGCCGAAAGCGGCCCGGAGCGCGCCGGGTTCCCCCAGGCCGATCGCGTACTCCCCCATGAACATCTGCCCCACCAGGAACGCGGTGAAGCTGGTGGCGAGTCCGACGACCAGGGCGAGCACGCCGACGAGAGTCATCTTGGCCGCGTAGAAGAGGTTACGGCGTGGCACTGCTGCCAGGGACACCCGCAGGGCACCGTTGAGATACTCGGAGGAGAGCGCTGTGGCGCCGAAGCTGATGGCTGCGATCTGGCCGAAGTTGAGCGCGTAGAAGGCTCCGAAGACCAGATCGGTGCCGGGGTCGTCCGCCTCGGCCTGGCCGACGGTGGCGAAGGCGAGCACCGTGACGGCAAGGGTCGCGAGGAAGACTGCCATGAGCGAACCGGCCACGGACCGTACCGATCTGATCTTGATCCACTCGGAACGCAGCACTGCGGTGGTCGACATGGTCAGACCTCCTGTCGGGTCGCGGGCGCCGAGGCCGCGGAGGCGAATTCCTGCGCGTCGGCGGTGAGGTCGAGATAGGCCTGTTCCAAAGTGGACTGTTCGTCGATGAGTTCAAGGATGGGGATGCCTTCGCCCGCGGCCAGAGCACCGATCTCAGCCGCCTTCGCACCCTCGACGGTCCAACGCCCGCTGTCACTCTGCGTCAGACCGAACCCTCTGCGTATCAGCAGGTCCCGGAGCCGGCCGGCCTCTGTCGTGCGCAGGCGAACCCGTGGACGGCTCCGGGAATCGAGGAACTCCTGCATCGGCAGGTCGACCAGAAGTCTGCCCCGGCCGAGGACCACAAGGTGGTCGGCGAACGACGACGTCTCGTTCATCAGATGACTGGAGACGAGAACGGTGCGTCCCTCACCGGCCAGCCGCTTCATCAGTTCCCGGACCCAGATGATGCCTTCCGGGTCGAGTCCGTTCGACGGTTCGTCCAGCATCACGACCTCCGGGTCGCCCAGCAGAGCTGCCGCGATACCCAGCCGCTGCCGCATGCCCAGCGAGAACGTCTTGATCCGATGTCCGCCGACGCGTCCGAGTCCCGCCTCCTCCAGAACCTCCCCGACCCTGTTGGCAGCTATGCCGTTGCTCGTCGCGAGCGCCAGCAGATGATTCCGCGCGGTCCGCGAACCATGCGCGGCCTGGGCGTCGAGCAGCGCTCCCACCCGGCGCAGTGGATGTCCGAGAGCGGCGTATCTCTGTCCGCCGATCGTGGCCGTACCGCCGGAGGGCCGGTCCAGGCCGAGCACGAGTCGCATGGTGGTGGACTTGCCTGCGCCGTTCGGTCCGAGGAAGCCTGTGACCCGGCCCGGTCGCACACTGAACGTGAGGCGGTCCACTGCACGGGTCGCGCCGTATTCCTTGGTGAGTTCATGGACGTCGATACTGGTCATGTCCTCAGCCTCGCCGCCGGACCCAGCCGTCGGCCTCCCCCGCCCGTGGGAATCGACTCCCCCGCTCGGGGGAGCCGCAGGGCTCACGGCGGCTGGCACGATGACAGCATGCGCCGCCTACTCCGTCCGCTGACCGAGCCGGTCACCTACACCCGCTGGGTGCACATGCTCATTCCTTGTGCGGTCGCCAGCATATGGCTGTTCATCTCCATGGACACTCCATGGGCTCTGCTGATCTTTGCCGTTCCGGTGGGCCTCATTCCTGGAATGCGTCTGGCCGAGGGAGTCCAGGCGCAGCTGTTGCTGATGCCCTCGGAGCGCGGCAGACCCGACGCTGCGATATCTGCGGACCCGGCCAGGACATGGGCGGCACGCTGGCGGACGGTGGGCTGGCTGGAAGTGCGGCTGCTGCTCTCGGTGGTGACGGCGTTCGCGACAGTATGGTTGTCAGCCACGGCAGTTGACCTCGTCCTCACCTCGTGGGGTGCGGGCCCGAGCGACGACGGGCTGATCCGTGGACTGGAGCCCCACTGGTGGTACGCGCTGCTCGCGCCCTTGCCCATCCTGGTGCTGCTCGCGACCGTGGTGGTGTGCGGTGAGCTGGTCACAGCAGCGGCGCGCCGGCTGCTCGGGCCTTCACCGGTGGAGCGGCTGACCGCGCTGGAGGAGCGTACCGAGCAACTTCTGGAGCGCAATCGCATCGCGCGTGAGCTGCACGACTCGATCGGACACGCGCTGACGGTCGCCGTCGTGCAGGCGGGTGCAGCGCGGGCGGCGAACGACCCGGCGTTCACCGCGCGGGCGCTGGCCGCGATCGAGGAGACGGGCCGGGACGCACTGGACGATCTGGAGCGGGTGCTGCGGGTACTGCGCGAATCGGAAGCACCGGCCGGGCAGCGGCCGACGCTCGCCGAGGCGGACCGGCTGCTGGACTCCGCACGCGTTTCGGGGGCGAAGGTCGACGCCGAGGTATCCGGTCCGGTGGAGCTGGTTCCGGGAGCGGTGTCCCGTGAGGGATACCGCATCCTGCAGGAGTCCCTCACCAACGTGCTGCGTCACTCCGGGGCCGTACACGTACGGGTACGGATCGCGGTGGCGGACGGATGGCTGGAGCTGGAAGTGACCAATCCGCTCTCCGGCTCGACGAGTACGCCCGGCGGTGGGAGCGGCCTGCGGGGCATACGTGAGCGAGCCGCGCTCCTGGGTGGAAACGCCAAGACAGGCCCGTACGACGGCGAGTGGAGGGTGCACGCCAGCCTTCCGCTGGACGGCCTACGCTGACCGGATGCCGGTTACCGTTCTTCTGGTCGACGACGAACCTCTCGTGCGCGCGGGTCTGCGTGCTGTTCTTGAGGCGCAGCCCGATATCGAAGTGGTGGGCGAGGCCGCCGACGGCGCCGCGGTGATCCCGCTGGTCCGTCAGCTTCGGCCCGACGTGGTGGCCATGGATGTGCGGATGCCTCTGATGGATGGCATCGAGGCGACGCGGGTGGTACTGCGGACGGTGCCGGATCCGCCGAAGATCGTGGTGGTGACGACGTTCGAGAACGACGAGTACGTCTACGAGGCACTGCGCGCGGGGGCGGACGGCTTTCTGCTCAAGCGCGCCCGGCCCGCTGAGATCGTGCATGCGGTGCGTCTGGTCGCGGAGGGGGAGTCACTGCTCTTCCCCGCCGCTGTCCGCAGGCTCGCCGCCGAGTACGGGACGAGCAAGGCCAGGGCGGCCATGGAGCGGGCGGCGCTCACCGAGCGCGAAGAGGCAGTACTCCGCTTGATGGCCCGTGGCCTGTCCAATGCGGAGATCGCCGCCAAACTCGTGGTCGGTGTCGAGACGGTGAAGACACATGTCAGCGCCGTACTCGCCAAGTTGGGAGCCCGGGACCGTACGCAGGCGGTGATCGCCGCCTACGAGTCCGGGTTCGTGGCACCGAGCTGAGGCCGGTCGTGCACGGCTCGTCTCCCGGGTCGCGGTCGCCCAGCTCCGGGGCAGCGAGTACGATCCGCCTGACATGCGCGCGAGCTGGGAGGACACACCGTGGGCCGGCTGACCGGTGGGGACCCGTCGCTGTTGCGACGGATCAATTCCGCGGTGGTACTCCATGCCCTCAGAGGCTCCCACTCCCCCACCCTCACCGACCTGACCCGGATCACCGGTCTGTCCCGGCCGACGGTCGAGGGGGTCGTCGAAGGGCTTTTCGAGGCCGGTCTGGTTGTCGAGTCCGCGCCCGACGAGGGTGAGGCCCGGCGTCAGGGCCGGCCGGCCCGCCGGTTCCGGTTCCGCGCCGAGGCCGGGCATCTGCTCGGCATCGAGATCGGCCCGCACCGCGTCTCCGCGCTGCTGTCGGGGCTCGACGGCCGCATCATCGGCGCCGGTTCGCGCGAGGTGTCGGAGACGGCCTCCGCCGACGACCGGCTCGACCGGGTGCGGGCTGTGGTCGCCGATCTGCTCAGGCGCTCCGGCGTGGCCCGGAGCAGTCTGCGTGCGGTGGGGGTGGGCAGCCCCGGGATCGTGGAGGCCGACGGGACCGTACGGCTGGGCACCGCGCTGCCGGGGTGGACCGGTCTCGCGCTCGGCGAGCGGCTGCGTCGCTCCTTCCGCTGCCCTGTCCTCGTGGAGAACGACGCCAACGCCGCGGCGGTGGCCGAGCACTGGAAGGGCGCTGCCACCGAGTCCGACGACATCGTGTTCGTCCTGGCGGGGCTGAGCCCGGGAGCCGGTTCACTGATCGGCGGGCGGCTGCACCGCGGTTTCGGCGGCGCGGCCGGCGAGATCGGCGCGCTGCATCTGCTGGGCCGCGAGGTGACGCCGGAGAAGTTGCTGTCGACGACGGACACCCCGCTGGATCCGCTGGACGAGCACGCGGTCGCCGAGGTGTTCGCGAAGGCCCGGCACGGCGATACGCGGGCCCAGGCGGCGGTGGAGCGGTTCATTCAGCGCCTGGTGCACGACGTGGCGGCTCTGGTGCTGGCGCTCGACCCGGAGCTGGTGGTGATCGGTGGCTGGGCCGCCGGACTGGACGGCGTACTCGACCCGCTCCGCGGCGAGCTGGCCCGCTACTGTCTCCGGCCGCCGCGCGTCACCCTGTCGCTGCTCGGTGAAGCGGCCGTGGCCACCGGTGCTCTTCGGCTGGCGCTCGACCATGTCGAGGAGGAGCTCTTCGCGGTGGAGGGAACGGTGACGGCCCGCCGCTGAGTGCGACGGGCCGCTCGTTGTGTGCGATGCCGGCCGTGGCCGGCCGGGCTCAGGAGGCTTCGCGCTCCTGGCCGTGGTGGCTGATCTCCAGGTCGCCCGAGTCACCGAAGGTGAGCCGGCAGGTGTCGGCCCGGTAGGTGGCCACGGAGACGGCCGCCGTACCGCCCGTCGTGAGGTAGCGGGTGGTGACCACGAGGACGGGAGCACCGGGGAGCCGGTCGAGCTCCTTGGCGTCGTCCGCGCGCGCCGAGCCGAGTTCCACCGACCGGTCCTGGCCGCCGAGGCCGAGGCGGTGCAGCTCGCGTACCACACTGCGGGCACGGGCCGGACCCGACGGGGCCTCGATCGCCGACAGTTCGGGCACGGACGACGACGGCACGTACAGCAGTTCGGCCGCGACCCGCTGTCCCTGGGTGACTCGGATGCGGCGGACGATGTGTACCTGCTCGTCGCTCCCCACCTCCAGCATGGCGAGCACCTGCGCGGGAGCGGTATCGGTCGTGCAGTCGACGGGCTGCCAGGCCTCTCCGGCGCCGCCGGTCCAGTCGTGCTGCGCGGTCGAGACGGCCACGCCCACGCGCGGCGGGGCGACAGTGGTCCCGACACCGCGGCGACGCTGCAGCCTGCCTTCGAGTTCGAGCTGCTCCAGAGCCTGCCGGAGCGTTGCCCGGGCGACTCCGAACCTGGCTGCGAGCTCACGCTCGTTCGGCAGGATCTCCCCCACCGCAAAGTCCGAGTCGAGTGCGTCACTGAGCACAGTCTTGAGGTGCCAGTACTTCGGCTCCTGTACCGACTCCAGCTGCGTGGTCCCCACCCTGTCCTCCGCAATCACCCGGCGTCTTTTTCCGCGACGTTATTTATTAAAGGTTCCTGTCTTAACGTTGAGACCATAGGACGGCCGACCCCTTTGGTCAAGACCAATCCTTATTCCGTCACGCTGCGAAACGGGGCTCTGCCGCAGAGCGTTCACAGGACGTTCGTGGAGCCGCGGGACGCGCACAGCACGAAGCCCCACGTCCGGGAGGGCCCGTGGGGCTTCGAAGTTTCGGAACACTGCGGCGGGGCGGGCGTTGCCCCCGGCCGGCTACACGACAGCCAGCCCCGACAACTTGTCAGGATTGCGGACGATATATACGCACTGAATCGCGTCGTCCTTGACGTCGAGCTGAAATACGGAATCCGGCTCTCCGTCCGAAAGCACCAGCGCGGCGGGGCCGCCGTTGACCTCCACGAACCGGATTTCGAACTTCGCACCCTGCCCTTGGGCGACAGCGAAGAGGAACCGGCCGACCTTGTCCCGGCTCTCGATGATCCGCAGCGGCGCCTTGGTCTTTCCGCCGCTGTCGCCCACCAGCCGCACATCCGAGGCGAGGAGGCTCAGCAGCGCCTCGATGTCACCACCCGCAGCCGCGGCGAGAAACCGTTCCGTAAGGTCACGGCGCCGGGCCGGGTCGACGTCGTACCGAGGTTTGCGTTCCTCCACGTGCCGCCGCGCGCGTCCGGCAAGCCGGCGTACCGCGGGCTCGGTGCGGTCGAGCGTGGCGGCGATCTCTTCGTACGGGAAGCCGAACGCCTCGCGCAGGACGAAGACGGCGCGCTCCAGCGGAGAGAGCGATTCGAGCACGACCATGACGGCAACCGACACGGAGTCGGCCAGAACGGCCTGCTCGGCCGTGTCGGGAACGGCGGGCCCGTAGTCGGTGACGAAGGGTTCGGGCAGCCACGGCCCCACGTACGCCTCGCGTCGCACCCTCAGTTGCCGCAACCGGTCGACGGCGAGGCGCGTGGTGATCCGCACGAGGAAGGCACCCGGCTCCCGCACGTCCTCCCGTGACGCGGAGGACCAGCGCAGCCACGCCTCCTGGACCACGTCCTCCGCGTCGGCGATCCGTCCGAGCATGCGGTAGGCGACCCCGGTGAGCACGGATCGGTGTTCTTCGAAGGCGTGGGTCACGGCATCGGCATTCACCGCCCCATCCCAGCCGACACACACCGCCACGTCCAGCGGGAATTACGTCCTCCCCTCTTGAACTACAAGCTACTGATGGGTAATTGTTATTGACGAGCCGTCTAAATCCTCTCCGACACGGACCCTTCGGGCACGGCCGGTCCCTGCCGGACACATCCGGGAGCAGCAGCATGGCCACCACGGTCTCGTTCAGCGTCGATTCAACCCGAGGGCCGCGGACGGTGTCCGTGGCGTACGAGCGGACCGGTTCAGGTGAACCGCTGCTGCTGCTCCACGGCATCGGCCATCACCGACAGGCCTGGGATCCGGTGCTGCCCCTGCTGGCGTCTGAACGGGACGTGACGGTCGTGGACCTGCCCGGCTTCGGCGTCTCCCCGGCCGCCGGACGGCGTTCCGTACGACCTGGAAAGCGTGGTTCCGGTGTTGGGGGCGCTCTGTGCGGAGCTCGGCCTGGACCGGCCGCATGTCGCGGGGAACTCCCTCGGCGGGCTGTTGGCACTGGAGCTGGGGCGCGAGAAGCTCGTACGGTCGGTGACCGCACTGTCACCCGCGGGATTCTGGACCCGTAGTGAACGGCTGTACGCGTTCGGAACGCTTCGGGCGATGCGGCAGGGCGCCCTGGCCCTGCCCATGCCGTTGATCGAGCGGCTCTCGCGCAGTGCGGCCGGACGTGCCGCGCTGACCAGCACCATCTACGCACGGCCCGGCCGGCGTGCGCCCGAAGCGGTCGTCTCGGAGACCGTCGCCCTGCGCGAGGCGACCGGTTTCCGCGAAACGCTCGCCCTCGGGCGGAACGTCTCGTTCACCGGTGATGTGCCGGGGCTGCCCGTGACCATCGCCTGGGGCAGCCGCGACCGTCTGTTGCTGCGCCGGCAGGGAATCAGGGCCAAACACACCATCCCCGGCGCACGGCTGGTGCGTCTGCCCGGTTGCGGACATGTGCCGATGAGTGACGATCCGGCACTCGTGGCGCGGGTCATCCTCGACACGAGTCGCTGAGCCGGGCGAGCGGCGACTGCCTGGGCGCCTGCGCATACGTGGGAGCAGTGTTCATCCGGGGTTGGTCCGCCCGCCGTCGAGGGGCACAAAAGTGGGGCACGGCCGACCCACAGCACCTCAGTCCCGCCGTCCCGGAGGCATCTCGATGTCATACCGTTCGCGCATCCCCTCGCCCGACCGCCGTACCGTCCTGGGTGGTTCACTCGCCGCCGCGGCCGCGCTCTCGCTCCCCGTGGCGGTAACGGCGGCCCCCGCCTTCGCCCTGTCCGGCCGTCCGCGTGCGGGCTGGGGCGTGCAGGTGGGTGATGTCACGGCGTCGTCCGCCCTGGTGTGGGTGCGTTCGGACCGCCCTGCCCGGATGATCGTCGAGACATCGGCGACCGAGTCCTTCCGCCGGTCCCGCACCTGGCACGGACCGCTGGTCGGGGCCGGGACCGATTTCACCGGGACGACGCCGCTGTACGGTCTCCCGGCGGGCGAGCAGGTGCACTACCGGGTGACGCTCGCGGACCCGGACGATCCGCGCCGCACCGGGGAGCCCGTGTACGGCACCTTCCGTACGGCGCCCGCCCGGCGCAGGGACGGGGTGCGATTCCTGTGGTCCGGCGACATCGCGGGGCAGGGCTGGGGCATCAATCCGGACATCGGCGGCTACCGGGTGTACGACGAGATGCGCCGCCTCGACCCGGACTTCTTCCTCTGCAGTGGTGACAACATCTACGCGGACGGTGTGATCGAGCCGAGCGTGACGCTTCCCGACGGCAGGATCTGGCGCAACATCACCACCGAGGAGAAGGCGAAGGTCGCCGAGACGCTCGCCGAGTACCGCGGGAACTTCCGCTACAACCTGCTCGACGACAACCTGAAGCGGTTCAACGCCCAGGTGCCCTCGATCATTCAGTGGGACGACCACGAGGTGCGCAACAACTGGTATCCCGGACAGATCCTGGACGACGCCCGCTACACCGAGAAGAACGTCGATGTTCTGGCAGCGCACTCGATGCGGGCGTTCCGCGAGTACTTCCCGGTGTCCACCCTGCACGAGTCGTCCGGCGACGGCAGGGTGCACCGCGTGGTGCGGCACGGTCCGCTGCTCGACGTGTTCGTTCTCGACATGCGGTCGTTCCGCAACGCCAACTCACCCGGACGGCAGCCCGACGACACCACGGGCATCCTCGGCGCCGAGCAGCTCCGATGGCTCGAGCGCGAGCTGTCGCGGTCCAGCGCGGTGTGGAAGGTGATCGCAGCGGACATGCCGCTGGGACTGGTCGTCACGGATGGTGCGACGGACTTCGAGGCGGTGGCGCAGGGCGATCCCGGTGCCCCGCTCGGCCGTGAACTGCAAATCGCCGAACTGCTGCGATTCATCAAGCACCACCGGATCACGGGCACTCTCTGGCTGACCGCCGACGTGCACTACACGTCGGCGCAGCACTACGCCCCCGAGCGTGCGGCGTTCAAGGACTTCGCACCGTTCTGGGAGTTCGTGTCGGGACCGCTGGCGGCCGGTGGATTCCCCGCCAACGCGCTGGACAGCACCTTCGGCCCCGATCAGGTCTTCGTGCGGGCGCCCGACCGGGCGAACGTCTCACCGATGGAGTCGCCGCAGTTCTTCGGCGAGGTCGACATCGACGGCGGCAGCGGGGAGTTGACGGTGCGGCTTCGGGCCCAGGGCGGTTCGGTGCTGTTCACCAAGGTCCTGCAGCCCGGGCGGGTAGGACAGTGAACCGGCTTCGGAAGCGGTGAACTCTTCTCAGGGCATCAGCCCGAGGGATCAGGGCATCAGCCCGAGAGAGAGGGCGATGTCGACTGTTGACGCCATTCGATTCGGGCTGCCGCGGGCGGGCGTGGAGGTCGGCCGGGGCAGGGGCGCCCTGACGTTCACGGATCCGGCTCCGCCACCCGCTCAGTGACCACCCTGCAAGAGCTCAGCGCTGACGGGCTCCCGGACGACGTTCCGGGGGCCCATTGTCAGTGGTGGGTTCTACGGTTTTTACATGACCCGATCCGTACAGGCTTTGGCCTACTCCCGCCCTTCCGCCCTGGCGTCGTCCCAGGCCGGGCAGTTGCTCGGCCTGGAGACCGCCGGTGGCCTGACACCGCGGGGTGCGGAGCCCCATCCGCGGTTCTTCGCCGGCTTCCTCGCTTCGCCGAGGATCGCCGCGCGCGGTCTTCTGGCCGTGGCGGACGTGGCGTCAGCGCGCTACCACCAGCGGGCGTTGCCCTCGTCCCTCGACCCCGTGGTGACGGGGAACGGCGACCGACTGCGCTTCGAGTCGTTCTCCGGCTGCTGCGGCGTGTATGCGCGACTCGACGTGCTGCAGGACGGTCTGGGCGGCGCGGAGACGGGTCATGGCACGACGAATGTGGATGTCAACAATCCGCTGCGGGAGGCACTTTCGCGGATGACCGGGGATGATCCGCTGCACCTGAGGGTCGGGCCGGAGGAGATGGCGGTCACCACACTGGACGGCCCGGTCGTGGAGAAGAAGGTGCCGCTGCCGGACCGTTGGCTGCGCGGATTCGCCGAGGCGCAGGTGGTCTCCGCCGGTTTCGATCTTCGGGCGGAGCTGTCCGCGGTGGAGGCGGTCCGGTTCCTGCGTGCGCTGCCGCGCTCGTCGGGGAACGCGTCGCGGGGCGCGCGGTGGGTCGTTCCCGCCGGAAGGGTCCTGCGGCCGACCACACGGCCGGTGGCCGGCGCGGTGTGCCTGCCGGGGCCCGAGCGGCTGGTGTCGCTGCAGCGGGTGCTGCGCGACGCCTCGGCGTTGCGGGTGTACGGGCCGGTGGCCGACGGCGCCGTGTCCGCGAGTGCCTGGGAGGTGGTCCTGCCCGGCATGCGGCTCACCTTGACACTGTCGCCCGACGCCTCGCGCGGGTTCTCCGGCGAGGGTGGCGTACTCGAGGCGCTGGCCACCGACACCGCGGCGGCCGACGCCGAGCTGGTCTCCGTCCTGCTCGCCTGGGAACCGCGGATCGACCCGGCCGGCCTGGCCGAGCAGTCGGGGCTGACGGCGGACCGCGTACGGGCCGCGCTCACCCGGCTGGGCACGGCGGGCCGGGTGGGATACGACCTCGCCGACGCGGCGTACTTCCACCGGGAGCTGCCGTACGAGTCCGACCGCGTGGAGCGGCACAACCCACGCCTGGTCGCCGCCCGGCAACTGGCCGGCTCGGGAGCCGTCGCAATCGACGGGGAATCGGTCTCGGTGGCTTCCGGAGAACATGGCTACCGGGTTCGGGAGAAGGATGGGGTTCTCAGCTGCACCTGCCAGTGGTGGGCGGACCACCGGGGACGGCGAGGCCCGTGCAAGCACGCGCTGGCCGTCCGAATGGTCCGCCAAGGGGCATCGGCCGTTGCCGGAGGTGTGCGGTGAAGGAACTCCTCACGGCGGTACTGGAGGGGCGCAAGGAGGACGTTCCCGCGCTGCTCCTGCGGCTCGGCCGGGCGGAACGCCGCACGGCACTGACGGAGTTGAAGGTGCTCCGCAAGGAGGCACGGAGCTGGGGATGGCGAGAACGGGAGAAGATCCAGAAGGCACTGCTGATCGCGGGCGCGGGCTGCCACACCGGCGCAGCGGGCTGCGCCTCCTGGCTCGGCGGGCGGGAGCTGCGTGAGTGGACACGATCCCCGTATCCGCTGGTCCTGGAAGCTCTGGCGGACCGTGATCCGGAGTGGCTCGGTGACCTCGCCCATCGGCTGGCGGGCCGCCCGACGGCCACACGGATCGACCACCCGTTCGTCGCCGAGCTGGTGAAGAGGGCCCGGTGCCCCGTACCCACCGCGGAGGGATTCGTCGTCGGATGGGCGGAGACGGTTTCGACCACGCAGTGGCGGCAGAGGAGACCACAGCCTCTGATCGACACTCTGCGCGCCGATCCACACCTCACCACCATGGTGCCCCGGCTTTTCGAGGTGGTGGAACTGCCTCCGCAGGTGATCTGGTACGGGGAGGCGGATGCCCGATCCCCGGACAACTGGCCGGCCGTACTCGCCGCGTTGACGGACGAGGGGCTGCTGGACCGACCCGCACTCGTCACCAGCTGCGTGTCCCGGTTGCTCCGTGGCGGAAAGCCCGGTGATCTGCGCTTCTTCCTCGCAGTGCTGCGCCGGCTCGCGCTGACGGAGCAGGAGGAAGAGGAGCGGGTCGCCGACTGGGCCGGCATGGCCGCGGACCGGACGGCGACGGTCGCGGGCCATGCCCAGGGGGTGCTCGCCCGGCTCCACGAGCGCGGTTTCCTGACGGTGCGCCGGCTGGCGGACGTCTCGGGTCCGGTGCTGTTCCGACCCGAGAAGAAGCTGGTCCGGGCCCAGCTCGTGCAGCTCGGCAAGGCGCTGCGTCGTGATGCGACGGCGGCCGAGGAGCTGCTGCCGGTCGTCGCCGAGGCATTCGGCCATGAAGACATCGGGATCCAGGAGCAGGCGCTGAAGCTGGTGGCTCGGTACGCGCCCCCGACCGGCGACCCGTTGCTCGAGGAACTCGCCATATCCGCCGCGCTGCTGGGGCCGGCACACCGGGCAGCGGCGGCCGAGGTGTTCGGTGATCGTCTCCTTGCCCGGTCACCCGAAGAGCCGTACGAGGAGATGTTGCCGCCGGTTCCTTCCCCGCGCCGGCTCGAACCTGCGCCGGAGACGATCGCCGAGCTCGTCGAGGAAGTGGTGGCACTGGTGCGGTCCGGGTCGCGGGAGCTCACCGCTTTCGAGCGGGCCCTGGACGGTCTGGTCCGCCGTGCCCATACGGACCGTCCGGCGTTGGCGGGTGCGCTGCGCGAAGCCCTCGCGGGCCGGTGGTGGCTCGATGACGCGTCGCCCCATGCCGAGCGGACGCTCGGCCCCGACGCGGGCATCGAACTCGTCGTGGCCGTTCTGCTCGGACGGGTCTCGGCGCAGGCGGTTCACGACGGGCGGGCCGGCTGGACCGAGACCTCCACCTGTGTCCACGCCGCACTCGACGGAGTGCTCCGGGCCCGGCTGTGGGAAGCGGCCTGGTCGGTGCTGACGGGTCGGTCACCGTTCCTGCTGGCCACCCCGACGTGGCACACCGGCTCGCTGGACCCGACGGTGCTGGTCGAGCGACTGCGCGACTACCAGCGGATCGGGGCCGAACCCGGGGACGCCGACTTCGCGCAGGCACTGCTGCGCGTGCGGCGCGGCACCACATGTGAGGCAGCACGGGTGGCGGAGGCAGCGGGTCGGCTCGGCACTGCGCAGGGTGACCGGCTGGCTGCCTGGCTGGGCTCCCCCGGACCGGTCGTGCCCGTGCGGCGACGTCGTCCGGAGAGCGACCAGCCGTCGGCCCACGACTGGTCGCGACGACCGGCTGCCGGGAGCCGACGCGTCCTGCTGGCCACCGCGGAAAGTCCGGTCATCCAGATGGAGTTCCCGCGTTCCTTCCACTGGCTGGGGCGCCCACACTTCCCGGACGGACGCCGCTGCTACCACTGGGGCCCTGAGCCCGGGACCTGGCTCGCCACGCTGCCCGAGGACGGCGAGGCGCTGGCCGCCTGGACGCTGCCCGCTGTCACCGCGTGCGCGACCGGGGAGCTACGGGGCGCGGCCTGGCCATTGCCAGGGCTCGTCGAACTCGGCGGCCCGGCCGGCGAGGCCATTCATCTGGCCGTGGCGTACGGGCTCGGAGCCCGGCATCCGGAGGACCGGTTGTCGGCGGTCGACGCCCTGCTGTTCCTCGCGTCGCAGGGCAGGCTGGACGCGGAGCTGCTCGGCCGGGAGCTGGCAAGCCTCATCGACCGTGACCTGGTGAAGCCCAACCGTCTGGCGGAGTCCGCTCGTACCGCCGCCGCGACCGGCGCGTACCGGACGGTGCTTACCGTGCTGGTGGCCGCGCTGCCTCCGCTGTTGGCGTACGAAGGATCTCCCCGCGGGCTGGGCGACCTGCTGTCCGTAGCCGCCGAGTGCACCGAACGCTGCGGTGCGGTGCGTTCCGGGCCGATAGCCGGGCTCGCCACGACTGCCGCACGTGGTGGTTCGTCGCAGCTGGTCCGCCATGCGGTGCGGCTGAAAGCGGCCTGGGAGCAAGGGGTGAGGTGACGGCGGGCGACATCCCGGCGTAACCCGCGGTGGCCAACCGTGCCCCCGCCCCGGCCCACCCGGAACCATGGCAGACAGCGCGGTGACCGCAATCCGCGCGACTTCAACCCGTCGAAAGTGGTTGATTACGGACTAGATCCATACTTAACCCATCAGTCACAAGGCGTTCGTGGTCAGGCAACACCGTTCGGTCACAGTGAACTCATGACTGACGTGACATCCGCGAAGAGTGCCCGCCGCCCCCACCACTGGCGGCGGGACCTGATCGAGCTGGCCGCCCTGTTCACCGCGGTCGCGGTGGCCGACGCGATCGCCAACCTGATCGGACACCAGCCTGACGGGCCGTATCTGCTGATCGCCTCGGCCGTCGCCCTCACGGCAACGGCCGCGTTCCACACCTGGTGGGCAAGGAAGCACAGCCACGCCCCGCCCCCGAGCACCGCCGGCACCCACGACGGGGACCTGTCCCAGCCGGTGGACCCGTCCCACCCCTCGGTCGCCGCACCGGGCGCCACCGCGGCGGGCGCTCCGGCCCTGCCCGGCGAGGACACGGTGCTGTGGCGTATGCGCACCACCGTCCGGGACGCCCCCGGCAGCCTGGCCGCCCTGTGCATCGCGCTCGCCCGGCATCGGATCGACATCCTGACCCTGCAGACGCACCCACTGGCACAGGGCACGGTCGACGAGTTCCTGCTGCGCGCACCCGCGCAGCTGCAGGTGCAGCAGCTGAGCCGGGCGATCTCGGCAGCGGGCGGCAGTTCCACCTGGATCGAACGGGCCGACACGCACGATCTGGTGGACGCCCCGACGCGTGTCCTGGGCCTGGCCACCCGCACCGCTCTGGACGCAGCCGAACTTCCCCTGGCTCTCAGGCAGTTGCTCGGCCGTTGCACCATTCACTCGCTCCCTGCCGTTTCGGTCACCGGTCGGGCGACGGGCGGGACCGCACCCGTCGAAGGCGTGCTGGAGGAGACCGCCATGCGGCTGCGTGACCCGTCCGGCGGAACGATCACCGTCGAGCGGCCGTACCTGCCTTTCACCCCGACCGAATTCGCCCGGGCCCGCGCCCTGGTCGAGCTCGACGCCCGGCTCGGCCCCCGCGTCCCGCGCAGCGAGCACGTACTCACGCTCCCCGAGGGCAACGAGATCACGGTGCGCAGGGCGGACAGCAACGACCTGGCCGCGGCTCGCGCCATGCACGACCGCTGCTCCGAGCAGACGCTGCGGCTGCGCTACCACGGTCCGGTCCGTGACGCCGACCGCTACCTGGACCACCTGCTGAGCCCCCGGTTCGGCCGCACCCTGACCGTCCAGACGGCGTCCGGCCGCATGGTCGCGCTCGGACATCTGCTCTGGGACGGCGACGAGACCGAGGTCGCCCTCCTCGTCGAGGACGACTGGCAGCGCCGCGGGATCGGTTCGGAGCTGCTGCGCCGTCTGGTGGCGCTCGCCATCGAAGCGGGCTGCGAAAGCGTCTACGCGGTCACCCAGGCGTCCAACACCGGCATGGTCGCCGCCATGCGAGCCCTGTCGCTGCCCCTCGACTACCAGATCGAGGAAGGCACGCTCGTCATCACCGCCCGGCTGGACGCGACTCCGGTACGTTCCCTGCCGCCGTACGAGCAGGCCGGTCACTGAGCGCCTGACACAGGTCGGCCCACAGGTCCTCGACGTCCTCCAGGCCGACCGACATGCGCAGCAACCGGTCCCCGACCCCGGCGGCCCGCCGGTCTCCCTCATCCACGATGCGGTGGCTGATGGAGGCCGGATGCTGGATCAGCGTGTCCACACTTCCGAGGCTGACCGCGGGCGTGATGAGCCGGACGGCGGAGATCACGCGGTGCGGGTCCCCGTACACCTCGAAGGAGACCATCGCCCCGCCGACCTTCGGGTAGTGCACCCGGGCGATGCGGGGGTCGGCGGTCAGCCGGCGGGTCAGTTCGGCTGCGCTCGCGGAAGCGGCCCGTACCCGTACCGGCAGCGTGGAGAGCCCTCGCAGCAGCAGATATCCGGCCATCGGGTGCAGCACCCCGCCGGTCGCGAAGCGCACCTGACGCAGCCGGGCGGCGAATTCCTCGTCGCAGGCGACGACGCCCCCCATCACATCTCCGTGTCCGCCGAGGTACTTGGTGGCGCTGTGCAGGACGATCCGGGCCCCGTCCTCGACCGGGCGCTGAAGAACCGGCGTGGCGAAGGTGCTGTCGACGAGCAGCGGCACGGAGCCGCAGGAGTACGCGAGTGCCTGGATGTCGACCTCGGCGAGTGTCGGGTTGGCGGGTGTCTCGACCATCACCAGACCGGTGTCCGGACGGATCGCCTCCGCGATGCCGGCCGGATCGGTCCAGGTGACCTCGGTGCCCAGCAGCCCGGCGCCGAGGAGATGGTCGCTGCAGCCGTAGAGCGGGCGGACGGCGACGACATGACGCAGCCCCATGCTCGCGCGGACCAGCAGGACGGCGGTGAGCGCCGCCATTCCGGTGGCGAAGGAGACGGCGCTCTCGGTTCCCTCCAGACGGGCCAGAGCCGTCTCGAAGCGTGCCGTGGTCGGGTTGTCGAGCCGCCCGTAGACGGGCGGACCGTCGGGCCTGGCGCCGGTGGCGGCAAAGCTGTCGATCCGTTCCGCCTCTCCCCTGGAGTCGTACGAGGGATAGGTGGTGGACAGATCGATCGGTACGGCGTGCAGGCCGAGACCGGCAAGGTCGTCGCGTCCGGCGTGCACGGCCTCTGTGGCCAGCGCTCTGGGCCGGGGGGTCGTCGAGTCGCCCATCAAGGCTTCGGTGTCCATGTCATCACTCTGAACAGATCCCGGTCTTCGGCGTCAAAAGCCCGTGCTACGTTCGGAACATGGCCGATTCCGTCGTTCTGGATCCGGTGGATCTGCATATTCTGCGGCTGTTGCAGAACGATGCCCGGACCACCTACCGCGAGCTCGCCGCCGAGGTGGGGGTCGCCCCGTCGACCTGTCTGGACCGGGTGACCCGGCTGCGCCGCTCGGGCGTGATTCTCGGCCACCGGCTGCGACTCGACCCGGCTCTGCTCGGCCGCGGTCTGGAGGCACTGCTCATGGTGCAGGTGCGCCCGCACCGCAGGGAACTCATCGGCCCGTTCGTCGAACGGATCAGGGCGTTGCCGGAGTCCCGTGCGCTCTTCCATCTGACCGGCCCGGACGACTATCTGGTCCATGTCGCCGTCGCCGACACCGCGGATCTGCAGCGCCTGGTGATCGACGAATTCACCTCGCGCCGCGAGGTGGCCCGGGTGGAGACGCGGCTGATATTCCAGCAATGGGAGTGCGGGCCACTGCTGCCACCGTCGCTCTCCGCGGCCCACGGACGGACCGCGGAGAGCGGATGACCGGTTCCGGACGGTTGGCTGAGAACGACGCCGAAGCGCCGACCGGGGCGGAGTGCGACAGGTCCCCGAGATATATCGATAGTGACGCGGACCCCCTGGTCGTACGAGGATGTCCGCATGCCAGACACTTCGAACAGCGCGCTGCCACGCCAGGTCGCCGATGCATACGTCGACGCGTTCATCGAACTCGACCCGATCTCGGGCACCTATCTCGGTGTCCCGGAATGCTCGCGCCGTCTTCCCGACTTCTCCCCCGCCGGGCAGGAAGCTCTTGCCGAGCTTGCCCGCACCACCTTGGTGAAACTCGACGCCGCCGAGCAGCTGCCGGGCGCGGACAGCGATGCAGAGCGTCGCTGCGGGCGCCTGCTGCGCGAGCGGCTGAACGCGGAACTCGCTGTCCACGAGGCCGACGAGAGCCTGCGCGCCGTCTCCAACCTGCACTCCCCTGCGCACAGCATCCGTGAGGTGCTGACCGTGACCCCGACCGACACCGACGAGGACTGGGCGGCGGTCGTGGAGCGGCTGCGCGCCGTTCCTCAGTCCCTGGAGGGGTACCGCGCCTCGCTCGCGCTCGGCCTGGAGCGGAAGCTGTACGGCGGTCCGCGCGCCACCACCACTTTCATCGGCCAGCTGAACGAATGGATCGGGGAGAGCGGAACGGGGTTCTTCCAGGACTTCGTCGCCCCCGGCCCGGACTCGCTGCGCACCGATCTGGACGACGCCGCCCGTCAGGCCACCGAGTCCGCGGCGGCACTGCGCGACTGGATGCGCGACGTGTACGCCCCCGCCGTCGAGGACGCACCCGACACCGTGGGCCGCGAGCGGTACGCCCGCTGGTCGCGTTACTTCAACGGCACCGACCTGGATCTCGACGAGGCGTACGCCTACGGCTGGTCCGAGTACCACCGACTGCTCGGCGAGATGAGGAGCGAGGCGGAGAAGGTGCTCCCGGGGGCCGGCCCCTGGGAAGCGCTGGCCCACCTGGATGTGCACGGCAAGCACATCGAGGGGGTCGACGAGGTCCAGGCCTGGCTGCAGGGGCTGATGGACGAGGCGATCGAGGCCCTCGACGGTACGCACTTCGAACTCGCCGAGCGGGTGCGGAGGGTGGAGTCCCGCATCGCTCCTCCGGGCGGCGCGGCGGCTCCGTACTACACCGGCCCCTCCGAGGACTTCTCGCGCCCCGGCCGCACCTGGCTCCCCACCATGGGCGAGACCCGTTTCCCGGTGTACGACCTGGTCTCCACCTGGTACCACGAGGGTGTCCCCGGCCACCACCTGCAGATCGCCCAGTGGGCCCACGTCGCCGATAGCCTCTCCCGTTACCAGGCGACGATCGGCATGGTCAGCGCCAATGCCGAGGGTTGGGCGCTGTACGCGGAGCGGCTGATGGACGAGCTGGGCTTCCTGCCCGACCCCGAGCGCCGGCTCGGCTACCTCGACGCCCAGATGATGCGCGCCTGCCGGGTGATCGTGGACATCGGCATGCACGCCGAGATGGAGATCCCCGCGGACTCCCCCTTCCACCCCGGCGAGCGGTGGACTCCCGAGCTGGCGCAGGAGTTCTTCGGCAACCACAGCGGCCGGCCGGCGGACTTCGTGGAGAGCGAACTGACCCGCTACCTGTCCATGCCGGGGCAGGCGATCGGCTACAAGCTGGGCGAGCGCGCCTGGCTGCTGGGCCGGGAGAACGCCCGCCGGGCGCACGGCGACGCGTTCGACGCCAAGGCCTGGCACATGGCGGCCCTGTCGCAGGGTCCGCTGGGTCTGGACGACCTGGTCGAAGAGCTGTCCAGGCTCTGATCCCGGCGGCAGGCAACGGGACGGCGGCCGGGCCCGGTTCACCACCGGGGCCCGGTGTCCGTCCCGTTGACCGTCCGGGCCGCGGACTCCCCCGTGAGCCGTCCGCCTCACCTGGCCGGTCCCGGTCGGCGACCGGCCAGGTCTCAGCGCCTGAAGCCGCCCTCTGAGTCGATGACCTGCCCGGTGATCCACTCCGCCTCGTCGGTCGCCAGCCAGGAGATCAGCCGGGCCGGATCGTCCGGCATGCCCCACCGGCCCGCGGGGAACATCGCGGCGACGGCCGCGTAGGGCTCACCGGTCAGGTAGTCGGTGTCCACGGGCCCCGGATGGACCGTGTTGACCGTGACGCCGATGTCGCCGACCGCGGTGGCGAGGGACCGGGTCACCGAGGCCAGGGCGCCCTTCGAGAGGGCGTACGCGAACTGGCCCGGCATGCCCGAACCGGTGTCCTGCCCCGATGTCATCATCACGATCCGGCCGCCGGGCGTACGGCCCGGCAACGTGGTCCGCAGCCGGGCGTACTCCTGTGCCAGGAGGATCACCGAGCGGGTGTTGACCGACCAGTGGGCGTCGAGCATCTCCGCGTCGATCGCGTCGAGCGTGCCGTCGGAACCGCTGAGCGCATGGTTCGCGACCAGGATGTCGATCCGGCCGCCGAGCTCCTTCGCCGCGGTGGCCATCAGCGTGGCCGGCGTCCGCGGATCGGCCAGGTCGCCGGGTCCGTGCCCGACGACGGCCGAGGGGTCGCCGAGCACGTCCCGTACTCCTGCCGCCACGGCGTCCGGCTCGTCGGCTCCCCAGGGCTGCGCCGCGTCGTGCGGGACGTGATGGTGCAGATAGATGCTCGCGCCGTAGGCGGCGAGCCGACGGGCGACCGCGTACCCGATGCCGCCGCGCCGGCTCGCGCCGGTGACCAGCGCGGTACGGCCGCGGAGCGGCAACGGGTCGCGGCGGAGTGCATCGGCTGTCGGGTGGGGAAGTTGGGGCATGGCCATGCATCCTGGCGCAGAGCCGCAGCTCCTGTCACCCGCATATCTCGCGCGGCGACCGGCGGCGACGGAGGACGCGCCGCACGGTCGTACCCGCCGTTCAGCAGCCGCAGTCGCCGTAGGCGGCCGGGGCGGTGAGCGGGTCGGCCGTGCGTCGCTCGCGTCCCTCCCAGGTCTCGAACTCGAAGCCCTCGCGCGCCCAGTACTCGAATCCACCGAGCATCTCCTTGACCTGATAGCCGAGTTCGGCGAGGGCCAGCGCGGCGCGGGCGGCGCCGTTGCAGCCGGGACCCCAGCAGTAGGTGACCACCGGCACGTCCGGGTCGAGAAGGTTCCGGGCCTGTTCGGCGATGAGCGCCGTGGGCAGGTGGACGGCACCGGGGACGTGTCCCTGGTCCCAGGAGGCGGTGGACCGGGAGTCGAGGACGACGAAGCCCGGGTCGCCGTCGGCCGCGAGTGCGGCTGCGACGTCCGAGACATCGGCGTGGAAGGCGAGCGAGGCGCCGAAATACGCGGCGGCTGCGGCCGGAGAGACCGGCGCGACGCGGAGGACGGGGTTGGCGGCGGATACGGTGCGCTGGGTGGTCATGACCAGAAATCTATGATCCGCGCTCCCGCGCAGGAAGAAGAGATCCCCGCCACAAACCTTGATCCGCCAGGGATTCCCCTGTTGTCTCTCGGGTGTGACCGACTATTCCCCGGACGCCACCGACTGGCGCATCCTCGATGTCCTCCAGCGCGACGGGCGGGCGAGCTACGCGGAGCTGGCCCGAGCCGTGGCGATGTCCCCGAGTGCGGTGACCGAGCGGGTGCGCCGCTTGGAGGAGGCGGGCGTCATCAGCGGTTACGCCGCGGTGGTGGACCCGGAGCGGCTGGGCCTGCCGATCCTGGCCCTCGTGCGGCTGCGCTACCCGAACGGCAACTACAAGCCGTTCCACGATCTCCTGGAGACCACGCCGGAGATCGTGGAGGCCCACCATGTCACCGGCGACGACTGCTTCGTACTGAAGGTCACCGCCCGCTCGATGGGCCACCTCGAGCAGGTCTCGGGGAAGATAGGCGCGCTGGGCTCCGTCACCACCAGCGTCGTCTACTCCTCGCCGCTCCCCCGGCGGGCCGTCAGCCGCTGATCCCGCCGGTCGCGTGGTGCCGCACCGCCGACCCGTGCCGTTCCTTGACCACTTCGAGCTGGGCAGGGATACGGCGACGCAGATCGCCGACGTGGCTGACGATGCCGACGCTCCGGTCCCGTTCGCGCAGCGAGTCCAGCACGTCGAGGACCTCGTCCAGGGTCTGGTCGTCGAGGCTGCCGAATCCCTCGTCGATGAAGAGCGTGTCCAGCCGTACGCCGCCCGCCTCGTCCGTCACGACGTCGGCGAGGCCGAGCGCCAGGGCGAGCGAGGCGAAGAACGTCTCGCCGCCGGAGAGCGTCGCCGTGTCACGCTCCCGGCCGGTCCAGGAGTCGACCACGTGCAGCCCGAGACCGGACCTGCGCCCTCCCGCGCGGGCGTCGGAGTGCACCAGCGTGTAGCGGCCCGACGACATCCGCTGCAGCCGTGCGGTGGCCGCGGCCGCGACCTGTTCGAGCCGGGCGGCGAGCACATACGACTCCAGCCGCATCTTCCGTTCGTTGTCCGCCGAGGTACCGGCGGTGAGCCCGGCCAGCCCGGCCACCCGGTCGTACTCCTCGCGCAGCGGCCCCAGCCTGCGCACTTCGTCCGCCGCACGGTGCGAGAGCCGGCCCAGTTCGGCGCAGCGTTCACGGGTGGCGGCCAGCGTGGCCGATCCGTCGCGCACCTGCCGCTCGGCCGCCTCGTACGCGGACTGCGCGGTGGCCGGGTCCGCCTGCGGACGCGTGGCGGCCGCATGGCTGTCGGCCTCGGCCAGTCGTTCGGCGACGGCAGCGGCCTCGGTCTGCCAGCCGTCGATCCGGTGCTGGAGCTCACGCTGCTCGGCGTCGGATACCAGTGTCGCCGCGGCAGCCTGCGGGGTGTCGAACCCGGCCCGGAACGCGGCGTCCGCGAGTCGGTCGTCGGCCTCCTTGCCGCGCTGCGCCGCCGCCTCCTCGGCACGCACCGCCTCGGTGGCGTCGGCGAGCAGGGCGACCCGGCGCTCCAGCAGGGCGGCGTGCTCGGCGACGCTGCCGGATTCCCCGCGTGCGGTCACCAAATCGGTTTCCAGTGCCGTCTGTTCACGATCGAGCCCTTCCCGCAGGGAGGTCCGGGCAGCGGCGCGGCGCTCGGCCCGTTGCCGTGCTTCGAGCCGCCCCGACTGCTCGCGTTCGGCGGCCGCGAGAGCCTCACGAGCGGCATGCATACCGGCGGCGGCCCGATGCGCCCGAGCATGCTCGGCCGCCAACCGGTCGACAAGGGCTTCGAGTTCGACAGCGGTGGGCTCGGCGCCCGTCGGCCCGTCGACGCCGGAAACCGCACCGCGCGGGACGTCACCGTCGGCGGGCAGCGCCGCCGCACGCGCCGCCGCGTGCTTCTCCCTTACGATCCCGAGCTCCCGGTCCGCCTCCGTGCGACCCTGTTCGGCCCGTCGGTACGCGTCGAGGGCCCTCTCCTCGGTGGCCCGGTCGACATGCCCGTCCCCCGGGCGGGCGGGCTCCGGGTGGTCGTCCGACCCGCAGACCTTGCACGCCTCGCCGTCGACCAGCTCCGCCGCGAGTTCGGCGGCGATGCCGCGCAGCCGCTGTTCACGCAGGTGCAGCCACCCCTCGTGCGCGCCGAGCGCGCGCTCACGGGCGGCGGTGAGCCGGTCCGCCGCGTCCGCCTCCTCCACCGCGAGCGTGTCACGTCGCCGGGCCGCGTCCAGGCGTCGCCGGGCCGGCTCCAGCCGCCCCGCCAGCTGTTCGGCGCGGGTCGCGGACTCCTGTGCTTCCTCGATGCGTTCCTGCATCCCGCGGCGGGCGGCATCCCATCCCGCAAGCCAGGCGTCCGCTTCCCGGATCGTCTCCTCGTCGGCCCGGGCCTGGCGCTCCAGTCCGGCCCGCTCGGTGTCGATCTCCGCACTGCGCCGCTCGGCGCGTTGCGCGGCCGACAGGGCGCCGAGCTCCTGCCGGAGCCTGCGCTCCACAGTCGCCAGCTGCTCCGCACCGGCGTCGGCAAGGGTCCCGGGGAGCTGCGCAAGGGCGTGCTCACGGGTCGCCGCGGCTGCCCGGTGAGCGCGCTCCGCCTCGTCGCGCAGTTCGAGCGCGGGGGCGACGAGATCCGCTTTGCGGGCGCGTCGCAGCAGCTCGTGGTGGCGGTCCCGGTCGGGGCGGCGGAGTTCGAGGTCGGCGGCGCGGCGGCGCGTCTCCTCGTACCGCTGCTGAAGCCTGGCGAGTTCGCGCTCGGCGTCGAGCTCCTGCCGGGCGAAAACCTGCCGGCTCTCGGCCGCGGACAGTACTGTCTCGGCAATGGCGAGCCGTTCGCGGGCGCCGCTGCGGGCCACCGCGGCCCACTCCAGTACGGCGTCGGCGAGCCCCGGTTCGCCGGGCCTGGCGTCCGGAAGTGGCACCTCTTCGGCGGCGGGTCCGGCGGCCTGGGCGATCCGCTGGGCGATCCCGAGGATCCGTTCGTCGCCCTCCTTGACCCGCGTCTCGGCGGTACGGCGCAACTCCGTGAGGCGTTCCTCGACGGCCGCGAAGCGACGCGTGTCGAAGAGTCGGCCGAGCAGTTTGCCGCGGGCCTCGGCGTCGGCACGCAGAAAGCGCGCGAAGTCGCCCTGCGGCAGCAGGACCACCTGGCAGAACTGGTCCCGGCTCATGCCGATGAGCTGGGTGATCTCCTCACCGATTTCCTGGTGCGAGCGACTCAGCGCCCGCCAGCCGTCCTCGGGGCCGTGCTCGCGCAGCCAGCTCTGGGCCTTCTCGGTGGTGAAGCCGTCGCCCTTCTTCTTGGGGCGGAGCTGGGCAGGGCGCCGGGTGATCTCCAGGCGCCTGCCGCCCACGGTCAGCTCCAGCCGGACCTCGGTGGGGAGGCCGGCCGGGGCGTGGTCGCTGCGCAGGGAGGTGCCGGGGCTCTGCCGGGCTCCGGGCACCGCGCCGTACAGCGCGTAGCAGACGGCGTCGAGGACGGAGGTCTTCCCCGCTCCGGTGGGCCCGTGCAGCAGGAAGAGCCCGGCAGCGGAGAGAGCGTCGAAGTCGACTTCCTGAGTGGCACCGAAAGGGCCGAAAGCGGTGAGGACGAGCCGGTGAAGTCTCAACGGTTCACCTCACGCGCGCCGTCGTCCACCCGCACGTGGTCGAAGGCGCCGCGCAGAACCGTACGCTCCCGGTCGTCCGCGCCGTTCCCGCCCCGGACATGCGCCACGAAGTCCTCCGCGATCTGCTGGTCGTCGCGTCCTCTGAGGCGCTGTGCGTACGAGGCGAGCGGGTCCTCCGGGGCCCGTTCGGGCTCGAAGACCAGGCTGAGTGTGTGCGGGAACCTCTGGAGCAGACGGGCCATCGGCTCGTCCGGACGGACCGGGTCGGTGAGGGTCGCCTCCACCCATGCCTCCTCGTGCGGCGTCGACGCGGGGTCTTCGAGGAGCGTGTCGAGGCGGCCGCGGAGCCGTACGAGCGGGCGGGGTACCGGGCAGTCGACACGCTCCGCGGTGATCGTTCCCGAGGCTCCGATGTCGATCAGCCACATGGTCTTGCGGTGAGCGGCCTCGGAGAAGGAGTAGGCGAGAGGGGAGCCGGAGTAGCGCACCCGTTCGGTGACGGCCTGGCAGCCGTGCAGATGACCGAGGGCCGTGTAGTCGACGCCGTCGAAGACTCCGGCGGGGACGGCGGCCACACCGCCGATGGTGATGTCGCGCTCGCTGTCGCTGGGTTCGCCGCCAGCGACGAAGGCGTGGGCGAGCACCACGGACCGGGTCGATCCCGGCCGGGTCGCGAGGTCGGCGCGGACCCGGTCCATGGCGGCGGTGAGCACCGCCTCGTGTCCGGCCCGATCCGCCTTGAACACGTCCTTGACGAGGGCCGGTTCCAGGTAGGGCAGCCCGTAGAAGGCCACGTCGCCATGATCGTCGTGCAGGACGACGGGGGTGGCGCACTCCGCCGGGTCGGTACGCAGATGGATGCCGGCCCGGCCGATCAGACCGGCGCCGACACCGAGCCTGCGGGCCGAATCATGGTTCCCGGAGATCATCACCGTGGGCACACCGGCGGCGGCGAGCCGGTGCAGCGCCCGGTCGAAGAGCTCGACCGCGGGAAGCGGCGGCACCGCCCTGTCGTACACATCACCCGCGACGACGACGGCGTCGACCTCGCGCTCACGGACGGTCGCCACCAGATGATCGAGGTAAGCGCCCTGCGCCTCCAGCAGGGAGACCCGGTGGAACGACCGCCCCAGGTGCCAGTCCGACGTGTGGAGAATCCTCAAGACCTGGCTCCGACCTGCATGTCTTCTTCCTTCGCACCCAGCGCCCGTACCCGCCGCGACCGGCACCGGACCGCCCGGCCGGCACCCACCACGCTAACGCCGGAACGCCCCTGTTCCCGCACGGCACTGGTTTCGCACCGTCCCCAGTGTCCCATCGCCGCCCACCGCCTCGGACGTGTTCGGCCGACAAGACCTGTCGCCCCGGACGTGTTCAGGCGACAGGACCGCACGCTCCGATACCGGGCGCGGCCGCCGGACCACCGCGGGTGAGGTGGTACGTCGACGCTCCCGGAGCTCAGACCCTCGCCGCGACGAGCAGTCCCGACGACCAGTGCAGCGGGGTCGGCACCAGCCGGGCATCGGCCAGCAGCCGGTCCAGCAGGGCGTCCGCCTCTGTCGCGTGCCCGTCCGGCCAGGTGGCCTGCGGCAGCAGGTCGTCCACCACGTACAGCGCCCCAGGGGCCAGGAGCTCCAGGGCCTCGTCGAGCCGCTCGAACTTGCCCACCCAGGTGTCGGCGAAGATCAGGTCGAACCGCTCGCCCGCGATCCGGTCGAGCAGCGCGCCCGCGTCGTCGTGCACGATCCGCACCCGTGGGTCGTCCCCGTGGTGCTCCTCGGCGATCCGCACGAGGGCCGCTTCGCTCTCCACGGTGAGCAGGGTGCTGTCCGCGGTCATTCCGGCGAGCAGCCAGGCGGCTGACATTCCGGCACCGGTGCCCAGCTCCAGGACGCGGCCACCGGGCTTGGCCGCCGCGAGCGTCCGCAGGAGAGCCCCGGTGTGCGGTTCGCACGACAGCTCGAACCCCACCCGGGCACAGGATGCGGTGATCGACGCCAGGACCTCGATGTCGGCGGACCACGGCTCTGTTCTCATCTGACGGCCCCTGGAGGCTCGGGTAGGGCGCAATCCCCTACGGCGATCAACTGTCGCAAGGCTAAGGGCGGTTGCGACCTCCCCCAACCGCTTTCCCCGACCGCCCGACGCCCCGTCCGGGCGGACGGGGGCTCAGGCGTCCCCGTACGCCTCGCCGCCCAGCCTCAGCACCGCCTCGCCCGCCGTCGCATCGGCCAGCCAGCCCCGGAAGCCCTCGATGTCGGCGTCCGGCAGCCCGATCTCGATGACCACCGCCTCCGTGTACCGGACCTCGCGCACGGCCCGGCCGGTCGCGCGCAGGTCGTTCTGCAGTTTTCCCGCACGCTGATGGTCGACGGTGATCGTGGCGAGCCGGAACCGCTGCCGGGTGACCGTGCCGAGCGCGTCGAGTGCTTCCCCGACCACTCCTCCGTACGCCCGGATCAGTCCTCCGGCACCCAGCTTCACCCCGCCGTAGTAGCGGGTGACGACCGCGGCGACGTACCGCATCTCGCGGCGCATCAGCATCTGCAGCATGGGGACGCCCGCGGTGCCACCGGGCTCCCCGTCGTCGCTGGCCTTCTGCACGGAGGCGTCGGCACCGATCACGTACGCGAAGCAGTTGTGGCTGGCGGCCGGGTGCTCCCTGCGGATGCGTGCGACGAATTCCTGCGCCTCCTGTTCGGTGGCGGCGGGGGCGAGCGCGCAGATGAAGCGCGATCGGTTGATCTCGGTCTCGTGCACGCCCGCTCGGGCGACCGTCCGGTACTGCTCCTGCATCCGGCCACCCTATGCGCAGGCGCGGGAATGGTCCGCGCCCGCTGCCCGTTGTCCCGATCATGTACGCAGACGCAGAAGCAGACGGACACGCAGGCTCGGACCGAGGCGCGGACGCCGGGACGATCCGCCGGATCCTCCTCGACACGGGCCCTACCTGGGCGGTGGTGGGGCTGTCCGACAACGAGTCGCGCGCGGCCTACGGCGTGGCCGCGGTCCTTCAGAGCTTCGGCAAGCGCGTGGTCCCGGTGCATCCCAAGGCGGAGCGGGTGCACGGTGAGCAGGGCTACGCCTCGCTGGCCGACATTCCGTTCCCGGTCGATGTCGTGGACGTCTTCGTCAACAGCGGACTCGCCGGTGCCGTCGCGGACGAGGCCGTGACGATCGGCGCGAAGGCGGTCTGGTTCCAGCTCGGAGTGATCGACGAGGCTGCGTACGAACGCACCCGGGCGGCCGGCCTCGACATGGTGATGAACCACTGCCCGGCGATCGAAATACCCCTTCTGGACCGATGAGCGACGCTTCATCCCTCGGCCGAATGTGCGGGGTATCACACGTACAGCCCGGCTGGGAGAATGACCTGCTGTGAGTCTCACCAGTGCGTCCTGCGTCTTGAGCGTTCCCCACCACCGGGACCGGCTGGCAGATCAGCTGTCGGACCTCGGCGTGGAGCGGAACGGCGTCCTCATGGTCCACGCGTCGATGCGTGCGATGGGGACGGTCGTAGGCGGGGCCGGGGCGGTGGCCGGTGCGCTGCGGGACGGGCTCGGCGAGGACGGCACCCTGATCGTCCCGGCCTTCACACCGGAGAACTCCGACACCTCCCCGCACTACCGCAACCGGGTCCGCGGCCTCGGCGTCCACGCCCGGGAAGCCGTCCGCGCGAGCATGCCACCGTTCGACCCGGCCACATCGCCCGCCCCTTCGATGGGCCGCATCGCCGAAGCCGTACGGCTGACGCCGGGGGCAGTACGCAGCGCCCACCCCCAGACCTCGTTCGCAGCCCTGGGCCCACTCGCCGGGAAACTGGTCGGGCACCACCGCCCCGACTGCCACCTCGGCGAGGATTCCCCGCTGCGCGGCCTGTACGACGTGCAGGCGCAAGTGCTGTTGCTCGGCACCGGTTTCGACTCCTGCACCGCGTTCCATCTCGGCGAATACCGCGTCCCGTCCCCGCCGCACCGCACCTACCGCTGCGTGGTGACCACTCGCGGGAACCGCCATTGGTGGGAGTACGAGGACGTGGCCCTGGACGACAGCGACTTCGCCACGCTCGGGGCGGAGTTCGAACGCACGGACGACGGCACGGCGGTACGCACCGGAACGGTGGGCTCGGCGACGGCCAGACTCTTCCGCTTCACCGACGCGGTGGACTTCGCGGCCCGCCGGCTTCCGTCCCTGCGGGGGACGCGGCCCTGACCCGGCCGTCGGCAGGCCGGGGCCTCCGTTCCCCGACAGCCGGCCGCGCTCCCGCCATCTCGGCACTGCGTCGTTCCGAGGGGCCGCGCGCGGCCCCTCACACCTCGACGCCGAGCCCCTCGACGAGTACCGCGTGCGGCAGTGACGCGAGTGCCTTGCCCGGGACGATCAGTTTGCCGCGGCGGCTGCCGCTGCCGATCAGTACCCATTCCTCGTCCACCACCGCGGGATCGAGCAGCAGCGGCCAGGCCGCCGGGAGGCCGATCGGGGTGACGCCTCCGTACTCCATACCGGTCTCGCCGACCGCCGTGTCCATCGGGGCGAACGACACCTTGCGGACGCCGAGGTGCTTGCGGACCACTCCGTTCACGTCGACACGGGTGCGGGAGAGGACCACGCACGCGGCCAGCGTGACATCGCCGCCCCGCTTGCCCGCCACCACGACGCAGTTGGCCGAGGTGTCGAGGAGTTCGGCGCCGTGGTGTTCGACGAAGACCGCCGTGTCCGCGATGGCCGGATCCGTGTCGACGTGGAGGATCCGGTCGGTGGGGACGTCGCCCCACCCCTTGCTCACGGCCCGGGCGACCGGCGGGACGAGGAGGTCGAGGCGGTCGACGGCGGGGGCCGCGTCCTCGAAGGTGCCGATGGGTGCGCGCATGCGCGTCAAGTTAACAGCCTGCGGGTGGGCGCCGCCGGCCGTCTCAACCGGTGAACTCAGCGTGCCGGCGGGATGGATACCGCCATGGTGAGTTCGGCGGGTTCGGAGCCGTCGTTGCGGTAGGTGTGCGGGTGGTGCGCCTCGAAGACGGCCGAGGTGCCTGTGGGTACGGAATGCGCCTCGCCGTCGACGACCAGGGTGAGTACGCCCGCGGTGACGTGGAGCAGTTCGACGGTGCCTTCCGGATGCGGGTCGGAGGAACTGCTGTCGCCGGGCATCAGGTGCCAGGACCAGAGTTCGAGCGGCCCCCTGGCCTCCGTACCGACGAGCAGGGTGGTGGAGCTGCCGGCCTCGGTGGACCACATGCGCACAGCCTGGCTCTGCGGCACCAGCCGGACGTGGGTGCCCTGCTCGTAGTCGAGCAGGGTGGTGATGCTGACGCCCAGCGCGTCGGCGAGCTTGACGGTGGTGCCGACGCTCGGGTTCGTCCGCGCCTGCTCGATCTGGATGATCATGCCGCGGCTGACTCCGGCCCGGGCGGCGAGAGCGTCCAGGGTGAAGCCGCGTTCGCCGCGCCAACGCTTGAGGTTGCGCGCGAGCGACTGCGTGAGCTGGTCGAGGTCAGACACATTCCGTCCAATATTCTGGAAGACAGAGTCGAAAATACTGCACTACGGTGTGATGTACCCACCGTTCATCGCACTGTACTGCGAGGCCTGCCATGACAGCACTGTTCGCCCTTGCCACCAGCTTGTTGTGGGGGCTGGCCGACTTCGGCGGCGGACTGCTCACCCGGCGTACGCCCGCGCTCACCGTGGTCGTCGTGTCGCAGACCCTGGCGGCACTCGTGCTGGGCGTCGTCGTGGTCGCCTCCGGTGGCTGGAGCGAGGCCGGACCGCAGCTCTGGTTCGCCGTGGCAGCGGGCGCGGTGGGGCCGGTCGCGATGCTGAGCTTCTACAAGGCACTGGCGCTGGGCCCGATGGGGGTCGTCTCGCCGCTCGGTTCTCTGGGCGTCGCCGTGCCCGTGACCGTCGGTCTCATCGTCGGGGAACGCCCCGGGCTGCTGCAGTTCGCGGGGGTCGGCGTCGCGGTCGTGGGCATCGTGCTGGCCGGAGGACCGGAGCTGCGCGGGGCTCCGGTGCAGCGGCGGGCGGTGGTGCTGACGGTGGTGGCCGCATTCGGCTTCGGGACGGTGATGTCTCTGATCGCAGAGGCGTCCACGACGGTCACCGGGCTGTTCCTGGCGCTCTTCGTGCAGCGGCTCACCAACATCGCGGTCGGCGGTACGGCCCTGTACGTGTCGGTGCGCCGCGGAGGAAGTGCGCTGCCCGAGGGGAGCGGGGTGACCGTGGTGCTGGCCGCGCTGCCCGCTCTGGCGTTCGTCGGCCTCGCCGATGTCGCGGCCAACGGCACCTACTCGATCGCCGCGCAGCACGGCCCCGTCACCGTGGCCGCGGTGCTCGCCTCGCTCTACCCGGTGGTGACGGCCCTGGCCGCGCGCGGCGTCCTGGGCGAGCGGCTGCGTGGGGTGCAGGCGGCAGGGGCCGGTCTCGCCCTGGTGGGAACCGTTCTGCTCGCCACCGGGTAGATCCGGCGCCCGGTGCCTGCCCCGCCCGCACGGGGCGGCTCTCACCCTTCTTCCAGTTCGGCGACGGCCAGCAGCTGCTCGGGGGTGACATCCGCCGGGATCGGTACCGGTGCGGGCGTGCGCAGGGGCGGCTGCCAGCCCTTCTCCGGGTCCCAGCTGCGTACGACACGTGCCGGGGCCCCCGCCACCACCGCGTGGTCGGGCACCTCGCCACGTACCACCGCGCCCGCCGCGACCACCACATTGCGCCCGAGCCTGGCGCCCGGCAGGATCACGGCGCCCGTACCTATCCAGCAGCCTGGGCCGATGGCGACCGGCTCCATGCGCGGCCACTGCCGGCCCACGGGCTCGTGCGGGTCGTCGTAGCTGTGGTTCGTGGACGTGATGTAGACGTAGGGCCCGCAGTACGTGTTCGAGCCGATGGTCACCGTGGTGTCGGCGACGACGTGGCTGCCGCGGCCGAGCACCACTCCGTCCCCCAGGGTGAGGATCGGTTCGGAGCCGAGGTCCAGGTCCGGCATCAGTCCTGCGGTGAGGGTGACCTGCTCGCCGATGATGCAGTAGTCGCCGAGCTCGATCCACGGCTCACCGAAGACCGTGCCTTGCGGGAAGGCCAGCCTGGTCCCCTCGCCGATGCGGCCGAACCGCAGTCCGCCGGGGTGTTCCGCGGTGACCGCGCCCGCCTCCCGCACCGCGCGCCAGCCGCGGTGGACGGCCCGGGACAGGATGCGCCGCCGCCAGGCGGTCAGGGATGAGAACGTGTTGCTGTTCTTGGGCACGCGCTCACGGTAGTCGGAGCGCCCCGGCCGGCCGCAACGGTGGTCTGTGATGTTCACCCCACTCGGCGGCAGCCGGACGGTCGTCGCATAGCGTTCCCCTGGCGCGACCCGACAGCCACGACCGGACACACGGAGGAACGCACGATGGCAGAGCAGGCGTTGATCACGGGCATGGGCGGCCGGGAGCCGGACATCGACGCGGAGGCCTTCACCGCGCCGACGTCGGTCGTGATCGGAGAGGTGACCCTGGCCCCGGGCTCCAGCGTCTGGTACCAGACCGTGCTGCGCGCCGACTGCGCTCCCATCGCCATCGGCACCGACAGCAACATCCAGGACAACTGCACCGTCCATGCCGACCCCGGATTCCCCGTCGCCGTCGGCGAGCGGGTGTCGGTCGGGCACAACGCCGTACTGCACGGCTGCACCATCGAGGACGACGTCCTGGTCGGCATGGGGGCCACGGTCCTCAACGGGGCACACATCGGAGCCGGTTCGCTGGTCGCCGCGCAGGCACTCGTTCCGCAGGGGATGCGGGTACCGCCGGGTTCGCTCGTGGCCGGGGTCCCCGCCAAGGTCAAGCGGGAGCTGACCGCGGAGGAGCTGGAGGGCGTCAAGTTCAACGCGGTGGGGTACGTGGAGCTGGCCAAGGCGCACCGTCAGGCGCACGAGGGCTGAGGGAGGGCCGGCGCGTCGGCCCGCGGGGCCGCTCCGGCACCGCTCAGTCCGTGGCCGATACGGACTCCGTCTCGGCCACGGAGCGTTCCGCGGCCTGCGCGGCCGCCTTCTTCGACCGGTTCTTCAGGACCAGCATCGAGGTCGCCCCGATGGCCACGGCGACCACCAGTCCGAGCCAGGAGAACCGCTTGAGCCAGGCCTCCGCGACGACACCGACGGTGTAGACGACGGCTGTGGTGCCGCCGGCCCAGATGATGCCCCCCAGCACATTGGCGATCAGGAACTTCCAGTACGGCATGCGCAGGACGCCGGCCAGCGGTCCGGCGAAGATACGCAGCAGAGCGACGAAGCGGCCGAAGAACACCGCCCACATGCCCCACTTCTGGAACGACCGCTCCGCCACGGCGATCTGGTCCTCGCCGAAGTGCCGGGGGAACTTGCCGCCGAGCCAGGCGAGCAGCGGCCGGCCGCCCTTGCGGCCGATGGCGTATCCGATCGAGTCGCCGATGACCGCCCCGGCGGAGGCGCAGGCGCCGAGGATCACCGGGTCGATGCCGCTGTGGCCGGCGGCCAGCAGGGTCGCGCTGACGAGGACGATCTCGCCGGGCAGGGGTATGCCCAGGCTCTCCAGGCCGATGACGACGCCCACCAGGACGTACACGCTGACCGCGGGAACTGTCTCCAGCCACTCCTGGATGTGCAACGCCGGTTCCTCCCGTGCTGATGTGCCCTCGTCCGCCGGAGGACTCCGCGGCGCACGGCGGGCAGCCTACCCGCCCGGCCACCTGCCCCGACAGCGCGATGGGCCGCCCGCACCCCGTCAGGGGCGGGACGGCCCGGCTGGTCCGCGGCGTGCCTCAGGCGTTCGGGCGGAGCGTCCAGACCACGGTCATCTCCCCGGTGACCGCCCCGTCCGCGCGCCGGATCTCGATGGTGACGGGGAATTCGGGCCGCTTGCCCGCGTCCAGTTCGGCGACCACGTCCGCCACCGGGCGTCCGAGGGTCGCGGTCGCGGTGACAACCCCCATCGCCAGCTTCTTGTAGCCGATCTCCGCCTTCACGGCGAGCGGGACGGCGCGGGACATCTGGTCCCCGAAGGCGGCGATGACGATCGCGCCGCTCGCCGACTCGGCAAGCGTGAACATCGCTCCGGCGTGCGGTCCGCCGAGGTGGTTGTGGTACTCGGCCCGGTCCGGCAAACGGACGACCGCACGGTCCGGGGTCGTCTCGAGGAACTCGAGGTCGAGGGTGGCGGCCATCGGCACCGTCGCGAGGAGCATGTCTCCGACTGTCATCTGTTCAGCGCTCATGGGCCGCATGTTACTCACGGGTAGGGGAGTTTGGCCATCCCCCGCGCGACCCCCGTCCCGTCCCCCTCGGATCCCCCGCCCCGCCGCCTTGACCATTCCCTCACAGGGGCGGCCGTAGCCGACCGGCGGCGGCCCCTCTATGGTTACTCGCCATGTGGCCAGGACAGCAGCCGCCCGGGGGCGAGCAGAACCCGCAGGACCAGAATCAGAACCCGTACCAGCAGCCGGGGTACCAGCAGCCGAATCCCTATCAGCAGCCGGGATATCAGCAGCACGGGCAGCCGGGGCAGCAGCCCGGGTACCCGCAGCCGAACCCGTACCAGCAGCAGACCGTGCCGCAGTACGCGGTGCCCGGCCCGCCCGGGCCCCCGCCCCCCGGGGACGACAGGAAGAAGACGACCGTCGTCGCGATCGTCGCGGCCACCGCGGTGGTGGTGGCCGCCGTGGCCACCGGCGTCGTCGTGATGAACAAGGACGACAAGGGCGGCACCGACGTCAACGGCGGCGGGAAGACCTCGTCCTCCCCGAAGCCTTCCGTGGACACCTCCTCCGCGGTGCCGAACCCGCGCGGGAACGACGGGGACGCCAAACCCCTCATCGCCGGCTGGAAGGTCGTCACCAACCCCAAGTGGGGCACCCAGTTCGACGTGCCCGGTGACTGGGAGGTCGGAGCGCCCGGGACGCTCTCGTACTTCGAGGACGAGAAGAAGGGCGACGGGTCGACGCTGATCGGCTTCACGGCCCCGGCATACCTCCAGAGCAAGTGGTGCGTCGACGACGACGACAAGGACGGCACCAAGGAGGAGTACAGCCTGGCCAGTGCGGGCACCCGGGGCGCCGAGGGAGCCACGGACGCCGACAAGAACGCCCACAGCGAGGCCGGGACCTGGGCGTGGGCCGCCTATGCGCAGCACATGCCGCAGAAGATCATCAAGATCAGCGAGGCGAAGAAGTACACGACCCGGTCGGGTCTGACCGGCAGCGTCGTCACGGCCACCGCCCCGAACGTCACCAAGCGGAAGAAGTGCGACTCCGACGGCAAGTCCATCGCCTTCACCTTCAAGAACAAGAACGGTGACTTCGCCTCCTGGATCCTGTACGGCGCCGACTCCGTCAAGGACGAACTCCCGGACGCGACGATCCAGAAGATCCTCAGCACGGTGCGGCTGACCGACGTCACCCCTTCCTGACCGCGCCACCGGCAGGCAGAGCATTTGGCAGGTCGGGGCTCCGGCAGCGATAGTTCCTCGGTGACTCCTGCTTCCGTCCCCCGACCCCGCACACGCCCCGCCTGGGCCGGCCGCAACTACAGTCTGCTGACCGCCGCCGCGATCATCACGGGTCTGGGTACCCATGGTGCGTTGATCGCGGCGGCGTTCGCCGTACTGGAGTCGGGCGGTGACGGCGGTGACGTCGGCCTCGTGGCGGCCGCCCGCACGGCTCCGCTGGTGCTGTTCCTGCTCATCGGGGGCGCGATAGCGGACCGGGTGCCTCGGCACCGGGTGATGGTGGCGGCGAACGCGCTCAACTGCGTCTCGCAGGCCGCGTTCGCCTGGCTGGTCCTGGCCGGCGACCCGAAGCTGTGGCAGATGATGGCGCTCACCGCGGCGTGCGGCACCGGGCAGGCGTTCTTCAATCCGGCGGCCGAGGGCATGCTGATGTCCAGCGTCAGCGGCGAACAGGCGGGCCGGGCCTTCGCCCTCTTCCGGATGTCGATGCACGGCGCCGCCATCGGCGGTGCCGCACTCGGCGGGGCCATGATCGCCGCGATGAACCCGGGCTGGGTGCTGGCCGTCGACGCGGCGGCGTTCGCGGTCGCCGGCGCGCTGCGCGCCTTCCTGGACGTCGCCCACATTCCGGCGCGGAAACCCGGCGGCGGGCTCCTGTCCGATCTCCGCGAGGGCTGGCAGGAGTTCATCGGCCGCCCCTGGCTGTGGTCGATCGTGGCGCAGTTCTCGGTGGTGGTCGCGGTGGTCGGGGCCGCCGAGTCGGTCTACGGGCCGCTGGTCGCCCGGGACGAACTCGGGGGCGCACGCCCTTGGGGATTCGCGCTCGCCGCGTTCGGCGTCGGCACGCTGTGCGGCGCACTGCTGATGATGCGCTGGAAGCCCCGGCGGCTGCTGCTGGCCGGATCGCTCTGCGTCTTCCCGCTGGCCCTGCCGTCGGCGGCGCTCGCGGTGCCGCTGCCGGTGGCCGGGCTGAGCGCGGTGATGTTCGTCAGCGGCGTGACCATCGAGGTGTTCGGGGTCTCCTGGATGACGGCTCTGCATCAGGAGATCCCGGAGGAGAAGCTGTCGCGCGTATCGGCCTACGACTGGTTCGGATCGGTGGCGATGCTGCCGCTGTCCACTGCCGTGGCCGGCCCGGTGGAGGGCCTGGTCGGGCGTGGCCCGGCGCTGTGGGGCTGCGCGGCGCTGGTCACGCTCTGCACCGCGGCCGTGCTGCTCGTACCCGACGTACGGAACCTCACCCGCCGCAGCGCCACCACGGAGGTGGTGGCCGCGTCCGGGAAGCCGTCGTCAGCCGATACCGAAGGAGCCGTCGGGCGGCTCGGGTGAGCCGACCGCGTCGGCGTCCCCGACCGGCCGGGCCGCACCGATGAGCCGGGCCAGCGCCGGGCCGTGCTCGACCCGGGCGGGGAAGATGTCGCCCGCGCAGCGACGGGCCAGGGCGGCTGTGTCGAGGGGGCTGCGAGAGGCGATCAGGACGACGTTCCCGAAGCGCCGCCCGCGCAGCACCGCGGGTTCCGCGATCAGTGCCAGCTCGTCGAAGACGACCGCGAAGTTGGCCAGCTGCGAGCGGAGGAATCCGAAGGGGGCGCTGTCGGCGAGGTTGGCGGCGTAGACGCCGTCGTCGCGCAGCGCCCGTCCGGCGGCCCGCGCGTACTCGACCGAGGTGAGGTGCGCGGGCACCCTGGAGCCGCCGAAGACGTCCGCGATCAGTACGTCGACAGAGCCGGCCGGTGTCGCCTCCAGCAGGGCGCGGGCGTCCGTGCCGTGCACGGTGATGCCGCTGCCCTCGGGGAGGGGCAACTGCTCGGCGACCAGGTCGAGCAGACCCAGATCGGCTTCGGCGACGACCTGCCGGGAGCCGGGCCTGGCCTGGCTGACATAGCGGGGCAGGGTCAGGGCGCCGCCGCCGAGGTGGAGTACGTCGAGGGGGGCGTCCGGTTCCGCGGCGCAGTCCAGGACATGGGCGAGCCGCTGTGCGTACTCGAACTCCAGGTGGGCCGGTTCGTCCAGGTCGACGTAGGACTGGGGCGCACCGTCGACGGTGAGCAGCCAGGCCCGGTCCCGGTCCACATCGGGAAGCAGTCTGGCGGTGCCGTGGTCCACGTCCCGGATCACAGGTATCGGCTCGTTCACTCCCCCATTGTGGGGTGCCGCTCCCGCCGCTCGGGACCGCGACGGTCCCCCGCCGCTCGGTCCCGCCCGTCCCGGACCCGGCGCCGGAACCGCCTCCCGGGCGAACGGGCGGCGGTTCCGGTGCGGATCAGAGCAGACCGGTGACGGTGCCGGCACCGACCGTGCGGCCGCCCTCGCGGATCGCGAAGCCGAGCCCCGGCTCCAGCGGGGTGTCACGGCCCAGTTCGACGGTCATGGTGACCGTGTCGCCGGGGCGCGCCACCGCCGTTGCGCCGAGGTCGATGTCCCCGACCACGTCCGCGGTGCGGATGTAGAACTGCGGCCGGTAGCCGGTGGTGACCGGCGTGGTCCGGCCGCCTTCGCGCGCCGACAGGACGTACACCCGCGCGGTGAAACGACGGCTCGGCGTCACACTGCCGGGCGCCGCCACCACGTGGCCGCGGCGGACCCGGTCGCGCTCCACCCCGCGGACGAGCAGCGCCACGTTGTCCCCGGCCTGCGCGGACTCCATCGGCTTCCCGAAGGTCTCCAGGCCGGTGACGACCGTCTCGATGTCCGCACCGAGCACGCAGACGCGGTCGCCGACCCGGACGGTGCCGCGCTCGACGGCTCCGGTGACCACCGTGCCCCGTCCGGTGATGGTCAGGACGTTCTCCACCGGCAGCAGGAACGGTGCGTCGGTGTAGCGCACCGGCATCGGTACGTACGTGTCGACGGCGTCCAGCAACGCCTCGACGGACGCGGTCCAGCGCGGGTCGCCGGCCAGCGCCTTCAGTCCCGACACCCGGATCACGGGGACGGAGTCGCCGCCGTAGCCGTGCGCGGAGAGCAGCTCGCGGACCTCCAGCTCGACCAGGTCGGTCAGCTCGGGGTCGCCCGCGTCGGCCTTGTTGAGGGCGACGACGATGTGGTCGACGCCGACCTGGCGGGCCAGCAGGACGTGTTCGGCGGTCTGGGGCATGATCCCGTCGAGCGCGGACACGACGAGAATCGCCCCGTCGAGCTGCGCGGCGCCGGTGACCATGTTCTTGACGTAGTCGGCGTGGCCGGGCATGTCGACATGCGCGTAATGCCGGGTGTCGGTCTCGTACTCGACGTGCGCGATGTTGATGGTGATGCCGCGCCGCGCCTCCTCGGGCGCCCGGTCGATGCGGTCGAACGGGACGAAGGTGCCGGTGCCGCGGTCGCTGAGGACCTTCGTGATCGCGGCGGTCAGAGTGGTCTTGCCGTGGTCGACGTGGCCCATGGTGCCGATGTTCAGGTGCGGCTTGGTGCGCACGTATGCCGTCTTGGACATGACTCGTTCCTTGGAAGCTCGAAGCTGAGAGAGAAGACCCCAGGGCCCCGCCGACCCTCCCCTCACGGGGTCCGCCGGACTGTCGGGGGAGGGTCAGCTTCGGGCGCCGCCGAGGGGCGCTGCGGCAACGGAGTGCGCTGCCGCGGTGTCCGCGCAGGCGGCGAGAACGGCAGCCTTCGGCGTGTCCGCGACTGCGGACTGCGCTGCGAGGAAGGCGTACCGGAACATGGGTCCGATCATGGCCGACGGCGACGGGCCGGTCGAATGGTTTTCCGCCGTGCCGGGCAAGGGAGTTCGGCGCCGCGCCGGTCTCAGAGGTGCTTCAGCGCTTCGCGCACGGAAAGCGGTGAGAGCTGTTCCCGGGCGCCGTCGACGAAGTCCAGAACGGCTTCCGGATCGGTCTTGGCGTACTCGCGCAGGCACCAGCCGATCGCCTTGTGGATGAAGAAGTCGGGGTGGTCGGCCCGGCGCAGGCAGTACCCGAAGAGCCGTTCGGTGTCGGTGGCGTCCCGGAAGCGCAGTTGGTGCAGCAGGGCGGTCCGGGCGATCCAGAGATCGTCGTCCGCGATCCACTCGTCCATCACCGTCCTCAGCCCCGGGTCGGCGGCCACGAGTGGTCCGGCGACATGGGCGGCGAGCACGTCGACCGTGTCCCACCAGGGGACGGTGGCGACTAGGTGTCGTACGACGGGCAGAAGACCGGACGAGCAGCGGGCCACGTGCCGGCGCAGATAGTCGGCGGCGAAGTACTGGTACTCGCGCTCGGGCAGCTGCCAGCAGCGCAGCGCGAAGGCCGTGCAGTCCGTCTCGTCCGGACGCCCGGTGCCCTCCAGGACCATGCGTGAGACGGCCCTGCGCCGCGGAGTGGGGATACCGAGGAAGGGGGCGACGTGTTTCATGTACGCGGCGGCGGAGGCGGCCCGTTCCGGTTCGGCGGCCGAGGGATAGAGCGTGGTCAGCCGCCGCAGCACGGTGTCGGCGAGCGCGCTGTGCGGCACACCGGGAGCGCTTTCGGCTGCGTGGCTCATACGGTGCACATTACGGCGATCACACATGTGAGTCGGTTAGTCTCCCCGAATGCTCGACCCCGTCCCCGCAGCCCGTCCCGTCTCCGGCCTCGCCGTGCGCTGCACGAGGGTGCTGCGCTCGCCCTGGTCCCGGTTCTCGCTGCTCGTGGCCGTGCTGCTGGCCGCCGGGGTGACGACGCTGCTGCTCGAACCCCAGCGCCTGCTGGCCACCGGCCTGCCGTCCCGGCTGAGCGGTGGCGCCGTGGCGGCCGGGCTGTTCGGTCTCGCTTACGGCGTGTGCACGGTGGCGTTCGTACCGCGGCCGTTGCTCAATCTCGCCGCCGGAGCGCTCTTCGGCTCCCAGTCGGGTCTGGCCGCGGCCCTGGCGGGCACGGTGCTCGGTGCGGGCATTTCGTTCGGGCTCGGAAGGGTGCTGGGCCAGGACGCGCTCCGCACGCTGCTGCGCGGACGCTGGCTGAAGGCGGCGGACGGTCAGCTGAGCAGGCACGGGTTCCGTTCGATGCTGGCGCTGCGACTCTTCCCCGGCGTGCCGTTCGCCGCCGCCAACTACTGCGCCGCCGTGTCGCGGATGGGTTACTCGCCGTTCCTGGTGGCCACCGGGATCGGCTCGGTCCCGAACACCGCCGCGTACGTCGTCGCGGGCAGCGAGGCCTCGTCGCCGACCTCGCCCGCGTTCCTGGCGGCGATGGGTTTCATCGCGCTGACCGGAATCGGCGCGGCCGCCGTCGCCTGGCGCAAGCGTCACCGCCTCGGCCCGCAGTGACCCCGCGGGAGGCGGGCGAGCCGGGCCACGGCCCGGTGCTCCCCCGACGGGCACCGGGGTCACCGGTAGCTGTGGGGGCAGCCGTCACGCCGTTCATCCGGGGGCGATACGCTGCCCGCGCACGACAGACGATCACCGGGCCCGCCGTGGCCCGTCCCTCATTGACCGCAATCCGCAGGTTGCCAACGGCTCTGCCGGCCGTCGGCCGATGCATGATCACTTCCGGGATGGCCAAAGCCCCATGAGCTGGTTCGAATCGTTCGTCCTGGGCTTCGTTCAGGGACTGACCGAGTTCCTGCCGATCTCCTCCAGCGCACACCTGCGGCTCACCGCAGCATTCGCGGGCTGGGACGACCCGGGTGCGGCCTTCACAGCCATCACCCAGATCGGCACGGAGGCGGCGGTCCTCATCTACTTCCGGAAGGACATCGTCCGGATTGTCTCGGCCTGGTTCCGGTCGCTGACCGACCGGTCGATGCGAAGTGACCACGACGCGCAGATGGGCTGGCTGGTCATCGTCGGGTCCCTCCCGATCGGCATCCTCGGTGTGACGTTCAAGGACCAGATCGAGGGCCCCTTCCGCGATCTGCGGCTCATCGCCACCACCTTGATCGTGATGGGCATCATCCTCGGCATCGCCGACCGTCTCGCCGCCCGCGACGAGGTCGGCGGCAGGCACCGGGCGATCAGGGAGCGCAAGTCGCTCAAGGATCTGGGCGTCAAGGACGGCCTGATCTTCGGTTTCTGCCAGGCGATGGCCCTGGTCCCCGGTGTCTCCCGCTCGGGTGCCACGATCAGCGGTGGTCTGCTGATGGGGTACACCCGCGAGGCGGCGGCCCGCTACTCGTTCCTGCTCGCCATCCCGGCCGTGCTCGCCTCGGGCGTCTTCGAGCTCAAGGACGCGGGCCAGGGACATGTGTCGTGGGGGCCGACCATCTTCGCGACCTTCATCGCCTTCGGTGTCGGGTACGCCGTCATCGCATGGTTCATGAAGTTCATCACGACCAAGAGCTTCATGCCGTTCGTCATCTACCGCGTGCTGCTCGGCCTGGCTCTGTTCGCCCTGGTGGCGGCCGGTGTGCTGAGCCCCCACGCGGGTGAGTCGGCGGGCTGACCCGGCCGGTTTTCCAGCGGGTGCCCCGGGCTCGGACCCGGAGGCGTCCGACGGGACGGGCGGCTGCCCGCAGCCGTACCGATCCCGGCTCCGTGCGCTCTCCCGCGGTCACGAGAGCCGCGATCCGCGGCCTGTGCAGGGGGCGGTCCGGCCGCCGGCCAGGGAGTACCGGCAGTGCCTGGCAGCCGGGCCACCGTCCGTACCCCGATCGTCACGCCGATCCACGCCTGTCGCACCCGGGCCGGTCGGATGCGTCCGACGGCACCCTGGGCCACCCTTGAAGTTATGGCAACACCACCGATCACCATCCACGCACCCACCCCGTCCGGCGCCCGCCCCGTCGTCGTACACGTCAACAATCGCGACGAACGGCTCGGGCTCGCACACAACGATCACGACCTCATCGTGTTCCTCGCCGACGCCGGGCTGAAGGATCCGAAACGGATCCTGGACAACCCGGCTGTGGTCCAGTGGCAGGGAGCCGCGGCGCACAGATACGAAACCGCGTGATGCGCACCCTGGACGCATGATGAGCGCCCCGATCGTCGTGCATCGTCCGGTCCGGTCCGGCGGCCGGGCGGTCACCATCAACAGAGAGATCGCGGGACTCGCCCACGACGACGGCGACCTCGTCGCATTCCTGCGCCGGGCCGGGGTCTACGACGCCGAGCACTGCCTGGACGACCCGCGCTGGGTCGAATGGCGCGGCGGCCGGGCCCACCGGTACGAGGTGACATGAGGCCCGGGGACGGACGGTGGAGACGCTGCCCGATGCGGCCGATCCGGACGGGGCCGAGGCCGTCGATCAGCTCGCGGCGGACCGTGCCGGGCTAGTCCGAGCCGGGCGGCGCAGTCGACCGGCCGGACGGCCGGGTGGAGGGCCGCCCGATGGTGTCATCGCTGCGGGCGGGTCCCGCCGCCCATGCGGCGAGCTCCGCGAAGTCGTCGGGCAGCAGCCCGAGGCGGGGGTTCACACGGTGCAGCAGCGCCGGGCCGCTGTGATGGTGCTCGACGTACTCCCGGTCCTCGGCGCCGAGTTCGTCGTCGACCCAGGCGAACGGACGGCCGGCCGCGTACTCCACGATGGTCCGCGTCTTCCAGTGCAGGCGGAGGGAGGTCCGCGGAGCGGCGGGCCAGTCGATGAACGGCAGCTCGGGGAGACCGAGGTGCGGACCGATCCACTCGTTCGCCTCGCCCTTCCATGTGGTGGCCCAGACGATCGAGAACGGCAGCGCGAGCAGAGCCGCACCGTGATCGGGATTCAGCCAGACCCTCAGCGGCTTCCGGTACGGATCCTCCCATCCCGTCGGGCGCATCCGATGAGTCCTGTACCCATCGGGGCGTCGGGTCGGCTCAGCCATCCATGGGTTGAGAGGTCCGTCCACATCGAGCAGCAGGAGTGGCGGCGCGACGGTGTCCATACCTCTCAGGGTATGGACACCACCGCCCGGATCCGGGCCATGCCGGCCGTGTGTACACGAGCTGTTCACGCGCGCAGGAGGTCGGGCGGCCATCCGGGGACGGCGGCCGGTTCCCCGTTCTCGGCTTCCGTCGCCGACATCTGCACCGCTCCCCGGTGACACACCTCGACCCGGTGGAACTTCTCTGCCAGACCGCGCAGTTGTCGTCGTCCTGACGGAGTGCGCCGTCGCCGCAGGCGAATCAACCAGTCCCCCGCACTTTGGTCACAACTCCGTCACCACCGGAACAGTTGGCTCCTTCTCCTCGGACACAGTCGCTACGGTCATCGCTCCAGGAACCGATCAGGGGGACCCATGTCGCTCAACCCGCCTCCGCAGCCGCCCCCTTGGGGCCGGCCGCCACAGCCTTCCGGCGCCAACCCCTACATCGCACCCGCGACGCCCGGGGGACGGCCGAAGTGGACGCGCAAGCGCATCCTGTTCCCTGCGGCAGGCCTCCTGTTCCTCATCGGTGTCGGCTTCGGCGCGGCCGACGACGGCGGGAAGACGAAAGAGGCCGCCGGCGCGAAGGCGGCACCTGCGGCAACAGTGACGACGACCGAATCGGCAGAGCCCGGGCCCGCGGTCACCGAGACCGTCACGGCCACCCCCGAGCCTGCGCCGACGGTGACCAGGACGAAAACAGTCAAGGTCACTGTCACGGTCGCACCCGGCGGCGGCACATCCGGTGGCTCCGGATCGGGCGGAGGCAGCGAATCGGTGTACTACGCGAACTGCACGGCAGTACGGGCTGCCGACGCCGCGCCCATCCGTGCGGGAGACCCCGGCTACGGGCGCCACCTGGACCGCGACGGCGACGGGATCGCCTGTGAGTAGACGCACCGAACCGCCCGCCCCGCCGCTCGGCGGTCAGTACGCCACGACCGCCCACACCAGCGCACCGCAGACGGCCGCCATATAACACCCGACGGCCGCGCGGACAACCGTACGACGGGTGCGGTCACTCCACGGCGTTCTGGCCATTGCTCCGGCCAGCAGGGGCAGTACCGCAATCGCGTGGAGGCCGACCGCGTGCAGTGGCTTGAGCGATGCCGTGGAGTCGTACGCCGCTGCCTGGTGGCCGGTGCGTGTCAGATAGACGCCGCGGGCGATCATCGCCGCTCCCGACACCAGCGCGAGGAGCAGGATCGCGAAACCGGCCCGGAGGGCGAGCGCCATGCCCGTCGGCCCGTCCGGTCGCCGGACGAAAGAGGTGACCGCGAGGCCGGTGAGGATGACGACCAGAACTCCCCCGCCGACGGCCAGCGCCATGGACACCGCCGTGTCGAAGGGTGTCTCCATGTTGAAGTGGGACGGTACGCCGCGCCACGCCTGGAGCGTGATGCCGGCGACCTCCAGTACGCAGTCGGCGGCGAACAGTGCAAGCAGCACGGTACGGGCGCGGGTGGTCATACGCAGGTACGAGGCGACCCAGCAGAGTGCGATGAGTGTCAGCCCGAACGAGACCCCGAAGGTGATGGGTTTGCGCCAGGACACCGGGCCGTCCCAGGGGCCGCCGTCGACGGCGAACACCATCAGATGCAGCAGCCCGGAGACGACGAGCAGGCCACCCGTCGCGTAGCAGAGACGTTCCACCGGGCGGGCCCGGTGCCACCATGGGGGCACCACCCCCGACGCCGGCCCCGCTGCCCCGACGCGTATCGGTTCCGACGTGGTGCTCCCTGCGGACTGCTTCTCCATGACCGGAGCATCCCCGAGGGAACGTCCGGCGTCGTCCTACCTCCGGAGTCGGTCGCGATACGCCCCACGGAGTACGGGTGATCCCCTTCGCATCCCCTTCGTGCAAGCCCCTGGTCGTCGGGGGCCGCCGGCGCGGTCAGACGAGTTCGAGTCCGCCGTCGACGGTGAGGACCTGGCCGGTCAGCCAGCTGGTCCGGGCGTCGGCGAGCCGCAGGATCCATGCGGCGACTTCCTCGGGCTCGCCGCGGCGGCCCAGCGGGACGAGGGAAGCCTCGGCATCCTTGATCCGATCGGCCTCCGCGTCGGTCAGACCTGCGCCGGCGAGCGCTTCGCTCCGGGTCGGACCGGGGGCGACGGCACTGACACGGCCGGTTGTGACAGCTGCGCGAAGAATGCCGCCGGATCCGGTCAGAGGCCGCATCCGGGCGTCAGCTGCGGTTCCAGCTGCGCAGCTTGTCGGGGTTGAGCACCAGCCAGACGTCGGTGATCTTCTCGCCGCGTACATCGAAGCTGACGACTCCGGACACGATCCCGTCCCGGCGGAGGACCAGCCCGGTCCTGCCGTTCACGGACTGTGGCGTGGCGTCGAGGCCGGGACGCTGCGACAGCGCGCCGAGCACGAAGCAGGAGATGCGGTCGGCTCCGTGGATCGGGTTCGGGGCAGCACACACCCTGCCGCCGCCGTCGCTGAGCGCGGTGGCGTCCGGATCGAGCAGCGAGACGAGCGTGGTGAGGTCGCCGGTGCCGCAGGCCGCCGCGAACGCGGTGACGACGCGCGCGTGGACATCGGACGCGGTCTCCCGCGGGCGGCGGCGGCAGATGCCCCGGCGGGTCGGGGAACCGGGTTTCCGCCTTCTTGCCGGAGTACGGCCGACGATCGCGGCAATCTCCCCCGTCCATCGCCCGACCATGTCGCGCAGGGCGGAAGCGCCCCGTGCCGCGGGTGTCGGGGATGCCGGGGGCGGATCCTTGCCCTGGTCCTCATCCACGGGAACGGTCCTCTCCACCGGGCCGCCGTGCTCAGGCGGCCATCGCGGCGAGCTTCGACGGGTTCATCATCCACAGCACCCGGTCGATGCCCTCCGCGGTGACATCCACCGTGACGACGGCGAACACGTTTCCGTCGCGGCTCAGACACGCCGCGGCCCGGCCGTTCGTCTCGACCGGCTCCACCGTCGCACCGGACCAGAAGGTGTCGGCGAACGCGTGGACGTACCTCGCCACGCGGTGCCGGCCCATGACGGGGAACTTGGACGCCCGAACGGCGCCTCCGCCGTCGGCGTACGAGACGACGTCCTCGGCGAACAGCTCCTCCAGCACGGCCACGTTCCCGGTCTGCGCGGCCGCCACGAACGCGGTCAGGAACCGCTGATGCTCGGCGGCCCCGACGCTCGCCCGCTTCTCCGCAGCCAGATGTTTCCGCGCCCGGCTCACCGACTGGCGCGCGTTCGCACGTGTCTGGCCGATGATCTCCGCGATCTGCTCGTACGGGTAGTCGAATGCCTCCCGGAGCACGTACGCCGCCCGTTCCGTGGGGGTGAGTTTCTCCAGCAGCATCAGGACCGCGACCTCCAGAGCCTCCGCGCGCTCGGCGCCCAGCGCCGGGTCGCTGCTGGTGTCGACCGGCTCCGGCAGCCACGGCCCGACGTAGGTCTCACGGCGGACCCTCGCGGATTGCAGGACGTTGATCGCAAGCCTTGTCGTGGTCGTCGCGAGAAACGCCTGCGGGTTGTGGACCGTGGACCGGTCGTAGGACTGCCAGCGGATCCAGACCTCCTGCAGGATGTCCTCCGCCTCGCTGACACTGCCCAGCATCCGGTAGGCGATCCCGAACATGCGGCCGCGCACCCCCTGGAAAGTGGCCTCTGCCTCCTCCAGGGTCACTGCGCCGTTCGCCGGATCGTTCTTCGACGTCATTGTTCACAACCCTCGCTGCTCGTCGAGGCCACCGGCGACGGCGACCCCGGCGCATGAGTGCGGTGCCGTCGTCGGGGACCGGCCACTCCGGCATTCTCTCCCAGGAGGGCGAGGCGACCGACCCGGACCGTTTCGCCACGAGGCTTCACCTGCCCCGGAGCCGTCGGGCGACGGGGCGGCCCCGCCGGAGCACCGGCGGGGCCGATGGCTCAGGAGAGCCAGTCCGCGTAGTGGGTCGGGGCGATACGGGCGTCACCCGGGGCGGTGAGGACGTCGCCGTGGACGGCGCCGAACAGGCCGGCGGTGTCGTCGGTGACCACGGAGCGCCCGTCGTTCTTGGCGGTGATGGTGATCCGGCCGAGTTCGTCGAGGGCGTAGACATCGGGGCCCGCGATGTTGAGTACGCCGTTCAGCGGGGCGCCGGCGGCGACTTCGGCGACGGCGTCGGAGACGTCCGTGGCGGCGATCGGCTGGAGCGGCGTGTGCGGCAGGCGGACGGTCTCACCGTCGGTGGTGTCGGCCATGACCGCGTCGACGAATTCCATGAACTGTGTGGCGCGGACGATGGAGTACGGGACCGGACCGGCCTTGAGGAGGTCTTCCTGCAGCACCTTCGCCCGGTAGTAGTCCATGCCGGGAACCTGGTCCACACCGACGATGGAGAGCACGACGAAGTGTCCGACGCCGGCCTTCTCGCTCGCGGCCAGGAGATTGGTCATCGACGTCCGGAAGAAGTCGAGCGAGGCCTCGTCGAAGGTGGGGGAATTCGCCAGGTTGATGACGGTGTCGACGCCCGCCACGGCATCGTCCACGCCCTGACCGGTGATGATGTCCACGCCTGTGGACAGGGAGTGCGGGACGGCCTGGTGACCGGCCGCGTTCAGCTTCTGCACGACCTGCGACCCGATCCGTCCGGTTCCTCCGATGACCGCGAACTTCATGACATACCTCTTCTCTCGATGATTATTCCGATATGCGCCTTTATGGCGTCAACTTCACCCAAGCCGTGTGGCGGGCGCAACCGCACGACGTCGTGCCGGTACACCTCGCCAGGCGGCTCGAGGCCGTCCCTGCCGTCGCATTCGCGCAACCGCCCCGTGGGTGCGGCCCCTGTCCGCGATCCCGTCACCGTCTGCCACCCGGAGCGATCCGGGGGAGCCGACGGTCGGGATACGCGGCCGCCCGCACGGTCACAGGTTGGAGAACCGGCCCGCCTGGGCGAGGATCTGCTCGGGATCGTCGACCGGGGGGTAGATCCACAGCGTGTTGATGTTCCGCTTCATGGTCTTGGCGTCCTCGCCGGTCATCAGGACCGTACGGTCCCAGCCCTCGGTGACCACGGCCCCGGCCGGCCCGAGGTCCAGGCAGGTGCCGTAAGGGTCGGGGCCGAAGGGCAGCGGGTCGGTGCCCAGGAGATCGGCGGCCACGTTGTGACCGGCGAACTTCCCCATCGGCTGAGCATGCTGGCAGCTCTGCGTCGCGTAGTGCCCCTCCTCCGCGAGGACGCTTGCGGTGTCGCCGGCGGCGTAGACGTCCGGGACTCCGGTCACCCGCAGAAAGGCGTCCACGCTCAGCCGCCCCAGCCGGTCGCGCTCGCCCGGGATCTGCGCCGTCAGAGCGCTGGCGACCATGCCGGCGGTCCACACCACGGTGGCGGTGGGGATCACCTCACCGCTGGAGAGAGTCACCTCGTCGAGGGTGGCCGACACCACGGTGCGCCCCAGCCGTCGCTCGATCTTCAGTTCGTCGACGGCGTCGTCGATCTGCGGCCGGGGTCCGGCTCCGAGCTCCGGTCCGATGACGTCGGCCCGGTCGACCAGGACGACCCGCACCTCCTCACCGGCGCCGTGCGCGTCGGCGATCTTCCGCAGCCGTTCGCCCAGGCCGGTGGCGATCTCCAGGCCGGTGAAGCCGGCGCCCACCACCACGGCCGTGTACCGGCCCGGGGACGGCGCCCGCCGGGGCAGCCGCCGCAGGTGATGGTCGAACTCGGCTGCCGCGGACATGGTGTCGATGTCGAAGACGTTCTGCGCGCCCGGGAAGTCGGGCCGCACCAGCCGGCTGCCGGCGGCCAGCACGAGCTTGTCGTACGGCAGGGTCAGCTCCTCGCCCGCCCGCTCGACGGCCCGTACCGTACGGGCCCCGGTGTCGATGGCGGTCACGGTCGCCGCGACCCGGCGCACCCCGATGGGCCCGAGGACACGGTCCAGCGGCACCCGCATGGTCTCCGGGTCCTCTTCGTAGAGCCTGGGCCGCACGACCAGATCGTCGCCACCGCTGACCAGGGTCACCCGCACCGCCTCACCGGCCTCACGCGTGGCCCGTACGGCGCCCGCCGCACTCCACACACCGGCGAATCCTCCACCGATGACAAGAATGTCCTTCATTTGTCCTCCCATGCCGTGATGACGTCCGTGCAGCATGGACAGGACGGCCGGGCGAACTGTGACAAGGAGTCGACCGTGACCTGCGTCTCAGGCCGTGCGCCCGGAGCCGCGACAGCGCCGCAGGGCGTCGGCGCCGTATCGGGACGGCCCCGCCGGAGGGTCCGCCGGAGAAGGCCGCCCGGCCCGAAGGATCGACCGGCCGCCGCCGGGGCACGGCTCCCGTACTTCTCGACTCATCGCCGCATATCTCTGCGTAACGGCTTCCGGATTCGGGGCGGTCACGGGCCATGCGTCCCGATGTCCAGACAGTCGAACCGATGCGTCCTTTATGGCAGGTTCATCCCACCCTTGTCTCCACATACATGAACTCCGTTGTTGTGTATGACCTCTTGGCGCCACCGCCGCGCGGTGCTAGAACTCCTTTCACATGGCCGGCGAGATCTTCGAACCACGCTGCGTCATGACGGGACCGCCTGCCCGCGGTTCCCCTTCGTGCTTCGCCACCAGAGTTGGAGGCAGTCGTCCGATGCATCTGCCCGTGAGCCGCCGTACCTTCTCCCGCCTCGCCGCCGCACCGGCCGCGGCACTTGTCGTCGGATCGGCCGGGCGCGCCTCGGCCACCGGCACCGTCACACCGGCGACCACCCCCGTGCGAACCCGCGCCGACATCGCCGCGACCATGACCCGCGCGATCACGTTCATGGACGAGCACGTCTCGTACCGCGGGGGATACGTCTGGAGCTACCTGCCGGACCTCTCGACCACCTGGGGCGAGATGGAAGCCCGGCGCACCATGTGCTGGATCCAGCCGCCCGGCACGCCGTCCGTCGGCCACAGCCTGCTCGACGCGTACCACGCCACCGGATCGGAGGCCTGCCACCGGGCCGCCAGGAACACCGGACTGGCGCTCGTCGACGCCCAACTGGCCTGCGGAGGCTGGAACTACATCCATGACACGGCGGGGCAGGGGTCGCTGCGCAAGTGGTACGAGACCATCGGCGCCGGCGGGTGGCGACTGGAGGAGTTCCAGCACTTCTACGGCAACGCCACTTTCGACGATGCGGCGACCTCGACCGCCGCGCAGCTCATCCTCCGGCTCCAACTGGAGCAGCCCCACCCGAAGTTCGCTGCCTCCCTGGACCGTGCGATCCGCTTCGTGGTGGCCGCCCAGTACCGCGGCGGTGTCGCCGACGGCGGCTGGCCGCAACGATTCCCGGCCTTCTCCGGCTCCGTCGAGCGGACCCCCTGGCCGGACGAGCTGCCGCCCTGGCTGCCGACCGGTATCCGGCACGGCATGGAGGACGGCGACTACACCGGGCATGTGACGTTCAACGACAACGTGCTCGGCGAGAACATCAAGTTCCTGCTGATGTGCGCCACCTCCCTCGGCCGCCGGGACCTGATCCCCCACGTCCGCCGGGCGATGGCGTGCCTCCACCGCATGCAGCAGCCCGGCCCGCAGGCCGGCTGGGGTCTGCAGCACCTCGCCCGGCCGGCGGGCGGCCGACCTGCCGGGGCTCCCGCCGGAGCCCGCTCCTACGAACCGCGCGCGCTGGTCACCCACACCACCCAGACCAATGTGTCGCAGCTGTTCGCCTATTTCCGGCTCACCGGCGACCACAGCTTCCTGCGCCGCGTCCCGGAAGCCCTCACCTGGCTGGAGAGCTGTCGGCTGACGGACCAGCAGAAGGCGGAGAACCCGCTCCTGGCGTCCAGCACACACCCGACCTTCGTCGAACTCGGCACCAACCGGGCCCGCTTCGTACACCGCTTCGGCTCGAACATCCGCAATGGCGCCTACTACACCGACTACGACCACCGGGACACCCCGAGTCACTACAGTGGCGGACGCAAGATCGACACCGCCGCGCTGCGCGCGACGTACGAGGAGCTCATGTCGATGAGCCGTTCCGAGGTCGCCGACCTCAAGGCCCGCTCACCGCTCTCCGCCCGCGGCAGGCGTGAACTTCCGGGCTATTTCTCCATCCGCGACCTCGGGCTGGACGATCTGTTCCGGGATGCCGATCTGTCATTGCCCACCGTGACCCGCGACCAGGCGGACGCCGTCGTCGACGGGCTCGGCACGCGCGACCACTGGCTGACACCGGTCGGTTCGGTCACCAACCCCTACCGCGGACCGGCGCCGGTGACGCCCTACGACGGCAAGGCGTACATGAGCCGCAACGTGGGCGACCTCTACGACACCTCGCCCTACGACCCGCTCAACCCGCCCCAGACAGCTCTCTACACGCCGCAGACCAGCCCGGTGGGCATCACCACGTCGGACTTCGTCAAGAAGCTGGGCACGCTCACGGCATACGTCGCAAGCAGCTGAGACGCACCTCCGCGACGCCGACGGCCGCCACCGGGGACGACCGACCCGGCCGGGAAGCGTGTCACGGAAGGGGACGGGCAGCTGACGGTGCCGAACCGGGACCTCCGCCCCGTCCTTTCCGTGACGCGCTTCGGCCGTTCACTCCGCTCGGCCTCCTCCGCCCACCATGCACAAGCAGTGATCTGCGCCACATCCTGATCGATTTCTATCGTGGTCCGATGTCGACCAGATGGTCACGACCCACCGCTCCGGGCCTCGACGGCGCAGGTCGCAGCTCCGCCGGTGCATCCCCCTGCCGTCTTTCGGCGCTTCGCCCCCGGCACCCCCGCCGGCTCCGTGGAGAAAGGGACGATCGCTTTCCGAATCTTTTCTTGAGGGTGCGTTGCACGTTTGACCGTCCCCGTCCGAAATCCTGCGTCATGAGGACGACGAAGTCCTCGGTTCCGTCCGTGAGTTGACGGAACCGCCGAGAGGAGAAGGACACACAGTGACGCCCAACGACACTCTCGCTCTGCTCGTGCTGGCCACCGCAGTGCGTGTCTTCGCACCCGACCTGCGGTACCTGACACGGCGCCTGCTGCGCGCCGGCGTGCGGGTGGGCGCTGCCGCGCTGGTGGAGGACCGCCGGTCCGGCGCTCTTCGGGTCGAGCCGGGCTCGGCTGCCGTCCAGAACGAGGAGGCCCAGCCGTGAGCGCCGACCTTCCGTCGCCGGACGATCACGGCGATCACCTCGCCGAGGTGCAGTACAGCCTGCCGCCGGCCCTCGAAGCCTTCCACGACCTCTATGTGAAGGCGTATCTCAGCTACGCCCACACGATGCTCGGCGACAAGGCCGCCGCCCTCGCGGTGGTACGCCGGTGTTTCTCCCATCTGGCCCTCAACTGGCCCCGGGTCATGAAGGCGGAGAGCCCGGAGGCGTACGCCTGGGCGTTGCTCAAGTCGCGTGTGGACACCCATCTGAGGCTCGCCGGACTGGCCCCGCAGATGGTGGAGACCGCGGCGTTCCAGCGCACGGCACGCGCCGTACTGGAGTCGGTGCGCTGCAAGTTCGAGGTGATGGAGACATCGCTCGGCCTGTACACCGCCATAGCCTCGCTGCCCGAGCGCCAGTACGACGTGATCGTCCTGCTGTACGTGCTGGGCTACCCGTCGGACCGGGTCGCCGACATTCTGGGGGTCGAACGGGACACCGTCCGCTCCCACCGGCGCCTGGCCAAGCGCCGCATCGCCCGGAAGCTCGGCCTGCCCACCTACGCGGTCGCTGAAGAGAAGAAGGAGTAACCCATGCAGCTCCCGCGCAACATCGAGGAAGTCCTGGAAGACGCCGTGATACCTGATGCCTTCGCCGACTACGACCTGACCGCCTCCAAGGGGCAGATCAGCCGTGACGTCGCCGACACCCTCATGTTCGACGATGCCCTGGCCCGCAGCGCCGGCATCACCCGCACCCATCCCGCCGCCCCCGCGAACAACTTCCCCACCGTGCACGATCAGGCCGGCAAGGACCTCCAGGCCCTGTCCGCGCAGGCACTGACCGGGATCGACGCCCGCGAGCACCTCGCCCGGCTGGCCAACACCCGTCGTATCGATCCCGATGGAGCCCTGCACTTCGCCTGTCTGCTCAACCTGGCCGGGAGCTACGAAGGCGCCCAGTTCTGGTGGCAGTTCGCGGCCGGTGCGGGAAACTCCACCGCGGCCTACTGCCTGTATCTGCTCCACCTCAGCCGCGGCGAACGCCGGGACGCGGCGCACTGGGCCGACCAGGCCGCCGACCTCGACTCCGCCCCGGCCGTCAGGTCGACGGGCCGGCTGAGCATCCGCCACTCCGCCGCAGCGGGCCGCCGGCGGCTGCCCAGCCCCGCCCTGCGCGCGGCCGTACAGCGGCTGACGGTCGAGGAGGACGACGAGTACGGCGCCGTACCGCACCCCGATCCGTGCCTCGCCGAGCAGATCGAGGGGCTCGCCGCGGCCCTGTGAGGGCCCGGACCCCACCGTGGGCCCCGCCGGGGCCATGAGCCGAGCACAAGCCGTGCACGCTCCCGGCCATGATCCGGTCGACCGGATCATGGTCTGTCGGCCGCCGCGCGTGCACGGCTCTTGGCCCTGGCGCCTTGCGGGCACACACTGACCGGATGACGCAGCGCGTGGCTCTCGCGACCGTGATGGACCAGCTCTCCATCGATGCAGTGATCACCGGATTTGCGACGGCGGTGGACGACGGTGCCTGGCAGGACTACCGGGAGCTGTTCACCGGGGACGGCCGCGCCGACTACCGCAGCGCGGGCGGGGTCGAGGGGCCCGTCGCCGAGGTCGCGCAGTGGCTCGAGGAGACCATGCGCAACTTCCCCGTGCGGCAGCACCTGATCGTCAACCGCCGGTTCGACATCCAGGACCTGGGCGGCTATTCGGGCGACCGGGCCGAGGTGCGGGCCGACTACCTGAACCCGATGCGGTTGCTCGGCGCGCCCGGCGACGGAACCGGCACCCCGGCCACCACCGCGCCGGACTTCGTCTCCGGTGGCCGGTACGCGTTCGGTCTGCTGCGCGCGGGAACCGGCTGGCGCATCCGTACCGTGACCGTGCACGAGAAATGGCGCAGCCTCTCCGGCGAGCTCACCCCCGGCTGATCCGGGCGCTCGCGCTCTCCTCCGGGCGCACCCGTTCCCCTCGCCCCACACTGGGGAAGAGGGAAGAGGAGATCGCTCACCAGGCGGGACGAGGAGGCGCGGTATGCGGATTCCGGCCGGTCTGCGGGACCGGCTGCTCCGGTCGCCCCGGTGGCGCGGCGGTGCCGCGCTGCTGGCCGGGGCGCTGCCCGCGCTCGCCTTTCCCGCTCCGTCCCTGTGGTGGTTCGCCTATGTGTCCCTGGTGCCGTGGCTGCTGCTGATCCGGACGGCGGGCACGGGCCGCCGGGCGGCGCTGGACGGCTGGCTCGGCGGTGCGGGGTATCTGCTCGCGGTGCATCACTGGCTGCTGCCGAGCCTTCATGTGTTCCTCGTGGTGCTGGCGGCGTTGCTGGGGCTGCTGTGGGCGCCATGGGGGCTGCTGGTCTCCCGGCTGCTGGGCGGGACGCCGTCCCCCGCCGGGGTCGTTGCGGCCCTGGTCGTGGTCCCGTCCGGCTGGCTGATGATCGAGCTGGTGCGTTCCTGGGAAGGACTCGGCGGCCCCTGGGGGCTGCTCGGCGCGAGCCAGTGGCAGGTACCAGCGGCGCTCCGGGTGGCATCGGTCGGAGGAGTGTGGCTGGTGAGCCTCCTGGTGCTGGTGGTCAACACCGCGGTCGCCCTGTTGCTCGCCGCTTCCGGCGCCCGGACGGTTGCGGCGGCCGGCATCGTGGTGTGCGCGCTGGCGGTGGGTGCGACAGGGATCTGGGCGCCGGAGCCGGAGCAGTCGGGCGTCGCCCGGATCGCCGTCGTGCAACCGGGTGTCATCGACGGCCCGCACAGCATCGAACGCCGCTTCGCGCGCAGCGAGCAGCTGACCCGCGCGCTGGCGGGCCGCAGGCTCGATCTCGTGGTGTGGGGCGAGAGCAGTGTCGGCAAGGATCTGGCCCGGCGCCCCGACCTGGCCGCCCGGATCGCGAAGCTCTCGCGGGAGGTGGGCGCGGATGTGCTGGTCAATGTGGATGCGCGGCAGACCGATGCGTCGGGCCGTACCGGGATCTTCAAGTCCGCGGTGCTGGTGGGGCCGGACGGTCCGACCGGGGAACGTTACGACAAGATGCGTCTGGTGCCCTTCGGCGAATACGTTCCGGCGCGTTCGGCGCTCGGCTGGGCGACGTCGCTGGGCAGGGCGGCGGGCGAGGACCGGCTGCGCGGTACCAGGCAGGTACTGATGTCCGTCCCCGCGCCCACGGCCCCGGGGCTCCCCACCGGGACCGGTGCCGGCCAGCACCGGCTGCGGATCGGGCCGCTGGTCTGCTTCGAGTCGGCGTTCCCCGACATGAGCAGGCGACTGACCCGCGACGGGGCCCAGCTGCTGATCGCCCAGTCGTCCACGTCCTCGTTCCAGCACGGCTGGGCACCGGAGCAGCATGCCTCGCTCGGAGCGCTGCGGGCGGCCGAGAGCGGGCGTCCGATGGTGCACGCGACGCTCACCGGGATCAGCACGGTGTACGACGCGCGGGGCAGGCGGGTCGGCGCGCCGCTCGGGAAGGATGCGAGCCGGTCCGCCGTGTTCGACGTACCGCTGGCCCGTGGCACCACGCTCTATGTCCGGCTGGGCGACTGGCCGGTGCACGGCGCGCTGGGGGTGCTCGCGGTGTTCTGCACGTACCAGGGGACCCGGTCCTTCAGGCGGCGAACCCGGGTGCAGCCGGTGGGTGCGACGGCTCCGGCGGGACGTCCCTGAAGACGCGGCCGCCGAGAGCCGCTGCCGGCTCGTCACCACGCGTCCGGAGCCGCCCGGATCCCTTCCGGGCAGCGGTCTCCGTCAGGCGCAGTCCAGATCCAGCAGGATGCGTTCGCACAGCTCGTGCGTCTCCAGGGCGTCCCGGGCACTCAGCTGCCTGCCGGCGCGCACCGCGTCCAGGAACGACAGCACGCACTGCTCGATACCTCGCTGCCGGGCCACCGGCACCCAGTCGCCGCGCCGTCGCACGGTCGGCTGGCCCTTGTGGTCGATGACCTCGGCGAGGTTGACCACCTCGCGCTTGGTGTCCTGCCCGGAGATCTCGAGCCGCTCCTCGGTGGATCCGCTGAGCCGGTTCATCGCGCCGATGGCGGTGAACCCGTCGCCCGACAGCTGGAGCACGACGTGGTGCATCAGCCCGTCACGGATCCTCGCCCGCACGACGGTGTGCTCGACCGGGCCCGGAATCAGGAAACGCAGGGTGTCGACGACATGGATGAAGTCGTCGAGCACCATGGACCGCGGATCCTCGGGCAGGCCCACGCGGTTCTTCTGCATCAGGATCAGCTCGCGCGGGTGCTCGGCGCACTGAGCGTAGCCGGGTGCGAGCCTGCGGTTGAAGCCGACGGCGAGGCCGACACCGTGCTCCTCGGCGAGATTCACCAGCCGCTCGGAATCGGCGAGCCGGTAGGCGAGCGGTTTGTCGACGTAGGTCGGCACACCGGCCCGGAGCAGTCGGCCTGCGATCTCCGGATGCACCGAGGTCGGGGCGTGGACGAAGGCGGCGTCCAGACCCTGTGCGATCAGTGAGTCGATCGTGGTGTGGCACCGCTCCGGCGGGATCCGGTGGGACTCGGCGACGGCGGCCAGTGTGGCGGGGGTGCGGGTCTGCAGATGCAGTTCGACCCCGGGCAAGGTGGTGAGGACCGGCAGGTACGCCTTCTGCGCGATGTCGCCGAGCCCGATGCAGCCGACCTTCACGGGATCTCCCTCTCGAATAACGCGATGTCATATGCACGTTCTTGGTCCGGGCAGCATACGTGTGCTGCGGCGGCGGCCGTTCCGCGATGCCGTCGAGGGTACGGAGGACGAGGGCCGGTCCGGGGCGGGAGGCGGCGGACATCAGCGTGTTGCGCGCGGCGACGGGGGCCCGCCGGCCGGGCCGCCCGCGCGGCCTTGCGGACGATGCCGCCGGTCCCCGGGGGCCGTCCCGCGTCACGCCACGAGCGCCGCTCCCAGGTCGGTGTCGGGCGCCGCATGGCGGGCGAGCACGATGCCGTCCTCGATCGCCTGGGCCGCCCACGCGGCGGGCCCTGCCGGAGGTGTCGGTGCGGCGCCTGACCGAGCGCGAGGCGCTGGTGCGAAGGGACGATGTTCTCCTCTGCCGCGGGCTCGTTCCACCGGGTCGTGCCGACCGAGGAGGAACTGCACACCGGTTCAAGTGAGTTGCCGAGCGGCAGATGCCGGCATCGCGCGCCGAATATCCTTTGTCCCGGCCGCGCCCCGGGGCAAGAATGGTCGGCATGACCACAGAGGAACGCTCCGAACCCGCCGTCACCGCCGCCGAACGCCCGATGCTGGAGGGCTGGCTCGACTACCACCGCGACACGCTCGGACTGAAGTGCGCGGGGCTCACCGACGCCCAGTTGCGCGAGGCGTCCGTACCGCCGTCGCAGCTCAGCCTGCTCGGGCTCGTACGGCACATGGCGGAAGTGGAGCGCCACTGGTTCCGCAACGTCATGGCCGACGAGGGCTCGAAGCCGCTGTACTACACCGACGAGGACGCGGACGGCGACTTCCATCCCACCGATGCGGATACCTGGGAGAAGGACGGGGCGGTCTGGCGGGCGGAGGTAGAAGCGGCCCGGGAGATCGCCGCGAGGCACGGACTCGACGATCTGTCGGCCGGCCGCAGCAGCCGCGGCGAACAGTTCAACCTGCGGTGGATCTACACCCACATGATCGAGGAGTACGCGCGCCACAACGGCCACGCCGACCTTGTCCGGGAGCGGATCGACGGCGCGACCGGCGACTGACCGGCCCGCCGGGGCCCACCGCGGGGGCGACGGCACGGTGCCCGGTGCGACGCGCTGACCGGGTCACTCGTGCGGGCCATTCGCCCCGGCCCGCTCCCCCACGCACCCTGCCGGCACAGCAGAGTTGCCCGGGTGCAGCGAACCAGCATCACCGTAACGCTCCTGGCCGGGGTGGCAGTCACTGCCGTGTCCGGCTGTGTGTCCGTGGAGCCCCGGCCGGGCGGCCTCACGCCCCGGCCCGCGAACAGCAGACCCGTCCAGCATCAGGCGCCCTCGAGCGCGCAGCCGCCGGTCCAGGACGCGCTGGAGACCATCGGGGAACCGAAGCCCACCGAGGGGACGCCCCACCGGTCGGGCGGGGCGCCGTCCGGCACCCGGCGCGCAGCCCCGCGAACACCGCAGCAGCAGGAGCACCCCGGTATGTCGCGTCCGCGGGCGCGACAGGCGCCGCCCGTCCCCGCGGGAGCGCCCGAACTGCCGGCCTCCCCCGTCACCGGGACGGATCTCTGCGCGCTCGGCAGGGGCTACGGAGGCTGGCCCGCGGGCAGCCCCGAGTCCCGGATCTGCGAGAACGCCTACGCCCGCTGAATCCCGCGTATCGGGCCACGGACTCCGCCGGGGCCGGCCCGGCGGAGTCGCCCGTCGCGGCCCGCCTCCGGCGGACGAGCCGCTTCGGCCATGACATCCCCTGCCTCACAGCTCCCACAGCCGCCGCTCCAGCCGCCCGATCGCCGCGCGGATCCCTCCCCCGTACCCGTCGTCCGTCCCGTCGTCCGCGAGCACGCCGGACGCCTGCCGGGCACGGTCCAGATGGACCCGGGCGGCGTCGGGGCGCTGGAGCTTCACATAGTCCGCCGCGAGATTGAGGTGGAGCGAGGGGTAGAAGGCCCGCACCGCGAGCGCATCCCGGTGCTCCGGCGCCCGGTCACCACGCACCCCCTCGGCGGCGGTCAACGCCCGCAGGTCCCAGGCCAGTTCGTCACCGGGATCGTCCTGGGTGTCGGCCATGTAGTGCGCGAGGGTGCAGCGGTGCAGGGCGTCACCGTCCTGGCCGATCTCCGACCAGATCTCGCCGAAGCGGTTGCGTGCCTCTTCCCGGTCACCGCCGTGGAGCAGCATGATCGCCTGGCCGATCCTGGTCATGACGGCGTCCCGTGACGCCTCCTGCTGCTCCGTCACTGCGGTCTCCCTCGCATGTCTCCGGCCGGTCCCGGTCACGGGCCGGCCCGTGACCGGTTGAATCCGTTCGATTCCGGTCACGGCGACGCTAGCGGCTGACATGCGCAATCCCGCTCAGGCTCGGGCTAGCGGCCCGGGCCTGTCGCGCGGCTCCAGGCGGTCAGCCCAGGTCGGGGACGCGCCAGTCGATGGCCTGGTGTCCCTGCGCCGCGACCGCCTCGTTGATCTGCGTGAACGGACGGGAGCCGAAGAACTTCTTCGCGGACAGCGGTGAGGGGTGCGCGCCCTTCACCACCACATGGCGCTCCTCGTCGATCAGCGGGAGCTTCTTCTGGGCGTAGTTGCCCCAGAGGACGAAGACCGCCGGGTCGGGCCGCATGGCCACCGCCCGGATCACCGCATCGGTGAACTTCTCCCAGCCCCTGCCCTTGTGCGAGTTGGCCTCGCCGGCGCGGACCGTCAGCACGGCGTTGAGCAGCAGGACACCCTGCTCGGCCCACGGCATGAGATATCCGTTGTCCGGGACCGGCAGGCCCAGCTCCTCCTTCATCTCCTTGTAGATGTTCCGCAAGGAGGGCGGCGTCCTGACACCGGGACGCACGGAGAAGCACAGCCCGTGCCCCTGCCCCTCGCCGTGGTAGGGGTCCTGGCCCAGGACCAGGACCTTCACCTGGTCGTACGGGGTGGCCTCCAGCGCCGCGAAGACCTGCTCACGGGGCGGGTAGACCGGCCCCCTGGCCCGCTCCTCCTCGACGAACTCGGTGAGCTCCTTGAAATACGTCTTCTGCAGCTCTTCGCCGAGGACGCCGCGCCAGGACTCGGGCAGCAGGTCGGTGTCGGTCACTTCAACAACCTCCGGTACGCAATCGGTTCTCGACCACAGAACCTACCGGGGGCCACTGACAACCGGCCGGGCGAGCCCTACCAGCTGGCCTTGCGGTACAGCTCCCACATCTGCATGACCGTCTGCGGGTCCAGGGCGCGCTCGCCGCCGCCGATGTCCTCGCCCGCCGCGACGTACAGCTTGCCCTGCCACAGCGGCAGCAACCGGACGTCGTCGACCAGGATGTTCTGGGCCTGCTCGAACTCCTTACTCACCGCGCCCCGGTCACTCTGCTGGCGGGTCTGCGGCAGCAGGTGCTCGGTGATCTCGGTCTTGTCGTACGGCATCCCGGTGACGCTCTCCTTGCCCACGAAGGGGGCGATGAAGTTGTCCGGGTCCGGGAAGTCCGGGAACCAGCCACGGCCGAAGACGGGGTACTGGCCCTTGGTGAAGCCCTCCTGGAACTTCTTCCACGGCAGGCCCTTCAGCGTGATCTTGAACAGGCCGGACGACTCGAGCTGACGCTTCAGCTCACCGAACTCGGACTGCGTCGACGAGCCGTACCGGTCGGTGGTGTACCAGAACGTCATCGCGACGGGCTCGGTGATTCCCGCCTTGGTCAGGATCCCCTTCGCCTTCGCCCGGTTCGGGTCACCGAAGCTGTCGAAGAAGCTGGTGGTGTGCCCGGCGATGCCCTTGGGGACCATGGAGTAGAGCGGCTCGGCGGTCCCCTGGTAGACCTTGGCGACCAGGGCGTCCCGGTCGACGAGTTGCGCGATGGCCCGGCGGACGGCCGGGTTCCCGGCGGCCGGGTCCTTGGGGTTGAAGACGAGGAACCGGATGTCGGCGCCGACCGTCTCGATGAGCTGCAGCTTGCTGTTCTTGTCCTTGTTGTCTTCGAGCTTGACGACCTCCTCGGCGGTGAGGCCCCGGTAGGTGGCGTCGATCTCGTTCTTCTTCAGCGCGTCGACCATGGGGGTGGACCCCTTGAAGTACCGGATGGTCACGGCGTTGTTCTTACGGTTGGCGAAGCCCTTGTAGTCCTGGTTCTTGATCAGCTCGGCCCTGTCACCCGGCGTGTAGCTGTCCAGGAGGTAGGGACCCGATCCGGTGACCTTGCCGTCCTCGCGGACCTTGTCCTTCGGATAGTCGCTGGGCGCGACGAGCGACATGGCGGGGGTGGCCAGAATGAACGGGAACGTGGCATCGGGCTTGTTGAGGTGGAAGACGACGGTGTCGTCGCCCTTGGTCTCCACCCGGTCGAGCGAGCCGAGCAGGCCGAGCGGTCCGCCCTTGACCTTGAGGGTCGTGATCCGGTCGATGGAGTACTTCACGGCCTCGGCATCGAGCTTGTCCCCGTTGGAGAACTTCAGGTCCTTCTTGAGCCTGCAGCGGTACGCCGTGCTCGTCGTGTCCGTGAACACGCAGTTCTCCGCGGCGTCCGGCTCAGGGCTCGTACTGCCCGTGGGGAAGCTCACCAGGGTCTGGAAGACGTTGCGCATCAGCTCCCACGAGTTGTCCCAGGCCGCCGCCGGGTCAAGGGTCGAGGGCTCACTCGTGGTACCGACGACTATCTTCTGCTCGACCTCTGAGTCACTGCCGGAAAGCAGACCGCAACCGGCCAGCAGAGAAAGGGAAGCAAGGGCTGCAGCAGCCTGCAGACTGGCCCGGTAGAACACGTGCACGCTCCTCGATCAGCCATGGGTCGGCAGACCATACCGCAGCGCCCCGCCGGGTCAATCCGCAGGTCCGGCGGGGCACTTGAGTCATTCGGGGCCAAACCGGCGCAGGCTGTGCTCAGCCCACGCCCGCATTCAGGAAGATGCCTCCGTCGACCACCAGCGTCTGTCCGGTGATCCAGTCGGACTGGCTCGACGTGAGGAATGCGGCGGCACCGCCGATGTCCTGGGGCACACCGAGCCGGCCGAGCGGGTAAGCGGCGGCGGCCTCCGCCTCGCGCCCCTCGTACAGCGCCTCGGCGAACTTGGTCTTCACCACGGCCGGGGCGATCGAGTTGACCCGGACGGCCGGCGCGAACTCGTGTGCAAGCTGCAGCGTCAGATTGACCATGGCCGCCTTGCTCATGCCGTAGGCGCCGATGAAGGGCGAGGCGGAGACACCGGCGACCGAGGCGATGTTGACGATCGCCCCGCCGTTCTCCTTCTGCCAGGCCTTCCAGGTCTGCTGGGCGAAGCCGAGCGCCGAGATCACATTGGTCTCGTAGACCTTGCGGGCGACCCCCAGGTCGAGCTCGGCGATCGGGCCGAAGACCGGGTTCGTACCGGCGTTGTTGACCAGGAAGTCGACGCGGCCGAAGACCTCCATGACACGTTCGACGGCCGCCGCCTGGTGCGCCTCGTCGTGCGCCTTGCCCGCCACTGCGACGACCCGGTCGGAACCGAGCCTCTCGACGGCCTCCTTGAGGGCCTCCTCACCACGCCCCGTGATGCACACCCGGTCGCCGCGGGCGACGAACGCCTCCGCGATCCCGTACCCGATCCCCCGGCTCGCGCCGGTGACGAGCGCGACCTTCCCGCTGTCCTGAACAGTCATGATGTCCGTTGCCCTTCGGGTCAGTTGAGCGGTCCGCCGGCGACGTACATGACCTGCCCGGAGACGAAGCCGGCCTCGTCGCCCGTGAAGAAGGCGATGGCATTGGCGATGTCGTCCGGGCGGCCGACCCGCTGCACGGGGATCTGGGTGGCGGCGGCCGCCTGGAACTCCTCGAAGCCCATGCCGATCCGCGCCGCGGTCTGCGCGGTCATCTCGGTGACGATGAAGCCGGGGGCGACGGCGTTGGCGGTGATGCCGAACTTGCCGAGCTCCTTGGCGAGCGTCTTGGTGAGCCCCTGCAGACCGGCCTTGACCGCGGAGTAGTTGGCCTGGCCGCGATTGCCGAGCGCCGAGGAGGAGGAGAGCGAGACGATACGGCCGAACCCGGCGTCCACCATGTGCTTCTGGACGGCCTTCGCCATCAGGAACGCGCCCTTGAGGTGCACGTTCATCACGATGTCCCAGTCGGACTCGCTCATCTTGAAGAGCAGGTTGTCACGGAGCACGCCGGCGTTGTTGACGAGGATCGTCGGAGCGCCGAGCTCGGCGGCGACCCGCGCCACGGCGGCCTCCACCTGGGCGCTGTCCGAGACGTCGCAGCCGACGGCGAGCGCGGTGCCCCCGGCGGCGGTGATCTTCTCGACGGTGTCCTTGCAGGCCGCCTCGTCGAGATCGAGTACGGCGACGGAGCGGCCCTCGGCCGCCAGACGTACCGCGGTGGCGGCGCCAATGCCCCGCGCCGCTCCCGTCACGATGGCGACACGCTGCTCGGTGGTGGACATGCTTGGTTCTCCTCGCCCTTGGATCGCGGCTCAGCGGACGTCAGGAAGTTCCCGATAACTGAGCAACCGCTTAGTACCTTCAGCAGACGAGACGCTAGAAGCCCTGGCACCCGGTGTCAACGGCCCACGGGCGCAGCAGCGCATGTCACACCGGACGGCGCCGCGGCCGCGGGGTCCGCGGGCGACGCCGCCGGCGGCCGGGTCAGCGCACCAGGAGGTCGAGCAGGCGCTCGACCTCGGCCTCCGGATCGGTGGTGAGGCCGCTGTGCACGGGACTCGGCTGGACGACCGTGGAGCGTGGGGCGATCAGCCAGCGGAAGCGGCGCCCGGCGTCGTCACCGGCTGCTTGACCGGCCTCGTCGCCGCCGCCACAGACCCCTTCGACGGCCCGCAGCGCCGCCCGCACCCCGACCACGTCGGCGTCCGGGTCGAGGGCCATCAGCTTGTTCTCGTCGAGGTGGGTACGGGCCGCCACGAAGGACTTGGCCCGGCAGTACACCAGCACGCCCGCGTTGATGCACTCACCGCGCTCGACCCGGGGCACGACGCGCAGCAGCGCGTACTCGAAGACATCGCGCTTGCTCACCGGCCGCCCTCCTCGCCGGCGGCCTGCTCGGCCGTCGCCTTCCCGGTGCGGTCCTTCTTCGTGGGGTGCGGCCAGGGCGCGAGGTGGTCGGTGAGCCACCCCGGCGCCTGCGACGGCCTGCTCTTCGTGGGCGCGTCCATCGAGATCCGTTCATGAATCGTGGCGGCGCGCGCCAGCAGCGGTTCCACATAGGCGCGGCGCAGCGCGTCGGTCGTGTCGAAGCCGGGCTCGTCGACCAGCCATTCGTCGGGCACCTCGGCGGTCACCTCGGTCAGCAGCCGCTCGGTGACGAGAGGGGCGAGCTCCGCGGCCGCGGCCGCGATGTCCGGGCCGAAGGGCGCGAGGACGTGGTCGGAGGCGTTGTACGGCTTGGCCGCGGACGCCTGCGCACCGGGCCAGTTGTGGTGCCAGATCATCGTGGCACCGTGGTCGATGAGCCAGGCGTCGCCGTGCCAGACCAGCATGTTGGGGTTCCGCCACGACCGGTCGACATTGTTGATCAACGCATCGAACCAGACGATCTTCCCGGCCTCCGCCGGGTCCACCTGGTAGGCGAGCGGATCGAATCCGATCGAACCGGGCAGATAGTCCATGCCGAGATTCAGCCCACCGCTCGCCTTGAGCAGCTCCTGCACCTCTTGGTCCGGCTCCGCGAGCCCGATGACGGGGTCGAGCTGAATGGTGACGAGTTCCGGGACCCGCAGTCCCAGTCGCCGGCCGAGCTCCCCGCAGATCACCTCCGCGACCAGGGTCTTGCGGCCCTGACCGGCGCCGGTGAACTTCATGACGTACGTACCGAGATCGTCGGCCTCGACGATGCCCGGGAGCGAGCCACCCTCACGCAGGGGCGTGACATAGCGGGTCGCTGTGACTTCTGTCAGCATTTCCCCAGGTTATACGGATGGGGCACCTTACGATCCATGATCGTCTCACCCCCTCCGCAGACCGGCGGGAACCACGGCCGAGCGCGAGGGGCACCGGTCGGCATCCGTCGACGGTGCGCCCCTGGGCGCCCCGCAAGCTGCCGACAGAACAGTCAGACGCTTTCCCCGAGGAACCACCGGCACGAAACCACCCGGTCGTTGAACGCGGGACCACAACCGTGCGTACCCCTGGGCGAAGCAATGACCATCGCGGAAGGGAATGCCGGCATGAACGCATCGCAGGACTACGAGACCCCTCTCGGCCGTCGCACCGTTGTCGCGGCAGCGGGTGGAGTCGTGGTGGCCTCCGTACTCACCGCGTGCGGCAGCTCTAAGGACTCGGGTGGTTCGGCCGCCGTGGACCAGGCCGGTGGCGGCGCGGCCGCGGGCGTCCTGGCGAAGACCGCCGACATCCCGGAGGGCGGCGGGAAGATCTTCGCTGACAAGGGCGTGGTGGTGACGCAGCCCAAGGCCGGGGAGTTCAAGGCGTTCTCCTCGAAGTGCACGCACCAGGGATGCGCGGTGTCGAGCGTCGCGGACGGCACCATCAACTGCCCCTGCCACGGCAGCAAGTTCGACGCCGCGACGGGCAGTGTCTCGGCCGGCCCGGCCACCGAGCCGCTGCCTGCTGCGTCGATCAAGGTGGAGGGCGACTCGATCACCCTTGCTCCGTAGCCCTCCGGGCGCTCCGCCTGCCGGGCCTCCCGGCGGCGGCCCGGCAGGCGGGACGGGCGGCCGTTGCGTCGGGGCGGACGGTGGCCCCATGATTCCCGGGACCTGGCCAGCTACCGGAAGAGGGCATCCATGGCCGTCAGTCAGCGACGGGGCCGTCGGATCATGATGACGGACGCGGAACGCGACACATACCTCGCTCAGCAGCGCACCTGCCGGGTCGCCACCGTCTCGTCCGACGGCAGCCCGCACGTCGGCGCGCTCTGGTTCGTCTGGGACGGCACCTCGCTCTGGCTGTACTCGATCATCCGGTCCCTGCGCTGGTCCCAGCTGCGCCACGACCCGAGGATCGCTGTGGTCGTCGACGACGGGGTGGAGTACGGGGAACTGCGCGGCGTGGAACTGCGCGGCGAGGCGGACTTCGTCGGCGAGGCACCGCGCATCGGCGAGGAGTGCCCCGAACTGGCCGATGCGGAGCGCTTGTTCGCGGCCAAGTACCTCGGGATGGAGACGATGGTGCACGACGGGCGGCACGCGTGGCTGCGACTCTCCCCGGACAAGGTCACCTCCTGGGACTTCCGCAAATCGGTGGCGCCGGCCTGACTCCCGCCCGGCCCTAGGGTCGGGCCACGTCGCCGCCGTCCAGCGGGGCGTCGAACTCCCGGCCGGCCGCTCGCAGTGCCGCGACCGCCGCCCTGATCGACGGACGGCGGTCCGCGTCCGCCCGCCACACGGCGTGCACGTGCCGCCGCATCTGCTGCCGTACCGGCACGAGCCGCACCCCGTCCGGCACCACGCCCCGCCCGAGGCGGGGCGCGACACAGACCCCCACCCCGGCGGCGATCAGAGCGAGCTGCGTGTGGTGTTCGCCCGCGAGGTGGGCGATGCGCGGTTCGACACCCTTCGAGCGCAGGGTGAACATCAGCCAGTCGTGGCAGAACTCGCCCTCGGGCCACGAGATCCAGTCGTCGTCGGCGAAGTCCTCCAGATCCACCTGCGTCCGGTCCGCGAGCGGATGACCGGCCGGCATCGCGATGTCCGGTGCGTCGTCGAGCAGTCCGGTCATGGCCAGACCGCCGGGGACCGGCAGCCTCTTGTTGCTCCAGTCGAGCACCACCGCCAGGTCGATGTCACCCCGCAGGACCTTGCGGATTCCCACCTCCGGCTCCAATTCCGTGGTGCGCACCTTCAGTTCGGGGTGATCACGGTGCAGCGCGCCCAGCGTCGCCGGAAACAACCCGCGAGCCGCGGTCGGGAACGCCCCCAGCCGGACCTCTCCGACGACCTCGCCGCGCTGGGCCTCGATGTCGGACTGGGCCAGTTCGACCTGGGACAGGATCCGCGCGGCATGGTCCGCGAGGAGTTGCCCCGCGTCGGTGAGCCGGACGCCCCGGCCGTTCTTGGCGAGCAGCTGCTGGCCCACCTCGCGCTCGAGTTTCGCCAGCTGCTGGGAGACCGCCGACGTGGTTACGTGCAGGCTCTCGGCCGCGCCGCCCACCGTGCCCAGCCGGGCGAGGGCATCGAGGGTACGCAGCCGCTCCAGGTTCAACATGTAAGCAATGCTACGTTGAAGCTCTCACAAAGTCTCACTTGTCCTACGCTATTGAAATCGGCATCGTATTTCTCATGACTGCCCCCTCCGTGACCGCCGCCGCTCCCGCCGCCCCTGCCCTGCCGGCCGCACCCCCCGCCCCCTCCCGCCCGGCGCTGGACTGGCGGATCCGGTTCGCCGCCCTCTCGCTCATCTGGGGCTTCAGCTTCCTCCTGATCAAGGTCGGCACCGACGGGTACGCCCCGTTCCAGGTCACGCTCGGCCGACTGCTGTCGGGTACGGCGGTGCTGGCCGTCGCCATGGTCGTACGCCGTGAGCGGCTGCCGCGCACCGCACGCACCTGGGGCCATCTCGCGGTGGCCGCCTTCTTCCTCAACGCGCTGCCGTTCTCGCTCTTCGCCTTCGCCGAGCAGACGATCCCGTCGACGCTGGCCGGCATCTGCAACGCGACCTCGCCGCTGTGGGGGATGGCGCTGTCGCTCGTCGCGCTCTCCGAGGACCGGCCGACCCGTCGCCGGGTGGCCGGGCTCGGCCTCGGCTTCCTTGGGGTGCTGACGGTGCTGGGCGCCTGGCAGGGCTTCTCCGGTCTGGACTTCAGCGGTACGGCGATGGCGCTTCTCGCCTCCCTCAGCTATCCCGTCGGGTGGATCTACGTCCGCAGGACACTTGCGGGCAGCGGCTCGTCCACACTCGCCCTGACCGGCAGCCAGCTCTTCGTCGGAACCGTGCAGATCGCGCTGGTCACCCCGGTGTTCACCTCGGCCCCGGACGGTTTCCCGCTGCTGCCGACGCTCGCCGTCGTGGCCCTGGGCGCGCTCGGGACCGGTCTGGCGGTACTGATGCAGTACGGCCTGGTCACGGAGGTCGGCCCGACGACCGCGCAGATGGTCACCTACTTCATCCCGGTCATCGCCACCGCGGCCGGGGTCGCCGTGCTCGGCGAGCAGCTGAACTGGAACACCCCGGTCGGCGCGCTGATCGTCCTGGCCGGCGCCTTCCTCACACAGAGCAGGACCCGTACACGCAGGACCGCGCCGCGCACCTCGTCGCTCCGAGGGCTGTCCCGCTGATCCCCGGCGGATCGGCGCGCGGCGCCGGATGCGGTGTTCGCAAGGCGGAAGGGACCGGGCCGGGCCTCCCCCTTCCCGAGGTCGCTCACCCCGGGCGGCGCAGCGACGCGGATCGAACCGCGCGCCGTTCCGGCGGGGCGCGGGCGCGCCCGGCTGCCGCGGCACCGGCGGTCTCGATCACTCCGCGCTCACGCAAGGTCCGGCAGGCGGCCGCCACGGTGTGCGGATCGACCTGTAGCCGGCCCGCCGACTTCCGCATGGGCGGCAGCACTTGCCCGGGCTGGGGCTCCCCCGATCAGACCGCGCGCTCCGCACTCGCGGCAATCTCCGATGCGCACCGCCCGACCGTCCGATACTCTTCTAGCACAAAGATGAATATGAACTAGTGCAATGGAGTTGGCAATGCCGGACACCGCACCGCCGCAGACCACGGCCCCGGAGGCGGCTGCCCCGTACGAACCGACCGAGCGGACCGTCCCGACCCGTTCCCGTGAACGTGCGTCGTACGACCGGGAGCTGGTCCATTCCATACTCGACGAGGCGTACCTCTGCCATCTCGGCTTCGTCCGCGACGGCGCGCCAGTCGTGCTGCCGACGCTCTTCGGCCGGGTCGGCGAGCGGCTGTACGTGCACGGTTCGACCGGATCCCGGCCGCTGCGGACGGCCGGGCAGGCCGATCCCGGCCTGCCGGTCTGCCTCACGGTGACGCACGTCGACGGACTGGTGCTGGCCCGCTCGGCCTTCCACCACTCGATGAACTACCGCTCCGTGGTGGTCCACGGCATCGCCCGTACGGTGACCGACCCGGAGGAACGGCGCACCGCGCTCGACGCGATCGTCGACCAGGTCGTGCCGGGCCGGGCCGCCGACTCCCGTCCTGCCAACGAGAAGGAGCTCGCCGCGACGGCCGTGATCAGGCTCGATCTCGACGAGGTCTCCGCAAAGGTGCGGACCGGCGGCCCCAACGACGACGCGGAGGATCTCGGACTGCCGCACTGGGCGGGCGTGATCCCGCTCGCCCGCGGCCACCACGCGCCGCAGCCGTCGGACGACCTGGACCCGGCCATCGCGGTGCCGGACTATCTGGCCGCCCTCTGAGCGGCGCTGTGGGGAGTGCGGGGCCCGACGGTCGACCGCGCACTCCCCACAGCCATCAGGCGGGTACCGCCGCCCGACGGCGCGCGCTCGCCGCACCGCGTGTCTCGGCGACGGCGAGTCCCGCCACCGCCGCGATCAGCAGCAGCGTGCCGACGACCGTGGCCGCGGTGAGCTGCTCGCGCAGGACCACGACGGCGATGACCGCGGCGCTCACCGGTTCGAGCAGCATGATCACGGACACCGTGGCGGCCCGCACCACCGCGGCGCCCGCGAAGTAGAGCGCGTAGGCCAGCGCGGTCGGGACCGCCGCCACGTACACCAGCAGCCACACCACCTGGGCGCCGTCCGCGGTGTGCGGCACCAGCCCTTCGGACGCCGCCATGGGCAGCAGCCCCAGCGCGCCGATCCCGAACGCCCAGGCGCTGGTGGCGAGTGGATCGGCGCCGCCGCCGTCACGGCCGAGCCACCTGGTCAGCAGAGTGATGGCGGCATATCCGGTGGCGGAGAGCAGCGCCGATGCGACCCCGGCGGGCCGCACCGTACCGCCCTCGCCACCGAGCACCAGCACGGCAAGGCCGGTGAGCGCCCCCAGCACCGCGGCGACACCGCCCCCGCCGAGCCGCTCCCCCATGGTCAGCCGCGCGCCGACCGCGATGAGCACGGGCCCGGCCCCGAGGGTGACCACGGTCGCGACCGCGAGACCGGTCGCCTGGACGGCGGCGAAGTACGCGCTCTGGAACAGGGTGAGGCCGATGCCGGTCCCGAGGATGCGCAGCAGTCGGCGCCGTCGTGACTCGGCGGTGGCCACCGTGCGCCGCGGGCGCAGGACGAGAGCCGCGCACAACAGGACGAGACCTCCCGCGCAGCGCCAGAACGAGAGGGCGAGAGGGCCGAGATCACTGACCCGGAAGATCAGCGAGGCGGCGGCCCCCGCTGTTCCCCAGGCCACTCCGGCGATGATCAGATAGAACAGGCTCCGCCCGACGGGCAAGCCGGAAACAGTATTCGACACGTGTACTTCCCCTGAGGAAAACAGGACGGTGATCGCTCGGCTCCGCGTGCGGGCAGCGACGACCGGCTCGGGGACTGCCCGAGCACGTCTTCGTCAGGAGTGGCCGCCCGCGCTAGGCGGCGGGCGGCGGAAGCACAGTCAGATGCATGATCGGCACATTACGTGGCGGCCCGTCCGGCGGACAACTCCCCCTCGACGGCCCCGGCGCCCCCGCCCGCACCCGAAGCGACGGGACCCGAGGGCGCCTTCGGCGTCGAGGACTGGGCGATGAACGCACCGATCAGCACCATGACGCCGCCGATCAACTGAGGGGCCGCGAGGTGTTCCCCGAGCAGGACCCAGGCGAGCACGGTCGCGACGACCGCCTCCAGACAGGCCACGACACCCGCCACCGCGGGAGACAGCAGCCGCACCGAGATCACACCGGTGACATACGCGATCACGGTGGCGAGCAGCACGATCCAGACGAGCAGCAGCCAGGCGGGAACCTCCGCGCCGTTCAGGCCGGTGCTGCCGCCGAGCACCGACCAGTCCATGTTCCAGGGCCGTGCCACCACCGTGAGGACGGCCGCACCGATCAGCAGCCCGTAGGCGATCACACCGACCGGATGTGGAGGCTCCGCTCCGGCCGCCGTGTCCCCGCCACCCGGGTCGGACAGGACGAAGTAGCCGACCTGGCAGCAGGCGGCGCAGAGGGCGAGCAGCAGCCCGACGACGTCGAAGCTCAGGCCGGACCACGCCTCGACCACACAGGCGAGACCGGCGACCGCCAGAGTGACGCCGACCGCCGCGGCCCGGGTGACGGGACGGCGCTGCACGAACCGGACCCAGCCGAGCACGAGCGCGGGCGCCAGGTATTCGACGAGCAGCGCGACTCCGACCGGGATACGGGAGATGGCGGCGAAGTAGCAGGCCTGGACGCCGGCGACGGCGAGCAGTCCGAAGCCCAGCAGCAGCACGGGGCGGCTGCGTACGAGAGCGCGGTGGCGCCAGGCCACGGGCAGCATGACGAGGGCGGCACCCGCCACCCGCAACCAGACCACATGGAGCGGATCGAGCCCCGCCTCGATCAGCGGCTTGGCCGCCACCCCGGAACCACCGAATGCGAACGCCGAGGCCAGGGCTAGTCCCAGGCCGGCGCTTCTCTCCTGAGACGCGTGCATCGGCACATCATGGCAGCTGCCGTCAGGAGCGTCACCCCCATTCACCCCTGACGTACGCAAGATCCCGGCGCGGCCGGGAACCCTGACCGGCGGAGTACTGCATCAGCTCCCGGTCGCCGCGGCATCCAGGCCGTCCACGGGGCGGCGCACATGCCCGAACGGTCCGTCACGCCCGCCCCTCACCAGCGGTCTCTCCATGCCGTGGCGCCGACCCGTACGCGTCCCGGCGACATCACCCCGGGCCGGACGCCGCCGCGATCCGGCCGACGAGCTCCGTGCTGTCGACCCCCGCCCGCCCCAGCACCTCGACGGCCCGGCATTCCGGGTCGCCGGCCAGCGCCGCGAGCAGATCCAGCCCTCGGGCCCGCTCGTCCCCCCGCAGCTGCGCGCACTCCCGCGCGCCGGCCATCGCCGCGGCGGCCGAGGGCGACCAGCCGTCGGTCCCCGTGCCCCGCACGGCGGCGTCCCCCTCGACCACGACGTGGACCGCGCCGGAGCCCTCCACGGTTCCCTGCCAGCGGAGTCCGTAACCGATCGAACGCTGCACGAGATACCCGAGCACCTTCGCGAGCTGCGGACCTCCGTCGAAGGCCGCACGCACCTCCGGATCCGACTCGACGAGGGAATGCAGCAGATGAGCGGTGTCGATCTGCCGGTCACCGTCGCGCAGGGCACGCCTGCGCGCACCTGTCACCGCCGAGGCCAGCTCCGCGGTGATTCCGGCCTGGAGTTCGGAACGGTTCGATGCGGGCTGCTCAGGAATCCGCGGCGTCCGGTTTTGCACACCTCTCACCCCATCAGCCCCGGGGTCCGGGAGCATCCCCGGAGGGGCCCATCTACGCATCCCACCGGAGTTGGGGACACCAGAGCGGTTCCTCCTCCTTTTGGATGAGATCCCGCCCCATACGCATCCGTTCGCGGGGAACAGCGCGCGTCGCCTTGCACTGCGCTCCCGGAGCAACCGCGGCCCCTGCGGCACACGTCCCTCGGGCCACACCACGTTCATGGCGGCGGGAGAGGAGTGCCGGAGTGGGATGGATGGTCGCCCTCCCGGCGATCGACGGACGGGAGTACGTCTACCGGGTCCACGCCCCTCGCGACGCCCTGCCCGCCGACCTGTTCTGGGCGGCTTTCCACTGCCATGACGACGGCCCGCACCCGCGCGCCTCCGACCGGTTCGACGCGGCACTGATCTGGCGGGCGGACGGGACCGGACAGAGCTGACGGCCGGTCCCGTGCGCCCGGTGGGTCGAATGACGCCACGACGGGCCCGGCGGAGCGAAGGCCCCACGATGCCGCGCGGCCCTTCGCTCCGCTTCCTTCGGATCAGTCCTCGTCGGCAAGGATCAGATAGAGCTTCTTACGGGCGTCGTTGATCACCGATAGCGCCTTCTGGCGCTGGTCGGCCGAGCCGGTCTTCCAGACCTGGCCGAACGCCTCCATCAGACCGAAGCCGGCCTGCCGGATCTCGTTCACGCTCTCCCAGTCGACGCCGCGCCCGGCCTCCTCCCAGGGCGCCTCGGGCCCGGATCCCGCCTCGGCGCGGCCGGTCTCGGTGAGCGTGAACAGCTTCTTGCCGCCCTCGCTCGCGCTGAGGATCAGCCCCTCGTCCTCCAGCAGTTGCAGCGTCGGGTAGACGGAGCCGGGGCTGGGCCGCCAGGCCCCGCCGCTGCGCTCGCCGATCTCCTGGATCATCTCGTACCCGTGCATCGGCCGGTCCTTCAGCAGCGCCAGGATCGAAGCGCGTACGTCACCCCGCCGCGCCCTCCCCCTGCCGCCGCCACGACCGCGCCCCCCGCCGAAGGGACCGCCACCGAAGGGGCCTCCGCCGAACGGCGGACCGAAATGCCCGAAGGCGGCACGGCGCCCCTCGAAGTCGCCCCGCCCGTGATGACCCGGCCCGCAGTGCTCATGCCCGTGCCCATGTTCGTGCTCATGCTCGTGTCCATGTGGACGCATGGGTACGCTCCCTCCATCGTTGATCTGTCGCGATGCGTCAACGATATATCGGAACCAGTCGCTCGGCAACGCTCGGCGCGGCTTCGGGACGGGGGCAGGGGGACGACGGCAGTCGCGTCGAGCGGGCCGCGCCGGGCCTTCCGGGCTCTGACGGCCGGTGTCCCGTCGCCCGGCTCCGCCGACGGAGCCTCGGCCCGCCCGGCACGGACCGGTGCCGTCTACACCTGCATACTGGCTCCGGGACACCACAGAACACGGGCGAGGATTCATGACCGCATCCGGCGCGGACGCCACACAGGGCGCAGAGCGCGGCTATCTGCTCGACAACCGTCAGTCGGAGGCAGGCATCCGCTTCGGCGCCCTCGCCGAACTGTTCGACCCGGTGACCTTCCGGCATGTGGACCGGCTCGGGATCACCGCGGGTATGCGGTGCTGGGAGGTCGGAGCCGGTGGCCCGTCCGTCCCCGCCGGGCTCGCCGCGCGGGTCGGGCCGGCCGGAAAGGTGGTCGCCACCGACATCGACGTGTCCTGGGCCCAGGACGTCGCTGACGATGTCATCGAGGTGCTGCGTCACGATGTCGCAGCGGACCCGCCGCCGCCCGGTTCCTTCGACCTGGTCCATGCCCGGCTGGTCCTGGTCCACGTCACCGACCGCGCCGAGGCGCTCCGCCGCATGATCCGGGCGCTGCGCCCCGGTGGCGCACTCCTCCTGGAGGACGCCGACCCCGGCCTGCAACCTCTGCTGTGTCCCGACGAGTCGGGCCCCGAGCAGCGGCTCGCCAACCGCCTTCGGTCCGGCTTCCGTGAACTCATGGCGGCCCGCGGCGCGGACCTCTCCTACGGCCGGACCCTGCCCAGGCTGCTGCGCGAAGCCGGACTGGCCGATGTGCAGGCCGACGCGTACTTCCCGATCACCTCACCGGCCTGCACCGTTCTGGAGGACGCCACCGTGCGGCAGATCCGCGGCCGGCTCGTGGCGGCGGGGCTCGCCACGGACGAGGAGATCGACCAGCACCTCGCTCACGTCGCCACCGGACGGCTGGACCTGGCCACCGCTCCGCTCGTCTCCGCGTGGGGACGCCGGCCGTGACGCGACTGCGGCGGCACCCGTCCGCGTAGGCCTCTCGTTCGGATCGTGCCGCGGCTCGCGTGCCCCGGTGCCTGATCGGTCCACCGACCCCGCATTGGCCTTGGCCCGCGGCTTCCGGGGGCCTCTACGGTCGTCCCATGAGAATTCGCATCGTCGACGCGTTCACCGACCGCCCCTTCACGGGAAACCCCGCCGCGGTCCTGCTCCTGGATTCCGACGCCTTCCCCGACGCCGGCCGGCTCCAGGAGATCGCCCGGGAGATGAACCTCTCCGAGACCGCCTTCGCCCACCCGCTACCGCCGGGCGGTACGGCCGACTGGGCACTGCGATGGTTCACCCCGGCCACCGAGGTCGACATGTGCGGGCACGCGACGCTCGCCACCGCCCACGTCCTGCACACCACCGGAGCGGCGAACGGCACCGTGCGCTTCGCGGCGCGCTGCGGGATCCTCACCGCCACCGCTCACCCGGACGGCTCGCTCGCCCTCGACTTCCCCACGGCCCCGCTGACCCCGGCCGCCGCTCCGCCGGGACTGACCGCCGCGCTCGGCGCCGAGCCGCTGTCCGTACTGGACACCGGCGAACACATCGGTGACCTCCTCGTCGAACTCGACGACGAGGCCACCGTGCGCGGCCTGGCCCCGGATCTCGTCGCGGTGGCCGCCTGCTCACGGCGCGGCATCATCGTCACGGCCGCGGCCGAGGATCCGGCCCGCGGCTACGACTTCGTATCCCGCGGCTTCTTCCCCCGGGTCGGCATCGACGAGGACCCGGTGACCGGAAGCGCCCACACCGCACTGGCCCCGTTCTGGTCGGCCCGGTTCGGCCGTGACGAACTGACCGGACTGCAGGCTTCCGCGCGAACCGGACTGGTCCGCACCGCGCTGCGCGGTGACCGTACCCTGCTGACGGGCAGCGCGGTGACGGTCGTCGACGGAGAACTGCTGACCACGTTCTGACCGGCCGGGGGGTGGCACCGCGCACGCCTGCCTCCCGCTCGACCCCGCTCAGGGCGTGGGCAGCCACCCCACCTTCCCCGCGAGGAGCGCGTAACCGACGAACGCCCCGATGTCGAGCAGCGCGTGCGCCGCGACCAGCGGCCCGACGCGCCCCCAGCGCCGGTAGAGGAGCACGAAGACCACACCCATCACCATGTTGCCGACGAAGCCGCCGATCCCCTGGTAGAGGTGGTATGAGCCGCGCAGCACCGAGCTCGCCACCAGGGCGGCGATCGGCGTCCACCCCAACTGTCCGAGTCTGCGCAGCAGATATCCGACGACGATCACTTCTTCCACGACGGCGTTCTGCAGCGCGGAGAGGATCAGCACCGGGAACTTCCACCACACGTCGGGCAGTGACTCCGGAACCACCGTCAGATTGAAGCCGGCGGCCCGCGCCACCAGGTAGAAGGCCAGTCCGGCGCTGCCGATGCCCGCCGCGATCAGCGTGCCGCGCCCGAGGTCGGATCCGGGTCTGCTCCGGTCGAAGCCGATGACGCGGAGGCCGCTCCCCTCCCTGATCAGCAGGTGCGCCACCAGCGCCACCGGGACCAGTGCCGTGGCGATGCCGAAGAGCTGCCAGGCGAGATCGAGCCAGGGCCGCCCCGGGGCGTACGAGCTGTTGAGCGTCGCGGCCTGATCCTTCAGGCCTCCTGGCTTCGTCAGCGACCCGACAAAACTGATGAGGGCGGACACCCCGCTGGCACCCAGCGAGAGAGCCAGCACCAGGAGCGTTTCGGATCGCAGGATCCGCCGTGACAAGGTCTCTTCGGGAAATGGGTCCACGTGCCCCTGCGCCACCTGCATACCTGCCTCCGATCGAGTATCCGCGTACCGTCCCGCTCCCCCGTCCCCCTGGACCCGCGGATGCGGATACGAAGATCATGCGTGACCGGGGGTACGACCACCACGGGTGGTGGTGCGATCCCTCGTTCCTTCTCCGCACCGAAGGAGGGCACCACTGCTGCGGGACGTCACAGCTTGCCTGATGGCCGTACGACGGAAGGACGCGGGGGACGGCTCGACCGGGACCGGCGCGCCGTGGCCACCGCCGCACTGCCCGTCCGGTCCTGGGGCGCGGGCACGTCGATGACCGGGCCGGGGTCCTCACCGTGACGCGCCGGCCGAGACGGCGGCCTGGCACTGTGCCGGGGAATCGGGGAATGACGGGCGTCCGGTCCGGGGACGGCGGGAAGCGGCGGCGGACAGCGTCCGGCCCCCGCGGTCCCCCGACTACGGCGCGGGGAATCCCACCGGCCAGCTGTGCACCGGCTCGCCACCGTGCATGAGTTCGGCGTACCGGCGGGTGGTGGCCGCGAGTGCCTCGTCCCGCCCCAGTCCGGCCTCCAGCCCGCGGTGGTAGGTGTCCGCCTGCCAGGAAGCACCGTTCACCCGCCGCTTGCATCGCTCCTCGATGACCCCGAGGTAGCGGTCACGGTCGGCGGGTTCGATGTTCCAGGCATCGAGCCCCGCCGCGGCGAGCGGCAGCAGTTCGTCCCGGACGAGTTCGACGGCCGGCACCCGCGTCAGCCCGCCCGACCGCCCCCGCCGGGGCCAGACCAGTTCGGCGTCTATGCCGAGCCGGCATGCGCTCTCGAAGTTCTCGGCCGCGGCTGAGAACGGCAGCCTGGTCCACACCGGACGCGGCTCCTCGGCGAGCGCCCGCACCAGACCGTAGTAGAGCGCGGCGTTGGCGATCACGTCGGTGACGGTGGGTCCGGCCGGCAGGACGCGGTTCTCGACCCGCAGATGCGGTACGCCGTCGGCGAGCCCGTACACCGGACGGTTCCACCGGTAGACCGTGCCGTTGTGCAGCACCAGCTCCCCGAGCGCCGGCACCCCGCCGTCGTCGAGGACCCGCAGCGGATCCTCCTCGTCGCAGATCGGCAGCAGCGGCGGGAAGAAGCGCAGATTCTCCTCGAAGAGCTCGTACGCCGAGCCGATCCACCGCTCACCGAACCAGGTCCTCGGGCGAACGCCCTGATTCTGCAGCTCGGGCGGCCTGGTGTCGGTGGCCTGCTGGAACAGCGGCGGGCGCGACTCCCGCCACAGTTCCTTGCCGAACAGGAACGGCGAGTTGGCCCCGACGGCGATCTGGACCGCGGCGACGGCCTGCGCCGCGTTCCACACGTCCGCGAAGCGGGCCGGCGTCACCTGCAGATGCAGCTGGACCGAGGTACAGGCGGCCTCCGGAGTGATCGAGGGAAAGGTGCAGACCAATCGCTCCACCCCTTCGATATCGAGCTCGAAATCCTCACCGCGCGCCGCCACTATTTGATCGTTCAGCAGGGTGTAGCGGTCCGCCTCAGAGAGGTTCGACGCGTGCAGGTCCTTGGGGTCGAGGGTCGGGAGTATTCCGATCATCACGATCCCGGCGGCCACCTCGGCCGCCTTACGGTGCGCATATCCGAGACCGGTCCTGAGCTCCTCGGCCAGCTGATCGAAAACACGGCCGTCCAGGTGATGAGGAACTATGTTCACTTCCAGATTGAACATCCCGAGTTCGGTCTGGAAATCGGGGCTCGCGATCCGTTCGAGCACCTCACCATTCATCATCCGGGGCAGGCCGTCCGCACCCGCGAGATTCAGCTCGATCTCCATACCCATGAGGTTGCGCGGGCGGTCGAACCTCCGCTCCGCCAGGAGCCTCCCCAGCCCCTCCAGACACAGGTGGAGCTTCCTCCGGTACCTCTGCCGATCGGACAGGTCAAAGGCGCCCGACACGACCTTCTCCCCCATCGAAGCCTCCCTCCACAAGTCGGCAGCCCGCGACCCAGACCGCTCACGTCACGATCGATAATGCCCAGAGGAGGTGATCCATAACGTCCCCACGGACAGCGCGGACCGAGTAATGTGATGGCGGCCACGCGGGGCACATTCCGACGGCATGAAGCATGACGCAGTTTCCGCGGTCCGGTGCACGGCGAAAACGCCGACGCGTTTCGGCCTACCGCAGCCGGGGAAAAACCCCAGGCGGTGACTGCGCCGCTCACACCGAATCAGCAGAATCTCCGCATAATAAAGTCTTGATACCGCCTTGCCGGCAATACCTGAGGCGGCTAGTGGAAACACCGTGTGAACACGTGTCGTATAAACTCCGCGGACGAGGCAGAGAGTTGACGCACCGGCCCAGTCACCGGCCTCCTCTGGCCCCGCACGCCGACAGCGCCGTCTGCACCCGCCCACGCATCAACGTGTCTCCCAAGTGAGAGGCGACCCACTATGCCGCTGCATGTACCTCCGGCTCCCGCGCCCGCCCTGCGCAGCGTCCTCGCGGCGCTCGGTTCACCGACCGCAGTCCGCGAGGCCCGCACCCCGGCTCTCCGGTCCGTCCAGGGACCGCTGAGCCCCGAACTCCCGCTCCCCGTCCATGTACTGGACCGGATCGGTCCGAGCGGGCTCGCGCCGCGCACCCGGCTGGCCGCGTGGCGCTTCCTGATCCGCGGCTCGGAGCGTGTCGTCGCCGGGGCCGACACCATGCTCACCCCGGACGGCTGGGCCTTCTCGCACTTCTTCGAAGGTCCGTACATCGCCTCCACCGAACTCGCCCTGCGTCAGGCGGAGACGGTGGCACCGCACTACCAGCCGCGCCTGCTGTCGATCCCCGAGCTCTACATGCTGGCGCTGTGGCTGCACGAGGACATCGAGGCCGACGCGTCCGGCGGAACCCTCGCCCCCACCGATCTGCTCGTACCGCTGGCTCCCGCCCCACCGGGTATCGCGGCACACCGCCCGCACCGGGTCGCCGATCTGCTCCCCGTGATGACCATGCGCATCACTCCCGGCCCCGGCCCCCTGCTCGGTTCACCGGCCTGACCCCGGCCCCTCACCCGCAGTGTTGTGGGCCCGGCCCCGCACGCCCGGGGGGGGGGGCAAACCCACGGGGCGGGGGGGGACAGCGGGGGGGGCCCCCCGGGGGGCCCCCCCCCCCCCCCCCAGCAAGCG
>NZ_JBHVWN010000009.1:45654-186530 GCF_042882275.1 Streptomyces sp. NPDC058231 | reverse complement strand
GGGACTCCACCATGCCCAGGCAACAGAATCGCCTCGACCACCCAACAGTTGATGATCAACGCAGCCGCCTCAGCCCAACCGAAACGGCGAGGCTAGTGCTGTGACCGGAAAGGTTTGCCGGGAAGCTCGCGTTGTCCGGTGCGGTGCATCGCAAGGCGGAGCATCGCCCGCGTACTGGATGTACTCGGGTGATGCGACAACGCGGCGAGGTGCCGTGCCGGGCGGCACGAGCCGGTGAACCTTTCCGGTCACAGCACTAGACCGGGCATTCCGGCGAGACGCACAAGTACCGCCCCTGCCCCATCAAAAAACAGCCCCCGCGTTCTAGGGGGCTGCTTCTCTCACCTTCACGGATCCGGTTCAGTACCAACCGTAGCCGTATCCGCCGAATCCATACCCGTCGTAGTAGCCGTACCCGCTGTCGTAGTAGCCGTAGCCGTCATTCCACCAGCCGCAGCCGTCATAGGAATGGCTGACCCCGTATGCCGGATGAGCCGGAGCAGCCGACGCCGTACTTGCAGCACCAACGGCGGCACCGCCGGCCAGCATCAGACCCGCGGCTGCTACCGCGAGGGAACGCTTGATATGAGGTGCTCGCATGAGTCTCTACTTCCTTCCACCACCGAAATCGATAGTGGGTGGCCGTGATGCACATGACGCGCGCGGTGCACAGAGGCCACCTTCCGCATAGGGGTGCACATTTCGCAGCTGACCGGTTCCCGTTTTTCAGTAACCCTGCCACCCGGAGGGTGTACCCCCGGTTGTGCCTCTCACAGCCCTCACGTTAGTAGCAGGTGATTCCTTCAGCAATGTGTACGGAACCTGGTCGATCTCGCAGGTCAGCAGCCGATGGTCGGGGCCGGGACCGCGATGTCCGCCCCTGCACCGCTCCTATCGGTGGTCACGCCCCGGAGCCGCGTCTCACCCGTATGAAGTATGAGCAGGTGAACGAGGGCACCAGGGAGGCGTCGAGTGGGAACGAAATGCCTTCCGGACCGGTGAAAACGCGGAGTCGAGGACCCAGGCGCCTCAATCACCCGCCCCGGCCGACGACCCACCCCCGAATTGAAATGAAAGAGGAGAAACGGGTCTTCAGTGCACGACTCGAAACGGACATTCTTCCGGACGTCAGGAGAATTTCCTGCCGGGCATTTCCCCCGACAGAACACTCCCGGCCTCCGATGACGTGTCGGACCGGACCCAGCACGGAGTCTTCCCGTAGTCGGCTGACACAAAAGGAAGTTGACCGGCCATGCGCTGAACTCTTGGTACCCGGCCGCGGTGTCACCACCCCGGAGGAAGGTGATCTCGAAAGAGGGTCCACGGCGCCGACTCTTGAGGCCTCTTCCGAAAAACGCCTCCCCATGCACACACCCCGGCCGGCAGTCGAGGACTCTCACTCGCCGCCCTGACCAGCGTCGCAAGCTCCGCCCAACCTGCCGCCGACACACGTGGCCCGGCGGGCATCCGGTACCGAGCACGCCTCGACGACAACCGTCCCGCAGACACGACCGATCAGACACACCGCCGTGACCAACCGGCATCCCCACGCGGCTTCAGCAGCGCGGGAACGTCTGCCACCGGGGAGGCAGCGCAATGATCGAGCCTCAGATCCGCACCGATCCGGCCAGTTGAACCACACCACGGACCGGTCGCCGACGTTCACCTTCATCCACCGGTCTCACATTTCGAGAACGCGTCAGCCTTTTTTACGCATCCCATATGCCAAGTCCCCGCACCAGACCGCCCGTTGGGTAAACCTTTGCTCGATACAGAGGTGCCTGATGTGATCCGGTGCGGGGTCTTTTGCCGCAGAGTGTCTCCGGAGATTTCTGACAGCTCCTGCCTCGGGATCCGATTTGCCGGTGTGTTGACGACGTGAGGGTGGGGTGATCATCCTTGGCTCGCAGCGCGGCGTTACTTTCCTGATACATGGAGGATTGATGTCTTCTCGAAGATGCAGCAACTGGACGTCCGCCGCTGCATCGGCAGAACCCGAACGCCTGCAATTCTGCAGACAACTGAATGCAATACGCAACGAAAATATGTGTCGGCGGGCTGATTCCGAAACCTGACGCGAGTCGAATGAAGCAACGGCCACAGGATCCGCACCGGCAGCACACGTCCGCTCGACCTTCACGGGAATGCGGCGGACACGTCCCACCACCGTGGACACCCGAGGTGAGCGCGGTAGCAACGGTGCCACGCGACCACGAACAAGATCCCCGCGGCGCAGCAGACATTTCCCGATGCGAAGAAATTGAAGGAGAGGAATATCTTCGCTCGCGACCACACAAGTACTGACAACCGGAATCCGACAAGGATTTCGAGAACACTTTCCCGACGTCATCGAAATTTTCAACCCGCCCCCATGCGGACACTTCTCCACGGTCGGATCACCGGCGGGGCGCGGACATTTTCCTTAAAGACTGACAACATTTTAAGCTTCTTTACCCTCCCGGATGCGCTGGGCGTTCCTCCGGATTTTCACGAGAGATCAGCCGTGCAGGGCGCCGGACGGGCCCACATCCGCCATGTCACCGCCCGCTCGCTGCCCCGCCCACCGCGCCCGCCGGTCCGACAGAAGGAGTCATGGGTCCCGAGCCGTCAGCCGCTGCGGGACGGAGCCGGGCCGCGTTCTGCACTCCGTCGCGGCGCCCGCCCCTCATCGGCAGGGCCCATCGGTCTCGACGCCGGGCGCCGGCAGGCGCTGCGCGCCACTCGCGCCGAGCCCACGAAAACTCTCCGCCGCCGAACCCGGGATCGGCACGTCGTCCCGGCGGCCGCGGAGTCATCGAGGAAGGTTCATCCAAGGAATGAGGACCATGTTCCCACGCAGAAGGCGCTCGAGACGGCCTCGACGCATCACGTTGAAGCGCTGGCCCACAGCGGCGGCGTCAGGGGTGATGCTGCTCGCGGGGGCCCTGATAGCAGGCACCATGTCCCCGGCTGCCGCCGCCGTCCCCGGAGCCGACGGCGGGGTGTCCAGATCTCCGGCGTTCTCGTCCTCGGCCAGGGATGCGACAGGCCCCGAGGCCGATGTCATGGTCAACGGCTGGGGGGACGGGGCGGGTTACCACCTCGAACTCGCCACCGGAGCCGGCAGTTACACCTGGCGAGAGCTGGCAGTGCTGCGGCCGGCGGGTATCGACGACTCGGCGTGGACCGGCTACCAGTGCGTCTCGGGTGACGGCAAGTACGCCGCGGTCACGGTCCTCCCCGCGTCGTCGGTCAATATCGCCGCCGCCCGTGACCACGGGGCGTTCGCCTACACGGTTGATCTGCACACCGGTTCGGTGAAGTCGGTGGCCTCAGGTGTGGCTCTCAAATATCACTCCCCGGGCTGCGGGATGAGCGAGACCACGGAATTCACCGTCAACCCGGGCGAAGACCAGCGCCGTACGCAGGTGCTGACGGTCGACATGCGGTCCGGCAGGATCCAGCGGTCGGTCACGGTCGACGGCCAGGTCACGAGCGTGGTGCCCACCGCGGACGGGCCCGTCGGAGTGCAGGGTGGCTCACTGGTGCGTCTCCCGCTCAAGGGCGGCAAGGCGCACCCGTCGAAGCTGGCCGATGTCGACGGGCTGGCGTACGACCTGCGTCCGGCAGCGGGCGGCGGAGTCGACTTCGCAGTTCAGCGTGGTGCGGACGAGTCGTCACTCATCATGCGTGAGCGCTCCGGGAAACTGTCCGAGCTCGGTCGGGGCAAGCACACCGCACTGCAGCTGCTGCAGGGGCGTGCGGGGCACCCGCTTGCCGTCGGTGCGACGAGCGCCGTCACAGGTTCGGGTATCCGAAAGGTGGCGACGAATGGGCTGCCGAACGGGGCGACGAGCGCATCGTTGGACGGTGGGGCGGTGATGGGGCTGGGTGCAGGCACCGAACAGTCCGCGCCGCTGATCCTGGCGACCAGGAGCGGAAAGCTCATCAAGCGAGCAGTACCGGGGGGCTCGAAGCGACCCAGTTCGTCATTGCCCGCACCGGCGCCCGAAGCGGCGGCCGGCACAGCCGTCTCTCCTTCGACCTACCGCAGCACGGTCGCTCAGCCGAAGACGGCGACCACCGCGACGGTTGCCACCCTGGCGCGACAGACCTCCGCGGCCACCGCGGAAGGCGTTGCGGTCACCGAGGCCACCACCGCGGCCGCCACGAGCCCCAAGTGCTCGGTGGGCCGGAACGAGGAGAACCGCCAGGTCATGCAGCCAGGTACCGAACAGGTGTCATGGGCGGCGCAGATGGCCGAGCAGGGGCTGCTGGTGGGATCCTCCTACCAGCGTCCGGCGAACTACGCGAACCTGGGTCTGGTCGCGTACTCCCCCAATGACGACTTCTCCAGGATCGCGCTCAAGCACCCGGCCGGAGATTCCTGGGACTCGGTCCCGCGCTCGGTCTACCAGGCGATCGTGGCGCAGGAGAGCAACTACAGCCAGGCGTCATGGCACGCGCTGCCCGGGATCGCCAGCAACCCGCTGATCGCCGACTACTACGGTGCCGGCGGCCTGATCACCAAGATGGACTACTCCAAGGCGGACTGCGGCTACGGCCTCGGTCAGGTCACCACCGGCATGGCGAACGGCGAGACACAGTACTCCGCGCACGGCCAGTGGAAGATCGCGACGGACTACCAGGAGAACATGGCAGCCGGGCTGCAGATCCTGGAGCGCACCTGGAACCAGCTGTACGACGCGGGTATCACCGTCAACGGCGGCGACCCGAAGTACCTGGAGAACTGGTACTTCGCCGCGTGGGCCTACAACTCGGGCATCCAGCCGAACGCCGCGTTCGGCAACACCACAGGCTGCACCCCGGGTCCCAACTGCACCGGAGCCGACGGTACCTGGGGCCTCGGCTGGGCGAACAACCCGCGCAACCCCGACTATCCGCCGACCCGCGCCCCCTACCTGCGGGATTCGTACGCCGACGCCTCGCACCCCGCTAGCTGGCCCTACCAGGAACGCATCATGGGCTGGATGGGCCGGCCCATCCTGCGGTTCGACAAGCCTGCGTACGACACACCCGACTACCACGGCGGCAAGAGCTGGCTCCAGATGCCGCCGGTCGACGCCTTCTGCACCAATGACAACCTCTGCGACCCGACCGGGAAGCAGAACGCGGACTTCTGCTCGCTTTCGGACTTCCAGTGCTGGTGGCACCAGCCCGTCACCTTCATCTCCGACTGCTCCACGACCTGCGCCACCAGCAGTTACTCAGCGGGCTCCGGCTCCAGCGAGCCCGCGGTGGTCAAACCGCACCCCCACCCGCCGTCCTGCTCCCTGGACACCGCTCATGTCCACGACGAGGGCCATGGCACCCCGGTCGTCGTCGACGAATCACAGAGCCAGCCACCACTGAATCTGGTGGGCTGCGGGTCGTCCAACTGGTCGCAGGACGGTACGTTCACGTATACGCCGGGCACCAACAGCGCTGGTGACCCGATAGGCGCGCTCGACACCCATCAGCTGGGGGTCGGCTTCGGCGGCCATACGCTGTTCACACACACCGAGACCGGCTCCAACCCCGATGAGATCAACACCGGGACCTGGAAGCCGAACCTGCCGAAGCTGCAGTACTACAAGATCAAACTGCATTTCCCTTCCACTGCCGCCAGTGCCACCAATGTCGTCTACTCCATCAACCCGGGCGGCGGAGCAAGCCCGTGGAAGATCCGGGTGAACCAGGACTGGGGATCCGAGGAATGGGTCACCATCGGCACATTCGCGATGGAGGACGGCGCCACGGTCAAGCTCTCCAACAAGAGCGACATCACCGGCTCGGGGAACATCAACTACGCCGACTACGACGTCTCCTACGACGCGGTGGCCTTCATTCCCGAGGGCGGCACCCCGGGCAAGCCGATCGGCGGCCCACCGGGGGTCAAGGACGCGCCCAAGGGCAGCAACCCGTCGTGGGTCCAGTGTGGTTGCGTGCGGCGCACCGCCGGTGACCCCGTCGACACGAGCACCGGGTACTTCGGCGACACCTTCACCGACCTGTCGACACCCGGCCGCGGCATGCCCCTGGACTTCACCCGCAGCTATGCGTCGGCCATGGCCAGCTCCGACGGCCCGAACGCGGCACTCGCCGAGGACGGCCCGTTCGGCTGGGGATGGACATACTCGTACAACCTGAGCGCGAGCACCGACAGCACCAGCGGAGACGTCACCATCAGGCAGGAGGACGGTTCCCAGGTCACGTTCACCAACGCCTCCGGTACGTACACGCCCAGCGCCCCGCGCTATGACGCGACATTGAAGAAGGACGGCTCCGACTACGTCTTCGTCCGCAAGTCCAAGGAGGTCTTCACCTTCGACAGCTCGAGCGGACATCTGACGACCGAGACCGACCTCATCGGCAGCAAGGCCACCCCCGGGTACGCCACCGAGCTGGCCTACGACGGAAGCGGCCACCTTCACACCATCACCGACCCGGGCGGCCGCGTGTACACGCTGACCTGGACAGGAAGCCACATCACAGCGCTGACCGACTCGGCGAACCGCAAGGTCACGTACGGATACGACGACAACGGCGACCTCACGGATGTCTACGGTGTGGGCACGACACGCTCGCCCAGCCTGCAGGACGACGACCACACGCAGTACACCTACACGTCCGCGCATCTGATGAAGTCGATCCGCAAGCCTGCCCAGTTCGGCAGCAACGCCTCGCCCACACCGGTCACATCCATGGCCTACGACGCCTCCGAGCGAGTCATCACCCAGACCGACGCCCTGGGGAAGGTGACCACGTTCACCTACGGTCCGGACCTCGACTCCGGTCTCACCGAGGGCCAGACGCTCGTCACCGACCCGGCCGGACACGAAGTCCGCTACGACTACGCAGACGGAATGCTCCAATCCGAAACCCACGGATACGGAAGCAAGGACGCGGGGACGTGGACCTACACCTACGACCCGATCAGCCTCGGTGTCAGTTCCATCAGTGACCCGGACGGCAATCTCCAGACGTTCACCTACGACGACCACGGCAACCAGACATCGGCCGGTGATGCCCGCGGGTTCACCACCAGTCACGTCTACGACGACAACGACAACCTGATCACCACCATCGATCCGTCCGGGCTGCGGACGGACTACACCTACGACGAGGACGACCACATCACCGCCGCGGGCAGCGGCTTCGGGATCGTCACCAGCACCACCGAGCAGCCGGCCGACGGCAGTGCGGCCGCCCGCACGACCAGTACCTATTACGAGGACGCCGACCACCCAGGTGACGCCACCCGCGCCGTGGACGCCCGGGGCAACACCAGTCACGCCACCTACGACTCGGCGGGCGACCTCACCAGCACCACCGACGCGGAGAGCGACAAGACCACGTACGGGTACGACACCAGCCGTGGTCTGCTGATGTCCACCGTGTCACCGACCGGTACCTCGGCAGGCACGGCAACCGGCTGCACCCCGCCGGCGAAGGGCTGCACCACATACGCCTATGACGCGTGGGGCAATCGCACGAGAACCACCGACCCCGTCGGCCACACCACCGGTGCGACCTACGATGCCAACGGCAACAAGACATCGGTGACGGACGGCAACGGCAGGAAGACCTCCTACGGCTACGACGCCGCGGACCGGAACACCACCGTCACCCGCCCCGACGACACGGTCCTGAAGACCACCTACAACCCGGACGGCACGGTCGCGAAGACCACCGACGGTGCGGGCGCCGACACCGTCTACGCCTACGACGCCCAGGGGAACCGCAGCAGCCGCACCGATCCGTCCCACCGCGCCACGACCTCCGAGTACGACGGAGCCGGCCACCTCACCGAGGTCACCGACCCGTCGGGCCGCACCACCACCTACACCTACGATCCGGCCGGCAACGTCACCGGCATGAACTACTCCGATCCCGCCACACCGGATGTCACCGACACCGACTACGACGCCGCCGGGCACCGCACCTCGATGACCGACGGCACCGGCACCAGCACGTGGACCTACGACGTCTTCGGCGACCTGATCTCGCACACCGACGGCGCCGGAAGCACGGTCGGCTACGGCTACGACGAGAACAACAACACCACCTCCGTCACCTACCCGGGCGGCATCGGAGGGACGGTCTCCCGGACGTTCGACAAGGCGAACCGGATGACCGGCGTCAAGGACTGGAACGGCAGATCGACGACGTTCGGTTACAACGCCGACAGCCAGTGGAAGACCACCACCTACCCCAACGGAACCACTGCGACCACCGGTTACGACGACGCCGGGCGGACGACATCCGACACCCTTGCCAAGGGTTCGACCACGCTCGCCTCACTCGTCTACTCCCGCGACGATGCGGGCCAGCTCGCCGGCGAGACCCCCACCGGGGTTCCCGGCAGCGCACAGACCTACCAGTACACCGCGCGTGAGCAGGTGAAGTCGGCCACCGCCGGTTCCGGCGTCACGTCGTTCGCCTACGACGAAGCCGACAACCCGGTTCAGGTCGGTGCCGGCGGCCAGGCCTTCGACGCAGCCAACCAGTTGTGCTGGTCGACCACCGGCAGCATGCCTGCCGACCCGGACTGCGCCTCGGCACCCACGGGAGCGACCACCTACAGCTACGACGACCAGGGCAACCGCACCAAGGCCACCGATGGGAGCAGCACCACCACCTCCACCTACGACCAGGGCGACCGCCTCACGGGTGTCACATCCGGTTCCGGCGAGGCGACCTACGCCTACGACGGTGACGGGCTGCGTGTCGCAAAGACCGTCGGCGGAACCACGACGTCCTTCACCTGGGACGCCGAACAGGTCCCCGATCTGCTCTTCGACGGCACCACGGACTACGTCTACGGTCCCGCCGACGCGCCCGTCGAGCAGATCGCGTCGAACGGCACCCAGTGGTACTTCCACGACCAACTGGGCTCCACCCGCGCGCTCACGGACAGCAGCGGCACGGTCGACTGCACCTACGACTACACCCCGTACGGCGCGGTCATCGGCCACACCGGATCGGCTGCGACGGCTCTCCAGTACACCGGGCAGTACACCGATGCGGAGACCGGACTGATCTACCTCCGCGCCCGCTACTACGATCCCGCCACCGCGCTGTTCCTCACGGTCGATCCCGAGATCGACAACACCCTGGAGGCGTATGCCTACGTCGACGACAACCCCCTGAACCTCATCGACCCGACCGGCATGTTCGGCTGGGGCAGCGTCACGGGATTCATTCACAAGCACGCCAGCGTGATATCGCATGTCAACGCGATCGCGACCGCGGCAACCGCTGTGGCCGCCGGTGTCGGCGCCGCCTGCACCATCCTCACCGTGGGTGGATGCGCACCCTTCGCAGTCGCCGCGGTCAGCGTGGTGTTCTGGACCTCGCTGGCAGTCACCACTCTGACCCAGGCCGCTCTCACCGTGGACAAATGCAGCTACGGTTCGGGCTGGGACTGCGCGGAGTCGTCCCTGTACCTCGGCGCGGACGTTGCGACGATGGGCGGGACGGGTGCGGTTCTCGGGAAGCTCCCAGGAATGCGGTCGGCACCCATCGATCCGCTGATCAGCAACCTCCGCAAGATCTGTGGAAGAGAGTGAGTATGTACGAGGAGGAGGCGGTGAAATGTCCCCTCGGACACGTCCGGAGCCGGATCTGACCATCCGTCCCGCTCTTCGTTTCGGGCTGCTCCTCGTCGCGCCCGGCGCAGTGCTTCTCCTCCCCCGAGTGGTGCTGAGCGAGGACGTCCGGAGCCGGATGGTGTGGAGCGGGCTGCTCGTCGCGCTGCTCGCCGTGTCGGCGCTCACCCGTCTCACCGGAGTCAGCCTGGACCGGGAGGGTGTGACCGTTCGGCTCGGGCGGCATGTGACGCGTATCGCCTGGACCGAGTTGGTCTCGGTGAGCGTCCGTCGCACCGGCGGGTCCAGCAGGCACAGCGTTCTCGTGCTGGAGGGCAGCGGAGAGAAACGGACGGAGATGCCTCTGCTGCTGATCCGGCTCCCTGACCGGAGACGGCTGCTGGCAGCACTGGAGGCGCGGGCGGAACCGGGCACACTCCGGCGGGACGCCGCCTTGCGAGAGGCACTGGCCGAGCCCTGCGACACATAGCGTCGAACGGGTTCAGGGCGCGTCCGCGATCTTCGCGGACGCGCCTTCTCCGTTGTCCTCCCGCGGCTCGCCCGGTTGAGCCGCCCCCGTCTCGGCGCAGTGTGTCTGTCTCCTCACCCCTGAGCGTCACGGGCGTCGAGGCGGGCCACCGGGCGGCACATCACGTCAGCCGGAGAGCGTGCTCGTGAGCGGCCGGCCCGACCCGCCCGGGTGCCCGTGCCCGGCGGGTCCTGGTGGTGCGGAGGCTGCCCGTGTCGCGGCACCGCACCGCGTACTCTTCTCCCCGTGCCAGCCTCCCGCCTGCATCGTGTTGCCGTCCTTGTGCTCGAAGGTGCGAAGCCGCTCGATGTCGGTATTCCTGCGCAGGTCTTCACGACCCGCGGGAGCATGCCGTACGAGGTACGGGTGTGCGGCGCGGCACCCGGCCTCGTGACCGGCGGCGACGGCCTGTCGTACTACGTCGCCTCCGGGCTCGACGCGCTCGCCTGGGCCGACATCGTCTTCGTCCCCGGCTACCGGTTCCCGGACCGCGAGGACCCGCCGCAGGCAGTCATCGACGCTCTGGTCGCCGCCCACAGCCGGGGCGCACGCCTCGCCGCCATCTCGACGGGCGCGTTCGCGCTGGCCGCCACCGGCCTGCTCGACGGCAGACGCGCCACGACCCACTGGCACTACACGCGGGCGCTCGCGGCGAAGCATCCGCTCATCCAGGTCGACGAGAACGTCCTCTTCGTCGACGAGGGCAGCGTGCTCACATCGGCCGGTGCCGCCTCGGGCATCGACCTGTGCCTGCACATTCTCCGCGGCGACCTCGGAGTCGCCGCGTCGAACTACGCAGCCCGGCGTCTGGTCGCGGCCCCGTACCGCAGCGGCGGTCAGGCGCAGTATGTGCCGCGCAGCGTGCCCGAACCGCTCGGCGAGCGGTTCGCCGCCACCCGGGAGTGGGTGCTGCACCGGCTCGGCGAGCCCCTCACCCTCGATGCGCTCGCCCGGCATGCGGCGGTGTCGCCCCGCACCTTCTCGCGACGCTTTGTCGAGGACACGGGGTACACGCCGATGCAGTGGGTCATGCGCGCCCGGATCGACGTGGCCCGCGAGCTGCTCGAGCGTTCGGAGCGGAGCGTGGAGCAGATCGCCGCCGACGTCGGACTCGGCACCGGTGCGAATCTGCGGTTGCACTTCCAGCGCATCCTCGACACCACGCCGAGCGAGTACCGGCGCACCTTCGCTCAGGGCGAGTAGCCCGACAACGCGAGGCGGGAACCTTTGAACGTGGTGGCGGGATCCTTTTGAACCGTGGCGATCACGCCGCTGTCGTGGACGGATGCCGAGGCGCGAATCTGAGGGCGAACCGAAGGGACACTTCTCATGACTCGTATCGCCATCAACGGATTCGGCCGCATCGGACGCAATGTGCTGCGCGCGCTGCTCGAGCGCAACAGTGACCTGGAGGTCGTCGCCGTCAACGACCTCACGGAGCCCGCCACCCTTGCGCGGCTGCTCGCTTACGACTCCACGGCCGGCCGGCTGGGTCGCCCGGTGACGGTCGACGGGACGACGCTCGTCGTCGACGGCCGTCGCATCACGGTGCTCGCCGAGCGGGAGCCCGGTCAACTGCCGTGGGCCGAGCTGGGCGTCGACATCGTGCTGGAGGCGACCGGCCGCTTCACCTCGGCCAAGGCCGCCCGCGCCCACCTCGACGCGGGGGCCAAGAAGGTACTCGTCACCGCGCCGTCGGACGGCGCCGATGTCACGCTCGCGTTCGGGGTCAACACCGATGCGTACGACCCGGCCCTGCACACGATCATCTCGAACGCCTCGTGCACGACCAACGCCCTCGCACCACTGGCCGCGGTGCTCGACGAGCTCGCCGGTATCGAGCACGGCTTCATGACCACGGTGCACGCCTACACGCAGGAGCAGAACCTGCAGGACGGTCCGCACCGTGACGCCCGTCGCGCCCGCGCGGCCGCCGTCAACATCGTGCCGACCACGACGGGCGCCGCCAAGGCGATCGGTCTCGTACTGCCGAACCTCAACGGCAAGCTGTCGGGCGACTCGATCCGTGTGCCTGTCCCGGTGGGCTCGATCGTCGAGCTCAACACGACCGTGGCCCGCGATGTGACACGTGAAGAGGTGCTGTCGGCGTACCGCACCGCGGCGGAGGGGGCGCTGGCCGGCGTACTCGAGTACTCGGAGGACGAGCTCGTGTCGTCCGACATCACAGGTAATCCGGCTTCGTCGATCTTCGACTCGTCCCTCACCCGCGTAGACGGCCGCCACATCAAGGTGGTCGCCTGGTACGACAACGAGTGGGGCTTCTCGAACCGCGTGATCGACACGGTCACGCTGCTCGCGACCGGCTGAACGGGCGCCAGGGCGGTCCGGACGCCAGGGGACCGCGCTGCCCGGCACGTCCCGTCCGCGCTCCGGCCGGCCGAACCGCCCGACCGGAGCGCTCGGCCGTGCCGTGGCAGTCCAGGTCGGCCACGAGACCGCCGGCGGACGTCCCACAGGTCGAGATCCGGCGTGACAAGGAGTGCTGACGGGTATGGCGAACCACTGGGTGGGAGTGACCGTCGACTGTGTCGACTTGGAGCGGGTATCGGGCTTCTGGAGCACCCTGCTGAACCGCCCGCCGGGGCCGTCCCGGCCGGGCTGGGTCTATCTCGGCCATCATGGCGACCCACAGCCGCGGCTCGTCTTCCAGCGCGTGGCCGAGCGGAAGTCCGGCAAGGTCCGGCTGCACCTGGACGTCTCGGTCGACGACATCGATCACGGCATGGCCCAGGTCGTCGCCCTCGGCGGTCGGTTCACCGGCGAGCGGCACGACTACGACGAGGGAGTGGTCGTCGTCATGGCCGATCCCGAGGAGCACGAATTCTGTCTGGTCCAGTACTTCTGACGCATGGTGGGACGAGGCCACCACCCTGTGCTCCGCTCGCGGAGAGCCTGTGAGCTGAGCAGCGCGGGCTGCCGGCATTCGCCAAGGATCCGCCGGCCGAGGAGGCCGTCGGCGGTACGCCGGAGGATGCGGTACCTCCTGGAGGCCGGGGGTGAGGCCGGCTGCACCCCCGGCACGGCGGCTGTCCGATCCATCACCGACTCCGCACGCTCACAGGCATGTTGAATCACACCGGCACGCGGCCGTCGCCACGCTCCTGGGACGGTCCCTCGTCGTCTCCAGCACCTGCACCCACCTGGTCGCCCCGAGTTCGGCCGGCCTCGTCGACCGTGCGATCCCGCGAAGCGGCACGTGCACGTGCCGCTTCGCATCAGCCACGGGGGCTGCTGATCCGCTCGGGTCGGATCACGTAGATCACCCGGACTTGGTCGCGACCGCCGAACCATGGGTAGGGCCCGCCGAGGTACTTCTGCGCCAGCGCCTCGATGTGGTCCACCGCCCCCTCGGTGGTCACACGCAGCACACGGCCCCGGATCTGGACGTAGGAGGCCGGGTCCGAGGGGTCGGCGACTGCGACGGCCACCCTCGGATCGCGTGCGATGTTCCGGGTCTTCTGATGCGACTCGACGCTGTTGATCAGGACGTGCTCGCCGTCGGTGTCGACCCATGTCTGGGTGAGCTGCGGCGAGCCGTCAGGCATCGTCGTCGCGATGTAGCAGGTGCTGGGGCGGCGCAGCAGCGCCACCACGTCCTCGCCGAGTGGTACGGGCACAGGGGTACTCCAGAGATCGGTACGGGCGGGTTGCTCGGGGCAACGGTATCCGCAGCGGGCAGCCCGGCCCTCCCCCGCTCCGTGAAACCGATCACCAGCTTGTACGGATCCACCGCGTCGCCCCGGGCGGCAGCCTGTTGCCGGCTCCGATCAGGCCGTCCAGTACCTTCAGTTGAGCGGAGCGTTCGGCAGCGGCGCCGCGGTGAGGGCCTTGAGGATCTCTTCGGCGAGCGGGCCGGAGGAGGCAGGGTTCTGCCCTGTGAAGAGGTTGCGGTCCCTGACCGTGTACGGCTCCCAGGCGGGGCCCCGCGAGTACTCGGTGGGCAGCTTCTTCAGCTCGTCCTCCAGCAGCCACTTGGCTCTGTCGGCGAAACCGACCCCTGCCTCCTCCTCGTTGCAGAAACCCGTCACACGGAAGTCGGCGAAGGGTGTGTCGCCGTTCGCGTCACGCGTCGCAAGGAGAGCGGCCGGGGCGTGGCAGACGATGCCGAGCGGATTGCCGGAAGCCAGTGCCTTGCGCAGCAGCGCTCCGGAGTCGGGGTCGACGGAGAGGTCCTCCATCGGGCCGTGGCCTCCCGGATAGTAGACCGCGCCGTAGTCCTCCAGCCGCACATCGTTGAGGGAAAGGGGATGGCGCAGCCCATCCGCCGACTCGATGACGGCCTCCTGCTCGAGGGCGTTCTCCTCGCCGCCCGCCATACGGGGTTCCAGGCTCATCGTGTCCACAACAGGCACGACTCCACCCGGAGTTGCCACGGTGATCTGGTGGCCGGCTTCGGTGAACACGCTGTAGGGCGCCACGAACTCCTCGGCCCAGTACCCGGTCGGGTGGCGGTGGCCGTCCTTGAGGGTCCAGTAGCTCGCGCCGGTCAGCACGCAAAGGATCTTCACGATGGGACGCTCCTCTGGAATGACGTTGCCCCGAAGAGGGCAGGACGACTGCGTCAAACATGTGGATCAATTCTCAGTGGTCTCCCCAGCGGCTGCACTTCCGGAGATCCGGGGTTGCGCTTCCGCGTCTCGGTTCCCTGCGGCGTCCGTCCCATCTGCTTAGGCAGGGGTTCTGGAAGGCCGAGCTTCCGACCGGTCGCTCATCGCTCGAAGGTGCCGTACATGGTGGCTCGCGCGACAGCGTGCGTGAACAGGAGGAAATCCATGTAGGCAGGGGTCGTTGCCTCGGAAACCTCCAGCTCTTCCACGTCGACGGCATGCACCACGAGGAAGTAGCGGTCCGGGCCGTTGCCCGGGGGCGTCGCCGGACCGAGGTACCTTCTGTAGCCGGCGTCGTTGGTCAGCGTCACCGCGCCGCCAGGCAGAGCGCCACCGTCTCCGGCCCCGGCCGGCAGGTCGGTCACAGCAGCAGGAAGGTTGGCCACGGCCCAGTGCCAGAAGCCCGAGGCAGTGGGCACGTCGGGGTCGAACATCGCCACCGTGAAGCTTCGCGTCTCCTCCGGGAACCCGGACCAGCTCAGCTGTGGTGATACGTCCGAGCCGCCCGCTCCCAAGATTCCGCTCGCCTGCTCGCGGGCCAGTTGCCCGCCGTCGGCAACGGACTCCGAGGTGAGCGAGAAGGTCCTGATCCGCGGCATGAAATCGTAGGGGCCATAGGGTTTGATCATGGTATTCCTTCGCATCCGAACATCTCGATGAAGGCTTCTGAGATGTCCGTGCGAAACACGCAGCGCACGCAGGGGCATCGCCGGCCCGTTCCAGCAAGTCTGTCTTCGAGTTCCTCGGGGTGAATTCATCGAAGCTCTTGAGGACCCAGCCTGCAACCGTCCGATCGTTGCGGCGCCCAAAATTCAACGCTATGGCCGGCAGTACCGGTTGGCAATTCGAGTCGGGGTCATGCGGCATCGAGCAATGGCACCCGCCGAGTTCGGGACGCCCGCTCCGCGCTCAGGCTGTCAATGCCACGGCGATGTCTTCGTCCTGCTCACCGTGGGCGGTGTGCGGGCCGCGCCGATCGCACGCTGCAGACTGGCCATCCAGATGGCGGCGTCCACCGCGTAGTACAGCAGCGGGTCGGGCCCCCGGCCTGCCGAGGCGACGCAGACGTCATGGATCACAGTGGTGTCGGCCGGGGATTCATCGGCATGGCCGCCCACGGGAGCGGGCTGATCCTGGCCGGAGCGCAGGCCGTGGCTGAACGGCAGCGACCCGAGCCGTAGCCGGTGGGCGGCGTCGCGCAGGTGCGCAGCGCTCCGCGGCCACGCGGACAGCGCGCCCGGCGGACAGTTGTCCAGCAGGACCTGTCCCATCGTGATGACCCGGTTGCCCACCAGCATGATCACCTGGAAGTCGGTCTCGGCGCCTGCCGTCCCTCGCCGCGGTGTCTGCCGTCGGTGGCGTACTGGGCGTAGCTCGCCTCCGCGATCCGCTGCGCGAGTCTCACCCTGGGCAGGTCGGTGGTCCGACCGCCCTCGGTGATGGTGTCGGTGACTTCGGTGACCGCGCGGGTGCCCTGGTCCAGCACCCGCGCACAGGCCCGTCGCAACTCGCCCGTACCGCCGTGCGGCCACGCGAGCAGCCCGACGAAGGCACCGATGAGCGCCCCGGCCAACACGTCCAGCGCCGCCGCCCACCCGTGGACCGCCAGCCACGTTCGAGCGTCACCAGCCCCGCCGCGAGCGGCAGGGCCGCCAGCAGCGTCGTCGCCCGTTGACGCGGCGTCCCCGGCACGGACGACAGGCCGCCCGCCGCCACGGCACCGAACAGCGCGTAGATCGCGACCGTCCGGTCACCCAGCCCGTACTTGGCGGCATAGAACCCCGCGCACGCCACAACCGTGACCCGTGCGGAACGCCGTACGGCGGTCAGACCCGGGTCCCGGGCCCGCAGCCACTCCGTCCAGCGCGGCACTCCCACCGCTCAACCGTAGGCCGCCACGGGTAGCCGGACCACCGCGCGCGGCACCGCACCGCGGCGCAGCGTGGCACTTGTGTGCCAGGCTCACCGACGATCACGGCTCCCGGCGTTCCGCGGTCGATGGCGTTCATGCCTCCGGCCGCCCGGAAGGACACGGCCTGCCGGCCTGAGTCGGAGAGCCGTCGTCAGTCGGTCGGCGAAGCAGGGCCGGCTTCCCGGCCCGCCATGCCTTCAGAAGATGGGCGGCCAGTCGGTTCTCGAGGAACATGGTCACATCCGCTCCGAAGGCCACGTCGGCCTCCAGGTGCGGCTCGTCGGCGAGCAGGCCGCCGATCACCTCTCGGCGCACGACCTGTTCGTGTACGGCGTCGGCCTCCACGTGCTCCGTGTAGAAGCGCTCGGCGGCTGGGCCGGCCCCGGTGCGCCGCATTGCCGCCGCGAGTCGGCGCGAGCCCGGCGACGAGGTGACCTCCACGCACGCGAAGTGGCCGACCAGCGCGCCACGCAGCGCACGGCGCAGGCCGAACAGTGTCATCACGTTCACGACGGCGAGGGCCGGGGCCGGCGCCGCGTCGAGGTAGTGGCCGTACCTGGTTTCCAGCCCCAGGTCGGCCATCAGCTCGGCGAAGAGCCGGGCGTGGACGTTCTCGGCCCTGCCGGCACCGAATTCGTCGTACTCGACGGCAGCCATTCCGGCCTTGGCCCGGTCTCGCAGCCGGGGAATCACCCAGACGTGAGGATCTGCCTCCTTGAGGTGGTACAGCGAGCGCAGAGCGGCGTATTCGCGGATCTGCCCCACCTCTCCCTCGTGCTCCAGATAGTGGGCGACGCCGTCCCGGTGGTCGTCGGACTCCAGCAACAGCCCGCCGAACACCGTGTCCACGTCCCGGCCGGGCACATCGGCACGCAGGGCGCCGAGGAAACGCTCTTCGAGTGCCTGGCGCAGCGGCATGAGCTCGGGGTCCCACTCACGGTCCTCGGCGACGCCGGCGAAACCGCGGTAGTGCATCTCGTAGAGCGTGTAGAGGGCCACGTGCAGATCGTCCCCGTAGGGGTCGGCCTCCTGCACCTGGGACACATCCGGTGAGGGCTTGTGCGGCGCGGCGAGCGTAGCGATCAGAGCTGCGCTGATGGGACCTCTGGCCACGGGAAGGGCGGGTTCCGTGCGATTGCGGTCAGTTGTGGTCGCCGTCATGGGGGTCCTCGGAGTCGGTGGCGCAGCGCTGGTCGACATCGGCGTGGTGCCCGGTGGCGGAGGACTTTCTGTGACCGCGGTGGCTCGTGTCGCACCACGGGTAGGCGCGGCTGCGACGGCAGGTGCAGACGGCGACGACGAACCGGTCGGACCTGGTGGTCGTACCGTCCTCCCCCACAACCTCCACCGGTCCTTCGATCAGGATCGGACCGTCACGGTCGACGGTCACCCGCCTGGGGCGATCAGCTTCGTTCGGCACGGACGACCACCAGTTCCTCCCTGTTCTCGTCGGCGCCGATCAGGCCCTGCGCTCGCAGCCATGGCAGTCGCGTGGTGATCACGGGTCCGAACGGCACATGGGACCGCTCGACCACCGCGCAGCGCAGGCCGGTGTCGGTCAGCTGTCTCAATGTCTCCTCGACTCCGCAGAGCCCGGAATGGACCATGAGCAGCACGCCGTGCGGTCGCAGCACACCAGGGGTGAAGGCGCAAATCCGGTCGACCGCCTGCCGCCCGCAGCAGCCGGCGTTCCAGGCGACGCCGGGTCGATGGATGCGGGCCCGGTGGGCGCGGGGGCTCGGCACGTACGGCGGATTGCTCACCACCAGGTCGAAGCGCTGCCCGGCGAGCGGCCCGATGAGGTCGCCGTGCCGCACCCGGACATGCAGTCCGGCGCGGACGGCGTTCATTCGGGCGGTCAGCACCGCCCGCCACGAGATGTCGGTCGCCGATACCCGGGCCCCCGTTCGCGCGGCCAGCAGGGCGAGCGCGCCGCTCCCGGTGCAGACGTCGAGGACGTCCGTGCCTGCCGCGATCCCTTCGGCATCCATGGCCCGGGCAAGCAGGTGGGTGTCGGCCTGCGGGGCGTAGACCCCGGGCAGAGTCCACAGGTTCCCGAGATCCATGGGCCGAGCGGCAGCGATTGTCATCGGGAACCTCCGTTGGGGAAAGCGACCCTTCCGGTGACTCGCCGGGGGCGAACCCGCTCCATCAAGGCTCGGCGCATCCGCAGTCCGCCGCCACCTGGGTGGGGGTCTTCCTCCTGCCCCCTGCCGGTGATCACATGCTCCAGAGCCTCTATTCGGGCAGCCGGATCCGATGTCCGTTCCGGTCCCGCGCCCACCACCCGTGCGGGCTCTCACCTGCCGGGCCCACTCGGGCCTGTGGTCCGGGACGCCGGCCTCCTGATTCCACACGGACGCACAGACGACTCGGGCGTAAGCTTCCGCTCAGCGTGGACGCGACGGGGGCGGAGCACATGGCGGCTGATTCGGCACAGAGGTGGGCTTCGACCCTCGATTCGGTCGTGGTGTACGCGCAGGGCGCCGTCTGCCGACGTCTGGCCCGGGGCAGCGTGCCGCCCGACGGCCGGGTGCGGGTGACGGGACTGCCCCGCTCGCTGGACCCGGGCTCGCTGCGGGCCCGCGTCCTGGGCGCCCCCGGGGTGCGTGTCACCGAGGCCCGGGTGGAAGTCGAGCCAGAGCCGCTCGGCACGGGCAGGCCCGAAGAGTTGCGGGGTGAGGTCGAGCGGCTGAGCGACGAGCATGCGGCGGCGCAGGGGCGCCGGGACCGGCAGTTGAACCGGATCGAGGAGGTCCGGGCGCTCCGTCCGGTCCCACCTGTCCGCAGGCGCGAGGACCCGCACCGCCGCACACCGGTCGACGCGTGGCTGGAGCTCGCCGACTTCGTCGACGAGCGGCTGGCGGGACTGCACAGGCGACTGGTCGAGTTGGAGGAGGCACTGCAGAACGTCGAGCACCAGCTCGCCGTCGCCTCCGACCGGCTCGCCCGCGCGTCCACCGACGCGCCGTCAGCGCACGTGGATACCACGGTCTGCGCGGTCCTGACCCTCGTCGGCACCGGTGACGCGGAGGTGGAGCTGGAGCTGGAATACGGGGCGCCGGGCGCCGTCTGGGTGCCGGCCTACCGTCTCACCCACCGTCAGGGCGACGGAACGGGCCGTCTGGTGCTGCGCGCCTCGGTCGCCCAGCGGACCGGCGAGGACTGGACCGGCGTGCGCATCGCCCTGGCCACCGCCGATCTTCGACGCCGCACCGACCTGCCGCGGCTCCGCTCGATCCGGATCGGACGCAGTCAGCCCGCCCCTGCGCCTTCCGGCTGGCGTGAGCCCCCGGCCGGGCTCGCCGACCTGTTTTCCGGGTACGAGGCGGCAGGCCCCGGCCCGGCCTCGGCGGCCGCGCTCCCGGCCGTAGCGGCCGGCTCCGCACCCGGAGCTTCCGCGGGCGGTCCCCTTCCGCCACCACCGCCTCCCCTGCCGCAGAGCTACGGCAGTCCGCCGGCTCCGGCCCCGGCGCCCGGCGGTGCTCCCCCTGGACTCCTCGGCGGCGGGATGCCCGCCCTCGCGCAGCCGGCCGGCCCGCGACCGGGCGACAGGCCGCGGGCCGGCAGCAGATCGTTCGCGGATGCTCCCGCCCCCATGGCGCCCGCGGCTCCCGGCGGGGCTGTGCCGGCGCCCCCGCCGGCGCAGGTGGCCGGTCCGCCGCAGCCGAGCGGCGCCGAGCTCGACTACGCCGCCGTTGTCCTGTGCGGCCCCGACGAGCAGAGTGGTCGCAGGGGCCGGCTGTTCCCCGGCTCTCCCTACGACCCGGTGGCCGCCGAGTACCGCCGCCGCGCCGAAACGGTCGCCGTGCTGCCGTTGCCCGGACAGGCCGTGCGGCCCAGGGAGTCGGCGGGTTCCTTCGACCACCGCTTCGATACCGCCGCCCGCGCGGACATTCCTTCGGACGGCACCTGGCACACCGTCACCGTCGGCGAGATCCCGGTCGGCCTGCGGACCGAGTACCTCTGCGTGCCGTCCGTGGAGCAGGCCGTGTACGCGACGTTGGTGCTCTCCAACGACACCGACCAGGCACTGCTGGCCGGCCCGGTGGAGGTCACCGTCGACGACGACTTCCTGCTGACCGCCGCACTGCCCACGCTCGCCCCCGGCGGTGTCCGCCGGGTGGGGCTCGGGCCCGCCGAGGGCATCGGAGTCACCCACCGTACGAACCTGCGCGAGTCGACCTCGGGTCTGCGGGGCAACACCACCGTGCTCGACCACCGCGTCCACGTGGAGCTGGCCAACCGGCTCGCCAGGACCGTCACCGTGGAAGTCCGCGAGCGAGTGCCGGTCACCACCGACCCGGACGTCAGGATCGAGGAACGGGCCGACTGGACGGAGCCCGAGGAAGGCGCGGGGCCTGACCGGTATGCGCCGGGCACCCGCGTCTGGCGACTGGACCTGCCCGCAGGCGACACCGCCGCCCTCGACGGCGGCTACGAGATCCGCATCCCGACCGGCAAGGCCCTGGTCGGCGGCAACCGCAGGAGCTGACACACACCATGTCCACGGTCCCGGAGCCGATCGCCCTCCCCGTCACTACCGTCACATGTTTCGAGGATCGTGCCCACATCGAGCGCGCCGTCGTGCTCGACCTGGAGGCCGGGGTCCAGCGGCTGCGCCTCGGGCCGGTCAGTGCGCTGGCCGTCGACCGGACCCTCCACGCCGAGTTGACCGCCGATCACCCCACGACCGTGCTCGACATGCGGATCGTCCGCGACTGGACGCCGCACGGGCCGCGGTCGTCCACCGGCGACGACACCGCCCTGCGCCACCGCGTACACGCCCTCGAAGAGGAGCGGCTGGCCGTGGGGCAGCGACGCGACCGGCTGCACGCCCGCCTCGACCTGCTCGGCCGCGTCGCCGCCGATCTGCTGCGGGAGGTCGGCGAAGGTGCCGGCTCCGGGGAGACCGACCGGCCGCGCTGGACCCGTGAGCTCGACCGGGTGGACGAGGAACGCGACGCACACGGCGAGCAACTCCGCTCCGTGGAGGCCCGGCTGGCTTCCCTCGCCGCCGAACTCGGGGAAGCCCAGCGGGTCATGCTCCTCTCCGAGGAGGAGCCCGCCGAGCTGGTCGGCCATATCGAGTTGACCGTGGAGGCCGAGGTCGCCGGGCCTGCCGGGCTGCGCCTGAGCCACCTCACCCCGTGCGCGCTGTGGCGGCCCGCCTACCGGGCCGTGCTCGACGGGGACTCCCTGACTCTGGAGACCGACGCGATGGTCTGGCAGCGCACGGGTGAGGACTGGTCGGACGCACGGCTGACATTGTCGACGGCCCGCTCGGCGCGGGCCACCGATCCGCCACGGCTGGACGAGGACCGGCTGACGCTCAAGGACCGCTCCGCAGCGGAGCGCCGCACGGTCGATGTCGAGCTGCGCGAGGAGGAGATCGGAGCCCTCGGCCCGGCCCCGGTGCTCGGCCTGCCGGGGGTGGACGACGGCGGCGAGGCGCGGGTGTTGCGATCCCCTGCGCCGGTCTCGGTGCCCGGTGACGGCCGCGCCCACCGAGTGCCGCTCTCCGCGTTCACCACGGCCGCGTCCAGTGAGTACGTCTGCTCACCGGAGTTGTCCCCGCTGGTCACCCAGGTGGTGCGGTTCCACAACCTGTCCGGTCACGCGCTGCTTGCCGGGCCCGTGGATCTGGTCCGCGGCAGCGGATTCAGCGGCCGTGGCACGCTCGACTTCACCGCCCCCGGCGCCCCGGTCGAGCTGGCCGTCGGCAGCTGCGACGACTACAGGGTGGTCCGGCATGCCGAGGAGTCCCGTGACTCCGCCGGAATCACTCAGCGAACCGTGGTCACCCGCACGGTCCGGCTGCACCTGTCCCGGTTCTCCGCCCCCGGGGAGAACGGCGAGCGGGTGGTCGTCCTCCGGGAGCGGATCCCGGTCTCCGAGGTATCGGCGGTGGAGATACGCCTGCACAAGGATTCGTGCTCCCCGGCGCCCGACGCGGTAGACGCCGAGGGCATCGCCCGCTGGGACGTCACGCTCCCACCCGGCGGCCACCGCACGGTCATCCTGGTCTACGAGCTGTCGGCAAGCGCCAAAGTCACCGGGCTCTGAGCACGAGGGCCGCTGAACGCCTGCTGATGCAGGTGTGATCCGGGCTCCCGCCGGCTGTCCCGCGCTGTTGTCGGGACGGCCCCGGCCGGGGTGCCGTCACCACTGTCGGCCCAGGAAGCTCGGCCGAACCCGGCGGTCGGCATGGTCGATGTTCTGCCTGTAGCGCTGCTGTGCTCCCCGCATTCCTCGTCGGGATCGTTCCTCACGCAGGTGGCCTGATCAACTTGCATCCGCCAGGTGCGGGGCGGGGCTGTGTCAGTCGGGGGACTTCGCCGGCAGCCACGGTTCGTGCCATCGCGGGTATCCGGCGACGAGCTTGCTCGCTCCCGCCGGTCCCCAGGTCCCCTGCCGGTAGCGCTCGGGGTCGCCGGGCACCTCCAGCAGGGGCTGGACGATTCGCCACGTCTCCTCCACCGAGTCCTCTCGGGTGAACAAGCTCGCGTTGCCTTGCATCGCATCACTGAGCAGGCGCTCGTACGGTTCGGGAGCCTCACCCAGCTCGGCCGCGAAGAGGAGGTCGAGGTCCACCAGTTGAGTGTCCTGCTTTCCCGGCTGCTTGGCCTGAATACGGAAGTTGATGCCGGGACTCGGATCGATCCGCAGGATCCACTGGTCGGGCTCGGGCGCGAGCCGCTCCGCGAACGCGAGCCGCGGCGGGCGCTTGAACACGATCCGGATCTCGGTCACCCGCTCGGGGAGCGACTTGCCGGCGCGGATGAAGAACGGCACCCCGGACCAGCGCCAGTTCTCGACCTCCAGCCGCAACCCGACGAAGGTCTCGGTGCGCGAGCGCGGCCGCACGCCGGGAACCTGCAGGTACCCCTCGTACTGCCCGCGGACGTAGTGGGCCGGGTCGGCGTCAGGGATCGCCCGGAACACATCGACCCGGCGGTCCCGGAGCGCGTCCGCATCGGCGCCTGACGGCGGCTCGGACGCCACCAGGGCGAGCAGCTGCAGCAGATGGTTCTGCACAACATCGCGGAGCGCGCCGACCGGGTCGTAGAAGTGCCCGCGGTCCTCGACCCCGAAATCCTCGGCCATGGTGATCTGCACGCAGGAGACGTGGTCGCGGTTCCACACCGGCTCGAACACGGAGTTGGCGAACCTCAGGAACAGAATGTCCATCGCCGGCTCCTTGCCGAGGAAGTGGTCGATCCTCAGCAGCTGATCCTCGTCGAGGAGCTGACGCAGCTCGGTGTTGAGGGCGCGCGCCGACGCGAGGTCGTGCCCGAATGGTTTCTCCACGACGACCCGGGCGCCCTCGGTCAGTCCGGCGTCTGCCAGGCCCCCGACCACCCGGGCAAACAGCGACGGTGGGATCTCCAGGTAGAAGACGGGGCGCCGCCTGCCGTTGACCGCCCGAGCGAGGCGACTGAACGTCTCCGGGTCGGCGTAATCGCCCTGCACATAGCTGAGTCGGGCGGCGAACCGGGCAAAGACACTGTCGTCGAGCGGCTCGCCCGCTGCCTCGATCGCCGCGCGGGCGTGGTCACGCAGCGCGTCGTCGGACCAGTCGTCGCGTGCCACTCCGACGATCGGGCAGGTCAGCAGCTTGCGCCGCTCAAGCCGATAGAGCGAGCGGAACGTCATCTTTCGCGCGAGGTCGCCACTGATCCCGAAAACGACCAGCACGTCTGCGGGAGCGTTCGACGAGTTCGAAGCCATCTGATCTCCCTTACGGAGCCGGCACGGCAAGAGGGTCGAACATCATGGTCATGCTGGCGGCTGGGCACCGGCGCCAGCAGGGCCCCGGCCGGCCGCCGCGTCCACGGGAACGAGCGACGCCGCCTCGACCCGGCCGGCGGGACACCACCGCGGTGCCGGCGACCGCATCGGGGTCGGCGACGACTTCGAGTTCGTGATGCACGGCCCTCAGCCGTTCTTCTCGGCGTGCCCGCCGAACTCCGAGCGCATCGCCGAGAGGATCTTGTCGGTGAACTCCCCGCCCTCCCTGGATTCGAAGCGCTCGTAGAGCGAGGTGGTGATGACCGGCGCCGGGACGCCTTCGTCCACCGCGGCGAGGACGGTCCAGCGGCCTTCCCCGGAGTCGGAGACCCGCCCGGCGAAGCCGGCGAGGGAGGGCGAGCCGGCGAAGGCGTCGGCGATCAGGTCGACCAGCCACGAGCCGACGACCGAGCCGCGCCGCCAGACCTCGGCCACCTCGCCGACGTCGATGTCGTACTGGTAGGCCCACGGATCGCGCAGCGGCGTCGTCTCTGCGTCGACCTCCTGCCGGCTTTTTCCGGCGTCCGCACGCTTGATGATGCTGAGGCCCTCGGCGATCGCGGCCATCATCCCGTACTCGACCCCGTTGTGGACCATCTTCACGAAGTGCCCGGCGCCGTTCGGCCCACAGTGCAGGTACCCGAGCGGGGCGGTGCCGTCGGTCCGGGTCCGGCTCGGCGTCGGCTCGGCGCTGCCCTCGCCGGGAGCGATCGTCTTGAAGATCGGGTCGAGATGAGCCACGACCTCGTCCTCGCCGCCGATCATCAGGCAGTAGCCGCGCTCCAGCCCCCAGACCCCACCACTGGTCCCGCAGTCGACATAGTGCAGCGACCTGCCCGCAAGACGCTTGGCGCGCGTGATGTCGTCGCGGTAGTAGGAGTTGCCGCCGTCGATCAGGATGTCGCCGGGCTCCAGCAACGGCTCGAGCTGGTCGAGGATGGAATCGACGATCGCAGCCGGAAGCATGAGCCAGAGGACCCGTGGCTTGTCCAGTTTCGCGACGAAGTCCTGGAGTGAGCCTGCGCCCGTCGCGCCCTCGCCGGCCAGTTCGGCGACGGCGTCCGCGTTGACGTCGGACACGACGCAACGGTGGCCGTCCTGCATCAGCCGACGCACCAGATTCGCCCCCATCCGGCCGAGCCCGATCATCCCGAGCTGCATGGGCTTGTCTGTCGGCATGTTGCGCCTCCTGGTCCTTGAGCGTGCGGTAGTGCCGGATCAGCGCTTTCGCCGACGCGTCGTGACCGAGCTCAGGTTCGGTCGCGCTCTCGAGCTCCGGGATGACCGCGACAGCAAGCACCTACCGGGCTCGACGCCCCACTGGTCGAAGGAGTCGATCCCCCAGATCGTCCCCTGGGTGAACCCGCTGCGCTCGTTGAGCGCGACCAGCGGTGCCGAGCCGGTCCGGGGTGAGCACTTCAGGCCGGGTCCGTATTGCACGTCGCGGGGTCGGGATCCGGACCCGCTCACCGATGAGGCTGTCGAGCTCGATGTCGACCGGCGCTCCCTGGATACCGGTCCCACCGATGTCGACCCCCAGCACGTGGACCGTCTTGTCCGGAAGTGCCTCCGCCGCTGCCGCTCCCCTCAGGGGCTCGCCCAAAATGTGCTGTGCGAGTTCTGGACGCCAGGCACCGCAAGAGCTTCGCCACATACTTTTCAAGATTTACATATACCCCTTATGTTCACAACATCCACCCTTTCAGGGTTATATCGAAATCTAAGGGGTATATCCAAACATTGCGTGCCGGCAAGGGCATTAGCCTTCCCTCCGTTCGAGAGGAACGCGACCGCGACTGACGCCGGCCGCGACGGTGTCCTCCAGCAAGTCGGAGATCGACCACGGGGAACCCGTCCCACAGGCCCCGCGCATCCATGCGCCGTTGCCTTTCCCCACCCGGACCTGCCGCGACCAGAGCTTACGGAGGCGTGATGCCGACCCGACCGATCCGCCTGCTTCTTGCCGACGTCGACGGCACTTTGGTCACGGGCGACAAGCTCCTCACCGACCGCGCCGTCCAGGCGGTCCACAAGCTCCACGACGCCGGCGTCCTCTTCGCGGTGACCAGCGGGAGACCACCCCGCGGCATGTCCATGATCATCGAACCCTTGGCGCTGACCACTGAACTCGCCGCCTTCAACGGTGGCCTCATCGTCAACCCGGACATGACCGTTGTCGAACAGCAGGTCATTCCCGTGGAGGTGGTGGCCCCGGTCGTCGCGCTGATGGAGTCGTTCGGCCTCAGCGTCTGGATCTACCGGGGCGCCGACTGGTTCGTCCGCGATCTCAAGGGGCCGCACGTCGATCGCGAGAGCTGGACGGTGCAGTTCTCGCCCACGCTCGTTCCCGGTTTCGACGGGCTCGAGCAGGGCGCCGCCAAGGTCGTCGGGGTCAGCGACGACCACCAGGTCGTAGAGGCGGCCGCGGTCGCAGCTCGCGCGCAGTTCGGCGAGCAGGTCTCGGCCGCCCGCTCGCAGCCCTACTACCTCGATGTGACCCATCCGCAGGCCAACAAGGGCGGTGTCGTGAAGTACTGGTCCGCCAAGCTCCGGATTTCCCCCGAACAGATCGCCACGATCGGCGATATGCCCAACGACGTGCTGATGTTCGCCCACTCGGGGCTGTCCATCGCGATGGGCAACGCCAGCCACGAGGTCCAGCGCGCGGCGAGGCGGGTCACCACAAGCAACGAGGAGGAGGGTTTCGCGAACGCGGTCGAGCGGTTCGTCCTATGACCCGCACCACCGTATTCGAGCATCACGGCCGCCTCCTCCGTCCGCGACGATGTCGCGACACACCGCGGTGACAGTCCCGCGGCGGGCCGGCGCAGGCGCCCGGTCCGCGCGGCTCCCGCACGGTGGGGAGACCCCGGCGAGAAGTCGAACGGGAGTGAGGCGGCGAATCCCGCGGCGGAACTCCCGCCTCCGGGGGAGGATCGCGCACTTCTCGCTCACATCGGGATGCTCTGTGCCCGGGCGTACTGGTGGATCAGTTCGCCGCCGATCTCCGCGGCCAGCGCGGCGGTGATCCCGGACCGGTCCTCAGGCGGAGACACCCCCATCACCTCGAACCCGACCGGGCACAGGTCCCCGACGCAACGCAACAGCCCGAGGACCTCCCGTGAGGTGAGCCCGCCCGGAACCCGGGTACCGGTACCGGGAGCGAAGGCCGGGTCGGCGACGTCGACGGCCACCGAGACGTAGACGGGCCGGCTGCCGATCCGGTGCCGGACGACTCCGGCGGCACCCCGGACGCCCAGTCGGCCGAAGCGGCCGACGTCCAGCATCGCCCCTCCCTGGGCACGGCCGGAGGCATCGGCGTCGCGCAGGCCGATCCGGACCACCGCGGACGGGTCGACCAGTTGCTCCTCGACCGCCTGGTACAGGACATCACCCTGAGGGTGCGAACCCACGGGGTCCGCGGCCAGGTGGAGAAAGGCGACAGGACCGTGCCGCTCGGCCACCGCGCGCAGCGCCGCCACGGTCAACGACCGGCCACCGCCGAGCAGCAGCACGGCGGCGTTGCCGGCGAGCAGGCGGGACAGACGCCTGTACAGAACCTCGGGCACGGAGCCGGAGGCCCAGGGCGTCAGGTCGACGTCCCCGCCGTCCACGCAGTCGACAAGGTCGAAGGTGCCCGGGCCGCGGTCCGCGCCGGGGACGTGCGCGAGGGCGGACACGTCCCGAACGGCACCGGGCCCCAGGCGGAGGCCGGGGCACCGGCCCGACTCGTCGTACGGCACGCCGAGAACCACGAGGTCACGGGCTGTCGGGTCGCGCTCGAGCGGCAGCCGCATGAACGTGAGAGGCCGCGCGCGGGAGCACGCGGGCGGGGCGATGCGCTCCACGGTCGGCAGTTTCCCTCCAGGGTTCGGCGAGTTGTCGGCAGCGGGCGGGCGGACCGTCCGGGGCGGACGGACGGCCTCCGGCCACTGTGCCCGGGGCCGCTCTCCCCGCTCTCTCCCCCGCGTATCGGCAAAGGCCCGGACAACCGCAGGTCGTGCGGGCGAGAAGGCCTCACCCCTTCCGCGGCCTCGCCCCGTCCGCGTCCTTCCGACCCGCGACACACCGCCGACCGGACCGGGGACCGACCCGACCCGTCGCGGACGGTAATGTTCTCGCGACTCCTGGTGTCCGACACAGGTGGGGAGACGATGGCGGAAAGGCGTAGGGCCCTCAGGGTCCCGCGGGCGGCGCCGAGTACCGCGGTCACCGGAGCCGGCCCGGTCGCACACCCACCCGCGGGCCGTCGGCGCAGCCCCTTTCCCGTCCGTGTCCAGCTGCGCTGGCTCGGCGTCAGCGGGTGGGAAATCGTGATCGGCCGAGGGCACCGCAGGCGGAGCATCCTGTTCGACCCCTATCTGAGCCGAATGCCCTTCACCGATGCCCAGGGCGTCGCGGAGCACGGCATCCCGCTGCGCCTCGACCACGAGGCGGTCGAGGCGGTCGCGTCACGGCATCTCACCGGCGCCCCCGAGCTGATCCTGGTGAGCCACGGGCACTTCGACCACATGGCAGACGTCCCGCAGCTCCTCGCCCGGCCGGACTGGCGGCAGTCGCGCATCCGGGTGCTGTGCGACGCGACGGTGTCCAACCTGCTCGCGGCCATGGGCACCCCGCGGCGGCGGCTCGCGGACGCCGTCCTGGTCAAGGGCGGGGAACACCTCCAGTTCGACGGGTACACGGTGGAAATCTTCCGCAGCCTGCACAGCCGGCGCCCCGACTACGGCTACTTCGCCCCCGGCCATCGGCTGGTCCCGCCGCCCCGGCCCTCGGTCCTGGGTGATTTCGTCGAGGGGGACACGCTCTCCTACCAGGTGTCCGTCGAGGGCGGGCCGTCGATCCTGCTCATGGGGGCGAGCAACTTCGCCGAGCGGGAGATCACCGGGATCCGCCCGGACGTGGCGGCGGTGCCGATGACCACGACCAGAGCGGTCCACCGCTACCCCGAGCGGCTCCTCGAAACCGCCGGAAACCCGCCGGTGCTGATTCCCTGTCACCACGACGACATGGTCACGCCGCTGACGGGCCCGCCGGGCCTCCTGGCGGCCTCCACCGCCGAGTCGTCGGTACGTGAACTGGCGGCGGCAGGTCCCGGCTCACGCGTCGTGGCCCCACGCCACCTGGAGGCCATGGACCTGGCCGCCGTACTCACCTGACGGAGGTGCCGCCCGCCGGCGTGTCGTACAGGTCCAGGTAGGAAGGGAAGAGACCGCCGGGAGTGTCGGTGGTCCGGGCGGCCAGCGCCGCGTGCACCACGGCCCGGGAGACCACGTCGGCACCCGCCGCGAGGATCTCGTTGACCGCCGCCACATCGGTGTGGGCCCGCCAGCCGGTACGGTCCGCGGTGCCGTCCTCGTCGCCGCCGGCCAGAGGCAGCCGGCCGGTCGACAGCGCGAACACGGTGTCGCCGTCGGTCAGCAGGTGGACCGGCCGGATCGCGCGGGCCAGGCCGTCGTGAGCGGTGCCCGCCAACTTCTGCGCCTGTGCGCGGGTGAGGGCGACGTCGGTGGCCACGACGGCCAAGGTCGTGTTCAGCTGCCGTACCTCGTCGACCTGCCGCCGCCGGCTCTCCTCGCGCGCGGCGGCCAGACGTTCCCGTGCCCGGGAGTGCACCGCGGCGTCCGGGAGCGGGGCGCGCAGCCCGTGGGCTCGGAACTCGTCGCCCACCGCTGTCCAGGCCCCGTACAACGCACCGGTGGCCGGGTCCAGGAGCGAGCCGGAAGCGTTGACCGCGGCCAGGGCCGCGACGGTCGCCCCGGACGGCAGGACGACGCTCGCCGTGCCGACGCCGCCCTTCATGCCGCCGGCCACCGCGCCCGTGCCGGCCCCCGCACAGCCCTGGAGGACGGACTCGCCCTCACCACCGCGGGCCGCCTCCACGACGGCCTCCCGCCCCAGCGCCGCCCCCGGCCGGGCCGTCCAGAGACCGCCGCGCCCCAGATCGAACAGGGCGGCGGCGGGCACGACCGGCACCACCTGGGCCGGGCCGGCGCCCACCCGGAAACCGCGGCCCTGCTCCTCCAGCCAGGCCGCCGCACCGGCCGCCGCCTCCAGTCCGAAGGCGCTGCCACCGGTCAGCACCACCGCGTCGATACGCGCCACCAGGTTGCGCGGATCCAAGGCATCGGTCTCCCGGGTTCCCGGCCCGCCGCCGCGTACGTCGACCGCCGCGACCACCCCGTCCTCCGGGGCGAGGACCGCGGTGACACCGGTCAGCCAGCCGTCACCGGTGCGCGCTGCGTGCCCGACCCGGATCCCGGCCACGTCCGTCAACGCGTTCCGCGGTCCGGTGCGCGGTGCCGGCCCGGGTGTCCGCATCCCACTCATCCACTGCCCTCAGCTCTCTCTTGCCTGCCTCGACGGCGGCGGTCCGCACCGCCGTCCCGCCCGTATGATCCTCCCGGCCCGCCGTACAGGGACGTGGACGCTGCTTCCCGCCGTCCCCTCCCGGCCGGGGCCGTCGTTCCCTACGCTTGTCGCCCGTGGCTGACGACCTGACGGACCGACCCTGCGCCGCCGTGCCGCCCTGGCTGACCGACCTGGGCCGGAAGGCGTCCGGGGACCTCCCGCCGGAGCTCACGCGGTACGCGGGCCCGGTGCCCGCCCACGCACGGGGCTCCGCCGTCCTGGTGCTCTTCGGCACCGGCGACCAGGGCCCGGACCTGCTCTTCCTGCGGCGTTCCGGAGCCCTGCGGGACCACCCCGGCCAGGTGTGTTTCCCCGGTGGCTCCGCCGCCCCCGGTGACGGCGGCCCTGTGCGTACCGCGCTGCGCGAGACGTGTGAGGAGACCGGGCTGGAGCCGGCGCGGGTCCGGATCGCCGGGGCGCTGACCCCGCTGAACCTCGCCCACAGTGGCTTCTCGGTCGTTCCGGTGCTCGGCTGGTGGGGGGCCGGCGGCCGGATCGCCGGGGACGGCGAGGAAATCGTGTCCGTCCACCGGGTGCCCCTGGCGGACCTCGCCGACCCCGGGGCGCGGCTGCTCGTCCGGTTCCCCGACGGCCATCTGAGCCCCGGGTTCCTGGCCCGGAACCTGTTCGTGTGGGGGTTCACCGCCGCCCTCGCCTCCTGGCTGCTGCGGCTCGGCGGCTGGGAACGGCCCTGGGACGCCGACCGGATCGAGGACCTGTCCGATGCCCGGCGCCGCTACGGGGGCGGCCCGCCCCCCTGAGCCGGACGCACGGCGGCGGTCCTCGCGCCGGAGGCGGGGCCGGTCCGTCGCAGTGCTCGTTCCCGCTGCCCCGCGCGGAAGCCGTCGACGGGCCCCGAGGACGAGCGCAGCAGCGCCAGGTACTCGGACGTCTCCACCGCGACGGCCTCCTCGACGGTCCGGCCGAGGCCGCCCATCACCGCCGCTTTCAGGTGCCGCAGGCAGTCGCCCGGGACATCGGCCAGGGTGCGGGCGAACAGCGTGGTCTCCTCGCGGAGCCGGTCCCGCGGCACCGCGCGCAGCGCCAGCCCCTTGTCGACGGCCTCGGTCGCCGACAGCCACCGGCCGGTCATCAGCAGCTCCATCGCGGGCTGCAGGCCGATCTTCCGGACGGTGCGGTGGGTGGCGCCGGCACCCGGCATGTGACCGTACGGTGTGTGCACGTCGCCGATCCGGGCCTCCTCGGCGATCAGCACGAAGTCGCAGGCCACCACCATCTCGAAGCCGCTGGCCCGAGCCTTGGCCTGCACCATGGCGATCGTCGGCACCGGCATGCGCTCCAGGGCGAAGACGACCCGGTTCAGGCGTTCCAGGTAGGCGGCGAACAGGTCGGAGTCGGTCTCCTCGCCGTCCAGGACCTCGGTGAGGAAACCGAGGTCGCTGCCGATGCAGAAGGCCCGGTCACCGGCACCGGTGAGGACGAGCACCCGGCTGGAGCCGTCCTCGGCGACCCGGGCGAAGGCGTCCAGCAGTTCGTGGTGCATCCGCTCGGTGGTGGCGTTGAGCCGCTCGGGCCGGTTGAGCGTGACCCAGGCGATCCCGTCGGCCCGGTCCAGCAGAATCGTCTCGTACACCGGGTCCCTCCCCTCCGCCGGGGTCACCGGGCGAGATCCGCCGCGAGCGGGAACCCGGTCATCGCCTCGCCCCGCACGGACGCGTCCGCCCGGACGAAGACCAGGGCGTAGGCGCGGCGGGGGCGGTCGGTGAGGTTCGGCCCGGAACCGTGCAGGGCGTTGGCGTGGTGGACCAGAGCGCTGCCCGCGGGCACCGGGTACGCCACGGGTTCCTGCTCGCTGCGCGCCTCGACCAGAACGGCGCCCTCCTCCGGCCGGTTGTGTTCCACCCGGCCCCAGCGGTGGCTGCCGAGGACGTAGTGGACGCAGCCGTTCTCCGGCGTGGCGTCGTCCAGGGCCATCCACACGGTGACCGCCTCGGGCGGTGTGAGATGCCAGTAACGGTTGTCCTGGTGCAGGGCGAGACGGCTGCGGTCGCCCTTGCCGGCCGGCTTGTAGAAGGAGTGGTCGCGGAACAGGCGCACCGGTCCGCCGAGAAGGCGCTCCACCCGCCGGTAGAGATCGGCGCGGCGGACCTGGGCCTCGCAGGCCGGGTCGGACTGCCACAGGTTCACCTTCTGCAGCAGGGCCAGGTCCAGCGGTCTGCCCCTCCGCTCCGACAGGTCACGGACCCCCTCGGCCGGCCGGCCGTCGTCGAAGAAGGCCCGCTCCACGCTTCCCCGGAGATCCGCCACCTGCTCGGGTGTCAGCACGTGGTCCCAGCGGACCACTCCGTCGCGTCGGAACACCTCACGTTCACCGGCTGCCGGATCCGTCGTGGTCGTCGGCTCCACCGCACCGGCGGGCAAGTGGGAAGCAGTCATGACACTCCTCGGGACGGGAGGGGCCGGGCAGTCGTGGCGCGGCAGGAGAACCGGAGGGGACGTTCCGCCGGACTCCGCAGCGATGCTGCCACAGGGCCGGCCCCCGGCCCATAGGCCGAGACCGCATCGTCGTGATGCGCCCACGGCATGGCTCCCGCGGGCCGGGCCCACTCATGCCGTCGGCGGGTGGCGGTGACCCGCGAATGGCATTGGACGCCGCTCCGACGTGCGGTGTCCCCTGTACTGCGGCTTGCAAGCCCTATGTGACCCCCCGTCGACGCGAGCCGTTCCGGAACCGCTCCCGCCTCCTCACAGGCGGGCAGGCACGGCATCGCCACGTTCGCCACGCCACGGAGCCGGGTGCACAGGCTGTGCGGGCAGTCGGTGGGTGCCCCGGGACTGTCCACGCGCAGGAGGCCAGACACGCATGCAGGTTCTACTCGTGAACGCTCGCCGGTCGTCGTACTCCGGGGAGTCCATCTCCGCACCGCAACTGGGGCTGCTCTCCCTGGCCGCGACCCTCCGGGAGGGCACCTTCCACGACACCAAGGGCACCGACGTCCGTTTCATCGACGACCAACTCTTCGTCCTGCAGAGGCCGCTGGCCACACCCAACGAATTCCTGCGCGGCCATCACCCGGACATCGTGGGTATCCAGGTGCTCACCTCCAGCCTGAAGAACGGCATCAAACTCGCTGCCGAGAGCCACCGGCACCACCCGGGCGCACTGGTCGTGTTCGGCGGCGTCGGCGCCACCCCGCTGGCACGGCAGCTCGTCGAGGACGGCGACGCGGACGTGGTGGTCAAGGGCGAGGGAGAGGTCACCTTCTCCCACCTGGTCCATGAGTACGGCACCAACGGCCGCAGGAACCTGCGCAAGATCCGCGGCATCGTCTTCCGGGACGAGGACGGCACCGTGGTCGAGACGCCGGCCGCGCCGCAGGTGATGCGTCTCGACAAACTGCCCAGGCCCGCCCGGGACCTGGCGGACATGCAGCTGTACAACCAGATCTCCCGCGGCCGGTCAGGCAACCTCGTCACCAGCCGCGGCTGCTCGTACGCCTGCGCCTACTGCTACTCCAAGCACCAGTGGGGAGTCGGCCAGCGCCGGCACAGCGCGGAGCGGGTCGTCGAGGAGATCCGCGAGCTGGTCGAGGTCCATGGATTCGACCGGATCCGCATCGAGGACGACGACTTCGTCGAGGACGTCCCACGCATGCAGGAGCTGTGCCGGGGCATCGAGAAGTCCGGTCTGCAGGGCAAGTTCGAGTGGGAGGCCAAGGCCCGTCCGGACCTCATCGACGACGACATGGCACGCATGCTGCGCGACTCCGGGTGCTTCCGGCTCCTGGTCGGTGTCGAGACCCTCGACTGGTCGCTGCTCAAGCGGCTCGGCCGTCCGGTCAAGGTCGACGTCACCGAGCGCGCGCTGAGCTCGCTGAGCAAGGCCGGGATCGGTGTACAGGCCACTCTGATCCTCGGCATCCCGGGCGAGACCGACGAGGCGATGCGCACGACCATCACCTGGCTGCAGGCGCGGCTCGGCGACAACCGGCACGACATCGTCTCGCCTTGCTTCTTCGTGCCCTTCCACCACGAGGTGGAGAAGGACATGGCGAAGCGGGTCGACTTCACCCTGGAGACCGACGACAGCGACTGCTTCACCGGCCACATCCCGGTGACCTCCAGCAAGGCCGCGTCCATCGACGAACTGTGGAAGCTGTACGACGACATGACCCCCACGCGTCGCGACGGCAAGTACAAGCGCATCGCGTACCTGGCCGACCTGAGCACCGTCCAGACCCGGCTCGGTCTGCTCGACGGCGGCGCCCCGCAGACGAAGGAGCCGGCCGCGCTGGTTCCGGAGGTCCAGTGAGTGCGCCGACGGCCGCCCTGGACGCGGGAGTCCTGGACGTCCCGGCCTACGACGGTTCGCGGCCGGTCATGTCACTCCGCCCGGACGTTCTCCACGACGGTGGTGGCAGGCCGCTGGCCCGTCTGGGTTCCGCCGGCCGTCTCGCGCAGTTCCGGATGGCCGAGGAGGCCGGCCGGGCGGCCCGCCGCCTGCGCGGCATGGACGACACGGCCTGGTTCGGGCTGCTGCGCAGCGCCGCGGACCGTATCACCGCCCGGCTGGACACCGGTGACCTCGATCCGTGGCTGCGGGCACTGTCCGCGGTGAGCGGCCTGCCGAGCCGGCGGGCCGCCCGTGGGCTGCGCACGGCCGCCCAGGACCTCGCCCGCATGGAGGAGATCCTGGCCGCGCAGTCCCCCGACGGCACGGTGGCGGCCTACCGGACCGGCGGCCGTGGCCCGAGGTGGAGCTGGCGCCCGGCGGGCCGGTCGGTGCTGGTGCGTCAGCCGGGCAACTTCCCCACCATCAACATCGAGTGGCTGCAGGCCCTGGCCGCGCGTCGTCCGGTGCTGCTGAGCACCGGGGCCGCCGACCCCTTCACACCGGTCCTGCTCACCGAGGAGCTGTACGCGGCCGGGCTGCCCGAGCACGGTGTGTCCGTGGTGCACGGCGACGCACCCGCGCTGCGCCGGCTGGCCGACCAGGTGCTGTGGCCGGGCGAGGACGTGCCTGCCGACCTGCCGGCCGGAAGGGTGAAGACGTACCACTTCGGCCGGAGCCGGGCGGTGATCGGTGACCGGTTGCCGGGGGACGCCTGGCAGCGGCTGGCCCGGGAGGCGTTCGCGGGCTGCGGCAGGCTCTGCACCAACATCAGCTCCCTCGTCGTGCCGGGCGATCCCAAGGAAGCGGCCGAGGCCCTGGCCCACGAGTTCGCGGTCCGTCCGGTGCTGCCGCTGGACGATCCCCGGGCGGCGGTGCCCGCGTTCCCGGACCGGGCGGTGCGCGACGCGCTCGCACTGCGGATCGAGAGGGAGGTCGCCGCCGGCGCGGTGGACGTCACCGCGGCCACGACCGGTGTGCCGCTGCGGGTGGACCTCGACGGCCTCGCCTTCCTGCGGCCCACGGTGCTGCTGGTGGACCCAGGATCGCCGTTGTTCGGCACGGAACTCCCGTTCCCCTTCACGGCGGTGGCGCACGTGCCCCGGTCGAAGGCGGTCGCCGCGTGCGCCGGGTCCCTGATCGTGTCCGTCGTCGGCGAGACCGACGGGCTGGTGCGGGCGCTCGCCGAGGAACCGGGCGTCGACAAGGTCTTCGCCGGCGACCAGTTCGACCGCGGCTACCACCCGTGCGACCCGCACGAGGGCCATCTCGCCGACTTCCTGTTCAAGAAGAAGGCCGTACTCCCGGACACCTCCGCGTGACCGGCCCGGACGGCAACCAAGGAGAGGGACCCGTCATGCGCAGTCCGAGCGAGTCGAGGCTCCGTCCGATCACCGACGAGGACGTGCGCCGCCTCGTCCGCCTCCACTTCGATCCGCGGCACGGCACGCCGTACTGGCTGGAGCGTGACCGGCGGCAGGGCACCGCCGCCCTGGAGAAGGTGCACGGTCTCGCGGACGCCGCCGCCCTGATCGGGCTGCGTGACGGACCCGACCAGATGCACTTCGAGGAGGCCGCCCGCCGGACCCCGCTGGAGAACTTCGTGCCGCGCTCGGTGCTCGCCGAGGGCGGCCCGCTGTGGGCGGCGCAGACCGGCGGCACCACGGGACCGGCCAAGCACGGCACCTGGGGCAGCCGCTACTGGGAGGACGTCCTCTCCTTCTCCGACGAGTTCCTGGATCTGCACGGCGTCCCACGCGGGAAGAACTGGCTGTTCGTCGGGCCGATGGGCCCGCACACGACGGGCCGACTGGTGGTCGCCTTCGCGGAGCGCCGCGGCGGGATGTGCTTCTCCATCGACCTCGACCCGAGGATCGTGAAGATCTTCGGCGAGGAAGGCATGACCGCCGCCTACGACCGCTATGTGGACCACCTCTGGGCGCAGATCGCGGAAGTGGCCCGGTCCCAGGACATCGGTGTCCTGTTCTGCACCTCCCGGCTGCTGGAGATGCTGCCCGAACGGCTCGGCACCGAGGCGCTGGCCGGGGTACGGGCCGTCGTGCACGCCGGCACCACCATGGAGCCCGAAGCGCACCGGCAACTGCGCGAGGACTTCTTCCCCGGCGTACCGGTGGTCGGCATGTACGGCACGTCGACCACCGGCATCAGCTGGCAGAAGCCCTTCGAGGCGGAGGACGAGCACCGGGTGGTGTACGTGCCGTGCCAGCCGCACATCGCCCTCGACGTCGTCGACGACCAGGGGGACGAAGTCCCCTACGGCGAGGAAGGCCGGGTACGGGTCTGGCGGCTGACGGACGACGCCCTGCTGCCCGGCTTCTGGGAGCGGGACCGGGCCCGGCGGGTCCGCCCCTACGGGGTCGCGGCCGAACGCTATCCATGGCCGTGGGTGGGAGATCCGTACAGCCCCGAGTTCACCGAAGGACACCGCGTCGAGGGGGTCTACTGACATGGCCGGATTCCTGTTGTACAGCCGGCCGGACGGCGGCACCGAGGTCGACCTCCTCGGCGAGGGCCGAGGCATGGAGGTCATGGTGCGGCGCGACGGCACGGACGTCCTCGTGGTCCAGGGCGACCGGCTCGCCGAGGAGGAACCGCCGGAGCACGCGCCGCTCGCCGACCTGGCGGCCTGGGCCGAGCGAAGTCACAGCCGCTACTGCGCCGTCCTGGTCCGCGAGGGCCGGGCCACCCTGTGGAGCGACATCGGCGCGACCTGCCCGCTGCACTGGGCGCGTACCGCCGGGGCACTCCTGGTCGGTACGTCGGCCGGTGCCCTGCTTCCGCGTCTGGGCCGCCCCGTGGTGCTGGGCGACGCCGAACGGTCGCTGTTGCCCGGCGGCCGGTTCGCCGGGGTGAGGGCGGTTCCCGCGAACAGCGCGGTGACCCTGGTGGTGGACGCCTACGACGACGACCCGGTGTCGGTACACCGGCTCGCACGGCTGCCGGAGCGGCCCTCGGTGACGGACCCGGACCAGGCGGTGCGGACCGTCCGGACGGTGCTGGGCGCGTCCGTCGCACGACTGGCCGCGGGTGCGGACGAGATCGGCGTCTCGCTCAGCGGCGGCGTGGACTCCTCCACGGTCGCGGCGCTCGCGGTGCGGGAGGCGGGGGCGTCGGCGGTGCGCACGTACACGGTGGGCACGCCGTTCGGCGACGAGTTCGCGCAGGCGGCGTGGCTGGCGGACCGGCTGGGCACCAAGCACGAGGAGGTGCTCTTCGGCCCGGACCAGCTCGCCGAGATGCTGCCCGGCATGATCCGCGCGCTGGAGACCTGGGACGCGCTCACCCTGCAGATCGCCGCACCCGCCTGCTTCCTGCAGGACCACATCGCCACCGACAGCCGCCAGGTGCTGCTGTCCGGGTACGGGGCGGACCTGCTGTTCGCGGGGCTCGGCGGCACCGGCGACGAGGAGGCCGTCGAGCGTGCCGTCGTCGCACAGACCTCCGCGACCGCGCGGAGCAACGAGTTCCACCCCGCCTTCGCCGACGCCCGCCACACCGCCGTACGCAACCCGTACTGGTCACGGGAGGTGATGTCCGCGGCCCTGGACATCCGCGGACGGCTCAAGATCCGGGAGGGAGAGGCGAAGTGGGTGCTGCGCAGCGCCGCCGCCGACATCCTGCCGGCGGAGGTGGCCTGGCGGCCCAAGCGCGGCATCCACGAGGGCACCGCGATGAGCCGGATGTTCGCCGCCGCGCTGGGCAGCGACGACCCCGCCGTCCAGGCCGGGCGGCTGTACGGGATCGCCACCGAGGTCTTCCGGAACGGCGGGCCGGAGACCGGACATGGCGACGCGGACCGGAACCGACGTCTGGGAGGCATGGGATGAGGGTTCTGCTGGTGTGGCCTCGCAACGAGCGGGCACTCCTGAGCGACCGGCTGAGCTGCTGCGAACCGCTGCCGCTCGAATACCTCGGGGGCGCGCTGCGCGGTCATCACGACGTGACGATCCACGACCTGCGCCTGGATCCGCCGCTGGCCCGGTACGCGGCGACGCACGAACCGCCGGACCTGGTGGGCGTGGCCATCCCCTACACCACCAGCGTCCGGGTGTCCCGCGAGGTGAGCCGTGAGGCCCGCCGCCTGTGGCCGGACGTACCGATCGTGCTCGGCGGCCACCACCCGACGGTCTCGGCCGAGTGGCTCGACGGCTTCGCCGCCGACTGGGTGGTGGCGGGCGAAGGCGGCGCCTCACTGAACCGGCTGGCCGCCGACCTGGAGGCGGGCCGCACTCCGCAGGCGGGGCAGGGGCTCGCGCCGTACGACGCCCGCACCGGCCTGGAACGCAACCGGCGGCCCCGCCCCGCGGCGCTCAACGACCTGCCGATGCCCGACCGCTCACTGCTCTCCCACCACAGGCAGGACTACTTCCACTCGATCTACCGGCCGGTGTCACTGATCCGGTTCACCGCGGGCTGTCCGTACACCTGCAAGTTCTGTTCGCTGTGGCGGATGACGGACCGGCGCTACCTGGTCAAGGACATCGACCGGGTCCTCGCCGAGATCGCCGACATCGACGGCGACAACCTCTACGTCGTGGACGACGAGGCGTTCATCCAGCCCGCGCGCATGCTCGAGCTCGCCGACGCCATCGACAAGGCCGGTTTCCGCAAGCGGTTCCACATGTACATACGCACCGACACCGCGCTGCGCCGGCCCGACGTCATCGCCCGCTGGGCGGAGATCGGCCTGGACTCGGTACTGGTCGGGGCCGAGTCGATGACCGACGACGAACTGTCCGGCTACCGCAAGGGCACCGACGCCGACCAGACCCGGCGGGCCCTGGAGCTCTTCCACACCAACCAGGTGAAGGTGCGGGCCAATTTCATCGTCCAGCCCAACTGGGTCGCCGAGGACTTCGCACGGCTCGGCCGGACCGTCGAGGAGCTGCAGGTGGACATGCCGAGCTTCTCCGTGCTGACCCCGCTGCCCGGCACGGACCTGTACGACGAGAGCCGGGACCAGCACATCAGCGACGACCCCGAACTCTTCGACTGCTACCACTCGCTCTTCCCGACGAGGCTGCCGCTGGAGGACTTCTACCACCGGCTCGCCGACCTGCTGGCTGGAGCGAGTGCCCGCCCCTCCCCTGGCGTCGCCTCCAGCCAGGACCCGTCCGTCTTCTACTACTCCGACAACAGCGCCTTCGACGAGATGCTCAGCGGCATCCGCCTCGCCGCCGGGCCGGGCCGGGACCGGAAGCCGGAGCGTGTCCCCAGCACCGGATGACCCCGCCCTCCGCCCCCGCCCGACCCCGGCACGCCGGTGCCGTCCCGCCGCTGCGCAGCCCCGACCACGAGGAGCCGTGACCCGAGCATGTCCGCCGAATCCTCCCCCCGCCGCAAGGTGTACTTCATCGGCCTCAACGCGGTGCCCTTCCTCCCCCTCGTCGCCGGCCTGCTGCGCACGTACGCGGAACAGGACGAACACATCGCGGCCTCCTACGACTTCCAGGAGCCGCTGTTCCTCGTCGCCCCCGTGCAGGAGATGGCGGACGGCATCACCGAGCCGGACGTCCTCGCCCTGTCCTGCTACGTGTGGAACTTCCGCCGGCAGATGAAGGTGGCGAAGATCCTCAAGGAGCGCTATCCGGACATGCTCGTGGTGGCCGGAGGGCCGCACGTGCCTGACCGGGTGGGCGACTTCTTCACCCGCCACCCCTACGTCGACGTCCTGGCGCACGGTGAGGGCGAGGTGGCCTTCCGGGAACTGCTGTCCGCGCGGCTCTCGGACCGCCCCGACTACACCGGTGTGCCCGGCGTGACGGTGCAGAAGGGAAACACCCCGGTCGCCGGACCGCCGGCCAAGCGGCTGCCGCGGCGGATCGAGACCCCGAGCCCTTATCTGAACGGGGTGATGGACGGGGCCGTGGAAACCTGCCGGGAGCGCGACCTGCGCTTCTACGCGTTGTGGGAGACCAACCGTGGCTGCCCGTACTCCTGCGCCTTCTGCGACTGGGGCTCAGCGACGATGAGCGCCCTGCGGCTGTTCGACGAGGACCGCCTCCAGCACGAGATCGAGTGGTTCGCCCGCAACGACGTGGAGGACCTGTTCATCTGCGACGCCAACTTCGGCATCGTGCCCCGCGACCTGGAGATCGCGCACGCGCTGGCGGAGGCCCGCACGGAGGCCGGCTCGCCGAAGCAGATCCGGGTCAACTTCGCCAAGAACTCCAACGACCGGGTCTTCGAGATCAGCAAGGCCTGGCACGACGTGGACCTGCTGATGGGCACCACGCTGTCCATGCAGAGCACCGACATGGACGTCCTGGAGGCCATCGACCGCAAGAACATCGGCCTCGACAACTACCGCAAACTGCAGCAGCGGTACGCCGTCGAGAACATCCACACCTACACCGAGCTGATCCTGGGACTGCCGCTGGAGACCGCGCGCACCTTCCGCGACGGCATCGGCTCGCTGCTGGAGGCCGGCAACCACGAGGACATCCGCGTCTACGAATTCGGCATCCTGCCCAACGCTCCGATCAACACCCCGGAGAAGATCGCCGGTTACGGCCTGCGCACCGTACCCAAGCGCCTCTACGTCGAGCGGCCCGGCACCCCCGACGACGAGGCGGAGACCATGGACATGGTCATGGAGACCAGCGCCATGTCCCGTGACGAATGGGTCGAGTCCTTCGCCTTCGTGCAGGCGGTGCAGTTCCTGCACAACGGCTGCTACACCCGCTACCTGTCGATCTACCTGCGGCAGGAGCACGGGATCGGCTACACCGCCTTCTACGAGGGGCTGCAGAACTACTTCACCGCCCGCCCCACCAGCTTCATCGGCTCCCTCTACCTGCGCATGCGCAGCCTGTACCAGGACTACATCGACATCCCGACGCTGCCGCTGGCCAACCTGGTCGCCAGCCAGCCCGACCTGGCGACCCACCTCGCCCCGTACGGCAGACGACGGGGCTGGACGATCGACAACTGGGGCTGGCTACGGGTGGCCACCGAGTTCGACCGGTTCCACGCCGAAGTGGGCGACTACCTCCGCACCCTGGGACTCGACCCCGACCAGGACGCGCGGCTGCGCGACGTGCTGCGCTTCCAGCGTGACGTCATGCTGCGCCCGGACTACGACCCGCAGCACGGCAAGACCGCCGAGTACGACCACGACTGGCCGCACTACTTCGGCGGCGGCCCGCTGCGCCGGCGCCGTCTCCGGGTGGACTACACCGACCAGCGGTTCGGGGCGAACGGCCGCTTCCGCCCGGCGCCGGGTGACCTCAAGGCGTTCGCACTGGCGGCGATCGGCCCGAGCTATCCGGTCTCTCGGATCGGCCACTACCGGCACCGCTTGGAGTCCGCCGAGGTGACGCCCCTGGCGGAGCACGCACTCAGCGAGCAGCGGTGACCGCGGGCCCCGACGCTCCGGCCCCCGCCCTGCCGCACCGTGCGGCACTGGCCGTGCTCGCCGGGGCCTGCGGCCTGTTCGCGCTGCTCCAGCTCGGCGTGGCGACAGTGCTGCCACAGATCCAGGGCGCGTTCGGTGTGTCCGGCTCGGACGCCGCGTGGGTGGTCTCCGGACACCTGCTCGTCGGCTGTGTCGCCACGCCCGTCGTGAGTCGGCTGGGCGACCTGTACGGCCGGCGCGCGGTACTGCTCGCCGTCCTGGCCGTGGTGGCGGTGGCGTCCGTGGCGTCGGCGCTCACCGGGTCGTTCACCGTGCTGCTCGTCGCGCGCCTGGTGCAGGGTGTGGCCGCCGGTCTCTTCCCGCTGTGCGTCGGCCTGCTGCGGGAGGGCTTCCCCCAACGGTCGCTGTCCGGCCCGTCGGGCCTGCTGTCCGCCTCCTTCGGCACCGGTGGCGGTGCCGGCATCGTGCTGGCGGGCCTGTTCGGCGGTGGCCTCCCGGCCGTGCGCTGGCTGTTCGCGACAGCCGCGCTCCTCGCCACGGTGCTGCTGGCGGCGGGCGCCCTGGTGCTGCCCGAGACGCCGCGCCGACCCGCCACCCGCATCGACGTACCCGGGCTGCTGCTCCTAGGCACCGTCAGCACCTGCCTGCTGCTGGCACTGACCCGGTACGGGCAGGAAGGCCTCGGCTCGGTCACCGGCACGGTGCTGCTGGCGGTCGCGGCCGCGGGCTGCGTCCTCCTGCTCCGGGTGGAGCGCCGGTCACCGGAACCGGTGCTGGACATGCGGCTGATGTCCCGCCGGCCGCTCCTCTGCCTGAACCTGGTCAGCCTGCTGACCGGGCTGGTGATGTTCCAGATCGGCGTGCTCGCGCCCGCCCTGGTGGCCGCCCCCCGCGACACGGGGTACGGCCTCGGCGCGGGCGGTGCCGTCCTGACCCTGGTCATGCTGCCCATGCAGCTCGGCGCGCTGTCCGGTGGACTGCTGTCCGGCTGGCTACGGGAGTCGGGGAGGCTGACCACCCGCACGGTGATGGGAACGAGCACGGTCCTGTTCGCGTCCGGTCCCGTCGTGTTCGCCCTTCTGCCCTCCGGCGCCGGTGGCCTGGCCCTGGGCACGGCCCTGAACGGCCTGGCCACCGGCCTGCTGGGCGGGGCCATGGTGGAACTGCTGGTGCAGGCCTCGCCGAGCGGGTCGACCGCGGTGACGGTCGGCCTGAACGGCGTGCTGCGCAGCCTCGGCGGAGCCTTCGGTGTGCAGGTCAGTTCCATGGTGCTGGCGGTCGCGGGCGGCGCGGACGCCCACCCCTCGGCCGCCGCGTACCGCACCGTGTTCGCCGGCTCGGCCGTCCTGGCCGTCGTCGCGGTGGGTGCGGCGTTCCTCTTCCCCCGTTCACCCGTGCCCAGGCAGGAGGTTCCGGTGCCGCCCGGCCACACCTCCCGTCCGATTCGGCCAACCACCTGAGGGCCGGGTTCCGCTGGGCCGCCGCCGACCTACCGTGGACCGGGTTACACGTGGAATCGGTAGGCACGCCCAGCCACGGCGCCGGCCCCGGGCCGAGCCGGACCTGGGCCGGCCGTGGGAGTGAGGAGAGCCGGATGTTCGACCTGCGCCGTTCGGACGTGGTACTGCTGCAGGCGGTGGCCGACCACGGCAGTCTGCACGCGGTCGAGCGGGACGGCCGTATGACGCAGTCGTCCGCCAGCCGTCGGCTCGTCAAACTCGAACGCCGGCTGCGCACCCTGCTGGTGACCCGCAGTGCCACCGGTACCGAGCCCACCGAAGCCGGGCACGCCCTCCTGCACGTCGGGCGGCGGCTGCTGGCCGCGATCGACTTCGCGATCGCCACCACCCACCACGGGGCCGACGCGGCGAGCCGGCTGCCCGTGGTGGAGTTCGCGGTGGGGACGGAGTGGGCGTACGGCCTCGACCAGCACCTGGCCGGACGATTCCCGGACGTGGTGTTCGACATAGTGCCGGACGACTGCCACCGGGTCTGGCAGCGATTCGAACGGTACGCCGCCGACGCGGCTCTCGGCTGGGAGACGGCGCGGCGGCCGGTGGCGCGGCGCGGCGGTGTCCTGATCCGGACCGTCGCCGAGGAGCCTCAGCAGATCGCCCTGCCTCTTGGTCATCCTCTCGCCGCACAGGAGATCCTGGACCTGCGCGACCTCGCCCGCACGGAATGGGTGGCCGTGGTCGGCGGCGATTCCGGTGACGACCAGGGCTGGGCACTCTCCCGGCTCACGCCGGTTCCGCCCGTCAGCTTCACGGTGCGCTCCCAGGGGGCCGCCCTCGACCTGGTGCGCCGTGGGTACGGCATCGCGCTGGTCTCTCCCTCGACCCTCGGCGGGAACGCCGGACCGGGAGTGGTGCTGCGCCCGCTGCGGCAGAAGTTCGTCCGCAGGCTGCGGCTGGCCGTCGACCCGCTGGCGATCCCGGAGCCGCTCGCCGAGGACCTGTGCGCCTGGCTGCGCCGGCGGTACGCGCTGCGGACGACGGCACACGGCACCACCCCGCCGGGCACCCGCCGGGACCGGGCTCCGGACAGCGGGGACCGCTCCGCCCCGGCCACCGGCGGGTGCGTGGTGCCCCCGCCGGTCCTGCTGACCGAGTTGCGCTGGTCCGCGTCGGACCGCTGCGGCGGCTTCGAACCCGAGCACCTGCACCTGCTCCGGGTGATCGGCCGGACCGGCAGTCTGAACCAGGCGGCTTCGGCCCTGCTGGTCACCCAGCCCGCGCTGACCCGCCGTATCCACCGGCTCGAAACGAGCTGCGGCCTGCCGCTGGTGCACAGCACGGCCCGCGGCACCTCGCTGTCGGCCACCGCGCGTCGGCTGCTGGCCTGCACGGGCCCGGCCGAGCACCGGCTCGACACCCTGGTGAACCACCTGCGCGAGGGCGATTCCGCTCCCGTCCCCGCGGCCGACCGGCCGCCTGCCGAGGCCGGCGCGGGACCGTCCCGTTCCCCGGTCAGTGTCCGGACGGCACCCCGCTGAGATGCTCCAGGACGGCCTGGCGTCCGGCGGGGGCCAGCAGGGGCGCCAGGGCGAGGGCCGTCTCCCGCGGTGTCCGGTGGTGGACACCGGCCATCCCGAGTGCCCGGGCGGCCCGGACGTTGCGTCCGAGGTCGTCCACCAGGAGGCACTCCTCGAGCCGACGGTCCAGCAGCCGGGCGGTGTGCCGGAAGACCTCCGGCTCCGGCTTGCGCAGGCCCACCTCGCAGGAGATCACGACGGCGTCGAACAACCCGTCCCAGCCTCGCCGGTCGTACGTGTGTCCCCAGGAGTTGGACAGCAGGGCGACCTTCAGGCCCGCGTCGCGCAGTACCCGCAGCAGGTCCACCATGGCCGGCTCGTCTGTGAACGGCGCGAACATCCTTTCCACCAGGCCCTCCGCGACGGGGTGCGAGCCGTCGGACCGGCGGACCAGAGCGGCCAGCGTCGCCTCGAATTCGGCCACCGGCAGCTCGCCCCGCTCCACCAGGTGGAACTGCCGCGCCGCCGGCCCGGGCACCGCCCGCGGCCCCAGAAGCCGCCCCAGAGCGGCGTGGAACTCCGCGGCATCGACTCCCTCGGCGGCCGCCCACACGGCGATGCCTTCGGCGAAGGACCGGGTGAGGACCCCGCCCCAGTCGACAACGATCCCCGACACCTCTGCCACGGTTTCCCCCTCGCCTTCGGGCAACGGGCCGGCGGGCCGCTGCTGGTCCTGTTCCAGGGTGCCCGCCTCGCCGGACGACCGCAGCCCGCCCTTCCCCATCCGCCCTATGCCTTTTGAGGCGTGCGTCGATCCGTCTCCGCGGATGCGTTGCCGCCGTCCGGAGGAGCGGCACATAGTCGAGCGGTACGGCATCGTGCGACAGCAGGCTCACGCGTACCGGAGGGTGACACGGATGCAGCTCGGTCGGCCGGTGGAAGAACTCGTCCGCGAACTGGACGAGCGTGGGTTCGTCACGCTCGACGGTCTTGTCCCCGAACCGGTCCTGGAGATCATGCGCCGCGGCTGCGACGACCTGATCGAGCGGACCCGGAGCATGCGCCACAGCACCCAGGGCTGGCAGCTGGAGGCCGAGGGAGAGGGCGGCGGCTGGGCGGCCCGTGCCGCGGGGAGGGAAGGCATTCCCGGCAAGGTGCGGGTGGTGGGCCGCGCCCACGAACACTCCCCGGAACTCGCCAAGGTCCCCGGACTGCTCGGTCTCAACGAGAACGTGGTGGAGCCGCTGCACGGTCTGCGCGGCGACTTCTACAACAGCTATCTGTGGGCCAAGCCGTCGGAGGTCGGCTCGGAGAAGCCCTGGCACCAGGACGCGCTCTTCCTCAAGGACGAGTTCTACGAGACCTACGAGGACGTCTTCACCATCTGGATCGCCGTGGACGACGCCCGCGAGGCCAACGGCTGCCTCCGCTTCCTGCCCGGCTCCCACCGCGGCCGCGTCCTTCAGGATCCGCACGGCATCGACCGTGCGGACCTGTTCTCCTCCCCGCGCGAACCCTCACTGGACATCGACCGGCTGTGGCCCGACCTGACGCCGGTCACCCTGCCCCGGCGCGCCGGTTCGGCCGTCCTCTTCGGGGCCTTCACCGCGCACACCTCCTCCGCCAACGACACCGAGGACCAGCGGCGTGCCGTCAGTTACGTCTACTCGCTGCCGCGTCGCCCCGGCACCGCGGGAGGCGGGCGGTGACGGCTGCGGTCCCGGGCGAGTCCCTCGGTGCGGCCTCGCGGGTACGTCGGACGCCGTACCTGCACCCGCTCGATCCCGCGGTCCACACCGACACCGTCTGGAGGCTCGCCCGCGCCCGGGACCTGGCGGCCCTGGGCCGGGTGGAGACGACACGGGGGTGGATCGCGGGAAGGCTCACGGCCCCCGGCGCGGATCCCGCGCGTGACGCCCGACTGTGCCTGGGGCCCGGCGGCGACATGGTCGGCGCCGCGTGGGTCGGCCGCACCTCGGGTGTGGCCGGCCGGGTCGTCGAGCTGGTCCTGGGACCGGAGGCCACCCGGGCCGACGGGACCGGGCTGCTCGACTTCGCCGTCACCCGCTGCCGCGAGACGCTCGGCGGTCCGGACGGCGTGGAGCAGGCGACGCTGTCCTGTTTCGTCTCGGAGGGCGAGCACACCACCCGTGCGGCACTGCGGGACCACGGCTTCGGCTCGCCCCGGGCCTACCACCGCATGTCGGTCGCACCGGACGGTCCGCTCCCGCCCGTTCCCGCCGTTCCGGGCGCGGTGGTACGCCCGCTGCGCGAGGAGGCGGACCTGCGTGCCTTCCACCGCGCGAAGAACCAGGCGTACGCCGCCGAGGAGGCCGGCAAGGAGGAGGACTCCTTCGACGCCTGGGCACGGTGGTACCGGTCCGACCCGGGAGTCGACCCGGAGCAGTGCGCGCTGCTCGAACTCGACGGCCGTGTCGTGGGGTTCGTGAACATCACCGACCGGATGCTGGACAGCCGTGGCGTGGCCTACGTGCGGCAGCTCGGCATCGACCCGTCGGTGCGCGGCAGAGGGCTGGGAGCCGTGCTGCTGAGGTGGGCGCTGGGCGAGGCGCGGCGCCGGCGCCGGACCGGGATGGTCCTCACCGTGGACCAGGAGAACGTCCGGGCACGTGCTCTGTACCGGAGGCTCGGCTGGCGGGTGGAGTCCCGCTGGGACGACGTCCGGCGCACCGTCACCCTGCCGCGTGGCGGCCATGGTTGAGGAGGCCGCCGGGCCGGTCCCGCACCGTTCAGTCCTTCCCGATGATGCGCCGCATCCGGTCCTGGGCCTCGCCCGCCCTGAACGCCCTGCGGTGCGAGTCCTTGGCCTCGGTCCGTACGCGCTCCAGTCCTTCCACGAACGGCGCGTTCACCCGTGGCCGGGTCCCCTGCACCGCGGCCGGGGTGTAACCGGCGATGGTACGGGCCAGCTCCACGGCGCGGTCCAGCACCTCCGCGGAGGGGCGTACCTCATGGAACAGACCGTCCTCGAGCGCCCGGTCGGCCGGCCATTCCTCGCAGGTGTAGAGCATCCGCTGCATGACAGAGGTGCCGACGGTGTACCGCAGCATGAACCCGCCGAAGTTGCAGGCGATGCCGACCCGCAGTTCCGGCATCACCAGTCGGGCGGTGTCCGCGGCCACGCGGTAGTCGCAGCAGAGGGCGATCTGCAGACCGATGCCGATGGCGTAGCCGTCGATGGCGGCCACCACCGGCTTGGAGATGCCCGCGATCGCCGTGTAGAGATCGGTGATGTCGTCGACCCAGTCGTTCACCTCGTCCCCGCCGGTGAACGCGGAGACCTCGTTGAAGTCGCCGCCCACGCCGAAGGAACGGCCGGACCCGCCGTGGAGCACGACGCAACGGACGGAGACGTCCTGGTCGATGTCGTGCATCAGCGCGGTCAGTTCCTGCATGCGGGCGCGGCTGAACGGATTCTGCTCGTGCGCCCCGGAAAACTCCACGAGAATGATTCCGTCGCCGATGTACGAGCATCCGATGGATTTGCGAATGTTTTGAAAAGACTGGATCGGGACCGACATCGGCGACCTCTTTTCTCGCTCTTTCGGATTACCTTCAGAACCCGATTGCCGATGCACACTAGGTGCGTCCCACAGGCCGGGTCAATAGCTGTACCAGCCAGCGGTCGCGCCATTCGGACATTCCTGACGGAATGGCCTTGCGGCACCCCTTTCCGGTGAATCGCGAGAGCCGAACAAGAGCCACGGAAGAGGATTCCACAGAATGCGAGAAAATGATCTACAGGTGCCGCTGACCATAGTTCTGGGTACGGGACGCTGTGGGTCGACGATGCTGTCCGACCTGGTGAACCAGCACCCCGGAACTCTCAGCCTGAGTGAGTTCTTCGCCTGCCTCGACCCGGGCGTCTTCCCTGACGGCGCACTGGACGGGCCGGCCTTCTGGAAACTCCTCGGCACCCCGCGCCTGAAGCCGAACGTACTCATGAGCCATGGGGTCGCGGTGCCGGAATACCGGTATCCGATCGGCTCGGGCCGTTATGCGGCTGGTGAAGTACCCGCCATCAGTCTGATGACCCTGCCACCGCTCACCGAGGACCCGGACGGGCTGTACGACCGAATACGGTCCGAAGTGACCGGCTGGCCCCCTGCGTCGGTCTCCCGCCAGTACCTGCGACTTTTCTCCTGGTGGGCATCCTCGTGCGGCCGGGATGTCGTCGTCGAGCGTTCCGGAGCGTCACTGCGGTTTCTTCCGGAGCTGCTCACCCATTTTCCCGCGGCGCGGTTCGTCCACATGTACAGGGACGGCCCGGACGCCGCGGTGTCGATGAGCCGCCACCCGTTGTTCCGGCTGGGGGTGCTGATCGGGGACATGCGCGCGGAACTGGGCGTGGACCCCTACCGGAGCCCGGACCCCCGGCACACGGAGCTGCTTCCCGAGCGGCTGCGCCCGTTCGCCCCCGACAGCCTGGACGCAGCGGCACTCGCAGGCACCGACATCCCCCTGGTCCGGTTCGGTGACATGTGGTCGCGGGCCACGGGGGCGCTCCGGCACCTCACCGGGCTGCCGCCGGAGCGACTGCTGCACATCTCCTACGACGCCGTGGTGGCCGAGCCGGTGCCTCAACTGACCACGTTCGGCAGCTTCGTGGGCCTCGCCGAGCCGGAGAAGTGGGCCGCGCAGGTGGCGGGTCAGGTCGACGGGAAGCGGGCCGGCGCCTCGGCCCGGCTCTCCGCAGGCCAGGCGGAGGAACTCCGCCTGGCCTGCGTCCCCGGCACCCGCCGTCTCACCGAACTCGTCGGCGGGACGGCGGGTGCCGCTCCCTGACGGCACTCCGGGCCCACCCGCGGTACGGGGGTACTTCGGCGCCCCGAGCACCCGCTGCGTCTCCACTCGACCCCGCCGCGCCGACACTCAGGAGGTGGCTCTCGGCCTACGTCATCGGCGCTCCGAATGCCGAGAGTGATGAGGACCGCTGATGTGGGCTTTGGCGGCCGTTCGCTCGAAGCGGGGTCTGCGCAGGGCATGCGAGGCACGCAGGATGAGGAAGGTCCGGGCGGCGAGCCGGAGTGCGCTCAGCAGCGCGTGGGCGGTGGCCGATGCGGGCCTGACGGCGACCGCTGTCGGTGACGCGCTGGACCGGCAGGGCCAGGCCGGCTCCTGGCGTGGCGATCACGGGAAGGACAGCCACCAGGAACCCGGCGACGGCGTAAGGATGGACCACGATGCCTCCGGATCGTGCGAGCGGGGGATCAGAGCACGACGCGGTAGTGGGTGGTCAGGCGCCGGTCGTCGGACAGGACGTGGAACGCAAGGCCGGGCGGCTGGTCGCGGTCTGCGGCGCGATCACCCTCCCAGGGCATGCGCAGGGTCCAGGTGATGGCCGGTCCGACGATCAGCGGACGCGCGGCGAAGGTCGAGGCGGCCGCGGTGTGGGCGTGCCCCGTGATGACGGCGGCGACCTGAGGGTGCGCGTCGAGCAAGTCGGCGAGTCGTCCGGGCTCTTCGAGCATGCCCGAGTCGGGCAGGGGGTGGTGGAGTTCGATCGGCGGCTGGTGGAAGGCGATCAGTGCCGCGGTGTCCTGCGGCAGTGCGGTGAGGGTGGTGTCGATCCAGTCGAGCGTTTGGGTGTCGAGGCGTCCCTCGTCGCGGCCCGGGATGGTGGAGTCGCACATCAGGATGGTGGTGCCGGCGATGTGGTGGGCCTGGTTGACGGGGCCGTGGTCGGGCGCCTCTCCGAGCAGGACCTTGCGGTAGGCCGGTCGCGCGTCGTGGTTTCCGGGGCAGGTGAGCACCGGGAAGGGGGCGGTCAGGATCTGAGCTGCTTCCTCGTACTCGGCCTCCTCTCCGTGGTCGGCGATGTCCCCGGTGACCAGGAGCGCGTCAACCGGGTGGGGCAGGGCTCGCAAGTAGTCCATGACGCGGGTGGCGCGTCGGGTCGCCCTCTCGCTGCCGTCCAGGTGCAGGTCGCTGATTTGCGCAAGCAGTGTCATTCCGCAGTCGCCTCCGATGACGGGCTCAGCCGCCGTCCTGTGCCAGGGCAGGTGTCTCCACCCACCCCAGTCTCTAACGGAAGTTTTTTATTTTCCGTTAGAGACCTTAGGGTGTGCGCAGGGCTGTGTTCAAGTGGTTGACGACCGGGCACGTAGAGGGAAGGGGATGCCTCGTGGAGCGCTGGCTGGCATTGGAACTGGCGAGCACGATTCGCCACGACGGAGACGGCGGCGTCGCCGATGACCTCGCCACGGTCCAGGGAACGACGCACTGGATCCAGGAGCAGGGGGATCTGCTGGCCGGCCACGTTCCGGCCGGAGAACTCGCGGCGGACGAAAACCTCAGGCTCGGGATCATCGAGCTTCGGCAGGCGGTCCGGGCCCTGTTCGCCCGGGTGGTCAGTCCCGCTCCCCCCAGCCCGGCGGACGCCCATCGCCTGATGACTGCCGACCAGGCGATCGCCCACCTCAATACGGCTGCCGCGCGGGAACCGGTCGCCCCTCAGATGGACTGGCCCGTCGAGGGAGTCCCCACCGCCCGCCTGCTGTCGGCGGAGAACGATCCGTACGTACGGCTTGTCGCGGCCCTGGCCCGAGCCGCCATCGACTTCCTCAGCGGCCCGCAGCGCACGCAGTTGCGATCCTGCACCGCGCCCCGCTGCGTGCGCTACTTCGTCAAGAGTCACGGGCGGCAGGAGTGGTGCAAGCCGTCATGCGGAAACCGTGCCCGAGCAGCTCGCCACTACAGGCGTCAGCGCACGGTCGCCGATGACGGTTCTGCGCCGTCCTGACCCCAGGGGCATCCTCCAGGACCATGTCGGCGCGGCCGCCGGCCTCGGATCCTCCCGCCGTGGAGTACAAGGCGTTCCCCACGGCCGTCGAGCGTGTCCGCGCCGAGTTCGCCGACCAACCGGGACGCCCTTCCTGGTCGCCCGGCTCGCCCGGGACGCCATGAAGGCACCGAAGTGGCGTTGGCTCGACCTCAATCACCGCAACGCCGCACTCACGGTCATCCGATACGTGCCGAGTCGGGCGGCCTCGGCACCACGGTCAGCACGGTTGGCGTACTCCTGCGACGAGGAGCGCGACCAGTCGGCGCGCGTCGTAGCGGGGATCGCTGTCGGCGCCGATGCAGAGGTTCCCGATGCCGCGCATGAGTTGGTACTGGACCACTTGCACTCGCAGCTCGCCGCCGCTCCTGATGTCACCCCTTCGCCGGCATGGCCCTGTCGGCGAGAACGGGTCCTGGCACAGCTTCCGCGCTGAGTAACGCTCCGTCATGCTGCTTCAGACGACTCGTCCGCCTCACCACACAGGACACACGGTCTTACTGTCGATTCCTCGAGTGAATTCCAGGATTGTGGTCGCGAGTGCTTCAGGAGCCTCCTGCGCGATGAGGTGGCCGACCCCCTCCAGGTGCACTGCGGTGACCTCACCGGCGGCCACCTGGCGGAAGGTCGTCTCGGTGATCCTTCGATGGCCGGCACCCTCGACGGTGAGAACCGGGACTGCGATCGGGCGTGACTCGGCGAGAGCCTTGGTCGCGCCTTCGTCGGAGAAGAGGCCTCGGTACAGGCCCTCCGTTCCTCGCCAGGCGTTCGGGCGCGCATAGGTTCGAACGAACTCGTCGACGTCGCTTTCACCGATGGAACCATCCGTCCCGTTCATCAGCGGGAAGGCCCAGTCCGCCAGGAGCTCGCGCTCATGGCCGGGAAGGAGCATTCCGGGTATGCCGGGAGTACCGAGGAATCCGACGTGCCAAGAGCCGTGGTTGTTCACGTCGGCAAGAGCCTCGAATCCGAAACCGGCCAGGGCCGTCTCGATTGCGGTGAAGCTGATGACGTCCTCGGGACGCGTTGCTGCGAAGCGGAAGCCGGTACCGCCGCTGATGTCCTGGCAAACGATGTGAACGGGACCCGCGCCGATGTGCTCGACGAGATGGTGCAGGTCCTCGGCAGCGACCGCCTCGCCGTACTCGGTGTCGGCGTTGCTGGAGTCACCGAACCCGCGGAGGTCGAGGGCGAAGACCCGGTGAGTCTGCGCAAGCAGCGGAATCAGCTTGCGGAACGCCCACCAAGTCTCCGGCCAGCCGTGCACCAGCAGGATCGGTGAGCCGTTGGTGCCGGCGGAGACGTAGTGCAGTTGCGTTCCGTTGATGTCGACGAGGTGATGCATGACGCCGGGAAGGGTTGCGCCGAAGGGCATGGTCGTGGTCACGAGAAGCTCCCAAATAGGCAACCTGGTTGTCAAACAACATAGGCAACCAGGTTGCCCTTGTCAAAGGTGGCCGTATGCTGGCTGCATGTCCAGATCAGGCGCCGATCTCGCCCTGCTCCTGCTCGCCGGCTTCCGCACTCTGGCGGATCGAGCCACCGCCGAGCTCGCCGAGCGCGGGTACGAGGACGTACGGTCGGTGCACGACTTTGCCCTCCACTCGATCCTGTCCGGCGCCGACAGTGCTTCCGAACTCGCCCGCAGAATGTCGGTGACGAGACAGGCGGCCGCGAAGACGATCGCCGCACTGGAGGAACGCAATTTCGTAGCGCGCCAACCTGACTCGACCGACCGTCGACGGACGCGACTTCGCGTCACCGAGCACGGACTCGCAATGTTGCAACAGGGCGAAGCGATCTTCGACGAGATGCGTGAGCAGTGGGAGAAACAGGTGGGCGCGGAGTCAATCTCGGCACTCGAGAAGGCACTCCGATCGCTGGTCGGAGACGGTACGATCCGGCTCGATTCACCGGGCTGGATCGCGCACGACCCGGACGTGCAGTAGCCACTCCTGCACCTCTCGCATCACGGCGCTCCACTGCTCGAAGTGAACGGGCGGACGAAGAGTCCGCAAGGAGCACCCGTTCACTCCAGCGCAAGATCGGCGGCTGATATTTCAGGAACAGAAGGCGCTCAGAAGGCACTTCGGCCCGCTCTTTCATCCCGGTCCGACGAATTCGGCACAGGTGTGCGAGACGGTGAACACCCTGGAAGCCGACCTGGTCTGCCGCACCGGGGACATCGCGGAAGGCACGGCCGAACGCCGTCGCGCCCAAGCCGCCCCACTGGGCACCGTGCAGGCGACTCCGGCCCGTGGATACGTCACCGGCAACCACGAGTACTACGGCGAGGCCCAGGCTGGGTCGACCTGGTGGACGAGCTGGGCTGGGAGCCGCTGCGCAACCGCCATCTGCTGCTCGAACGCGGGGGCGACACCCTTGTGGTCGCCGGCGTGGATGACGTCACCGCCGAGTCCTCCGGCCTGGCCGGCCACCGCGCGCCCACCTCGCCGGAGCCCTCCACGGGCGCCGACTCCGACCTCCCCGCGCCGGTGCTGTAGGTGCTGGTACGTAACCGGGTTCTGTCAGGGGCGTGGATACCGCCGCGGTCAGGCGCAGGCCGGGCACAAGCCGCGGTAGGTGATCTCCACCGAGCCGACGGCGAACCCGAACCGCTCGGCCTCGGGCAGGTCCTCTAGGGCGTTGCCGGCCGGGTGGACATCGCGGACCGTGCCGCAGCCGGTGCACACCAGGTGCTGATGGGGGCGGCGCGCGTTCGGGTCGTAGCGCTTGGCCCGGCCCACGGTGGAGACCTCCAACACCTCGCCGAGCGCGACGAGTTCCCTCAGCGCGTTGTAGACGGTCGCGCGAGAGATCTCGGGCAGTCGCGCGGCGGCCCGCAGATGCACCTCGTCCGCCGTCAGGTGCACGTGGTCGCCGTCGAGGACCTCCGCGACGACACGCCGCTGTGAGGTCAACCGCCAGCCACGGCCCCGCAGCCGTTGAAGGAGGTCGCTCATCTCGTTTCACCTGCTCCGCTTCGCGAGGGACGCGCGGCCCCCGGAAGGATCCGACGACGCCACGCCCCGGTCGTTATGGTTTTAGCGCACTTCTTGACTTGGACGAAGTCCATCGTAGGATCGATCCCGGCGACATCCAAGAGACAGGAAGACTCCGGTACGGCAGCAGAGACATGTGACTGGACACCGCCGTTCGAGCGCGCGCGGCCGCCCGCCGGCCGAGCGCCGTCCGCGTCGCACCGCCCGGGACCGTCCGGTCCGTTGGTCCGTGAGGCGTTCGGGCGGCCCGCGGCGAGACCCCGGCACGGCGTGCCCCTTCTGCACGGCCGGAATCCTCCTCCCCCGTTCAGCGCTCCCACGACCCGCCGGGTCCGGAAGGATTGCCCATGACCGAGAACCACGAGTCGCATGTCTTCGATCCCGTCACCCCGGATTCGCCCGAGACGGCCGTCCCCGAGGCGCAGACGAGCGGCTGCCCCGTGGCCCACGGCCGCGCGGCGCACCCCACACAGGGCGGCGGGAACCGCCAGTGGTGGCCGGACCGCCTCAACCTGAAGATCCTTGCCAAGAACCCCACCGTGGCGAACCCGCTCGGTGCGGACTTCGACTACGCGGCCGCGTTCCAAGCGGTCGACCTGCCCGCGGTGAAGCGGGACATCGCCGCGGTGCTCACCACGTCGCAGGACTGGTGGCCGGCCGACTTCGGCAACTACGGACCGCTGATGATCCGGATGGCCTGGCACAGCGCCGGCACATATCGCATCAGCGACGGCCGCGGTGGCGCGGGCGCCGGTCAGCAGCGCTTCGCCCCGCTGAACAGCTGGCCGGACAACGGCAACCTGGACAAGGCCCGCCGTCTCCTGTGGCCGGTGAAGAAGAAGTACGGCCAGGCGCTGTCCTGGGCCGACCTGCTGATCCTCACCGGCAACGTCGCCCTGGAGACCATGGGCCTGAAGACCTTCGGCTTCGCCGGTGGCCGCGAGGACGTCTGGGAGTCGGAGGAGGACGTCTACTGGGGCCCGGAGACCACCTGGCTCGACGACGAGCGCTACACCGGCGACCGTGAGCTGGAGAACCCGCTCGGCGCGGTCCAGATGGGCCTGATCTACGTCAATCCCGAGGGCCCCAACGGCAATCCGGACCCGATCGCGGCCGCCCGCGACATCCGCGAGACCTTCCGCCGGATGGCGATGAACGACGAGGAGACCGTCGCCCTCATCGCCGGTGGCCACACCTTCGGCAAGACGCACGGCGCGGGCCCGGCCGAGAGCGTCGGCGCGGACCCCGAGGGCGCCCCGTTGGAGGAGCAGGGCCTGGGCTGGCGCAGCTCTTACGGGACGGGCAAGGGCGGGGACGCCATCACCAGCGGTCTGGAGGTGACCTGGACCAGCACTCCGACCAAGTGGGGCAACGAGTTCTTCCACAACCTCTTCGCCTACGAGTACGAGCTGACCAAATCCCCGGCCGGTGCGCACCAGTGGGTCGCCAAGGACGCGGAGGCGACCATCCCGGACGCGCACGACGCGTCGAAGAAGCACAAGCCGCAGATGCTCACCACCGATCTGTCGCTGCGCTTCGACCCGGCCTACGAGCAGATCTCGCGCCGCTTCTACGAGAACCCGGACGAGTTCGCGGACGCCTTCGCGCGCGCCTGGTACAAGCTGACGCACCGCGACATGGGCCCGATCCAGCGCTACCTGGGCGCCGAGGTTCCCTCCGAGGTGCTGCTGTGGCAGGACCCGCTGCCCGCACGCACCGGTGAGCTGCTGGACGCCGCGGAGATCACCACGCTCAAGGAGCAGGTACTCGCCACGGACCTGACGGTGGCTCAGCTGGTTTCGGCCGCCTGGGCCTCGGCCGCGTCCTTCCGCGGCAGCGACAAGCGCGGCGGCGCCAACGGCGCCCGGGTCCGTCTGGAACCGCAGCGCGGCTGGGAGGCGAGCAACCCGGACGAGCTTGCCCAGGTCCTGCGCGCTCTGGAAGGTGTCCAGGAGTCCTTCAACGCCAAGGGCGGCAAGCAGGTCTCGCTGGCCGACCTGATCGTCCTCGCGGGCAACGCGGCCGTCGAGCAGGCGGCCAAGGACGCCGGCGTCGAGGTACAGGTGCCGTTCACCGCGGGCCGTGTCGACGCCACGCAGGACCAGACGGACGTCGAGTCCTTCGCCGCCCTGGAACCCGCGTACGACGGCTTTCGCAACTACGTCGGCAAGGGCAGCCGCCTGCCCGCCGAGTACCTGCTTCTCGACCGGGCCAACCTGCTGACACTGAGCGCCCCGGAGACCACCGTCCTGGTCGGCGGTCTGCGCGTGCTGGGCGCCAATACCGGCGGCTCGCAGCACGGCGTCCTCACCGACCGCCCGGGCACGCTGACCAACGACTTCTTCGTGAACCTGCTCGACCTGGGCATCACCTGGAAATCGACGTCGTCGGCGCAGGACGAGTTCGAGGCCCGCGACGCAACCGGCCAGGTCAAGTGGACCGGCACCCGCGCGGACCTGGTCTTCGGCTCCAACTCCGAACTCCGCGCCCTCGCCGAGGTCTACGCCAGCGACGACGCGCAGCAAAAGTTCGTGACGGACTTCGTCGCCGCCTGGACCAAAGTCATGAACCTCGACCGCTTCGACCTGAGCTGACCCTCCCCAACCAGATCCGTTCCACCGGTAACCGGGCACTCCGGCTGTGGGGTCGGTGCGCACACGCACCGACCCCACAGCACATCACAGCAGAACAGCGGACAGCTCGCGGGCAGGTGGGCCGCCATCGCGCCCCGCCTGCCCGAGCACGTCCACCCTGCTCGTCTTGGCTACCGGACTTCCGTCGAGACCGGGCCGAGGAAGAAGACGCACTGGTCCACGTTGAATTCGCCCACCTCAACGACAAAGTTGAACTCGGGGTCTTCGATCTTGAGGGGTGCGCCTGCTCAGGGCGTCTGATGTTTCGTTACGCTCAGCGCCGGCGGTTGGTGGCTGCTGCCGGGGCCGCAGGCGCGCCGGGAGTCCAGGGCAGCACACGGCCACGGTCCCTCCCCGTGACTACGGGTGCAGCTTCTCGCCCTTCGCCAGCATCGCTACGTACTTTTCGATCCGGCGCGCCCGGGTCTCGGCCTTCTTGGCATCTTGGATCCGGTACAGGATCGCGTAGCGGTTCTGCCGGTCCAGTGTCTCGAAGAACTCCGCCGCGGCCGGGTCGGCGATCAGGGCCGCCGTGAGGTCGTCCGGCACCGTGGCGGTCTTCGCGCCGTCGTACGCCGCTTCCCAGCGGCCGTCTGCCTTGGCGCGGTCGACCTCGGCCTGTCCCGGCGGATGCATCCGGCCCTGCTCGATCAGGGCGGCCACCTTGTCCCGGTTGGCCTTGGACCACTTGCTGCGCGGCTTGCGCGGGGTGAATCGCTGGAGCCACCACTGGTCGTCGAACTTTGCCTTCTGGCCGTCGATCCAGCCGTAGCAGAGTGCCACGTCGAGCGCCTGGGTGTAGTCCAGCGCGGCGATTCCGGGGCCCTTCTTGCGGAGCTTGAGCCAGATGCCGGGCGAGACGGCGTGGTTCTCGCCGAGCCATGCCTGGAATGCCTCGGCGGATTCGAATGCGACGATCTCCAAGTCCTGAGTCACCCCAGCAGCGAATCACACTCGGCCGATTGTCATGAGGCATTCGGCACGGCCCCGGATGCGGGATGCGGGATGCCCGTGGGCCTGCGTGATCATTGTCGGCGTACGGGTCAACGTGCACAGCCCGGTACACAAAAAAGTGCACAGGTGCGTGTGCGCGCTCCTCGCCCGCGACCTGGTCGCCCCTGACAGTCGGGACCACTACCGGAACATGCTCGCAGACATGATCTGCGCCTACCTCACATCACCGCCCAGGCACAGCGACACGGAGGAACCGACATAACGCCGCATCGGGAGCCATTTGCGCTCCGCCGAGCAATGCCTCGGAGGCCCGGAGCGTCGATTGAGCGTCAGGAACCAGAGCAACTTCTCGACCGAGCCAGGCGCGCCCTGCGCCCGGACTTCGATAATGTGCCGCCAATTGCTCAACACGCCCGGACCGAGATCGCGTTGAGCTACGGAGAGCCAGACCGGTTCGTCTCGTGCCACGAGCGGTGATCCGGGTGCTCCAGATCGGACGTCGGCGGCCTCGGAAGGGACCGTGCCGGGTACGAGCCGCCGAAGTATGTGACTCCCACCCCAACCGGTTTGCACACCTGACGGCCCTTCAGGTCGAGCGTCAAATGAGCGTCGCGCCAATTCCGCTCCCACCTGTGCGGGGTCAGGACTACGCATCGGTGATCCCCCACGCGAGCCCGCTGAGCCACAGGTCAGCAGCATCTTCCGGCAACTCGCCACAGTCCACGTCGTGCACACCTGAAAACAGATCAGCCGGGTCGCCCCGAATACGAGTGGCGCTGTTCACGAGAACCGGCTCTGGTCCACTTCGTGTGGTCGCGTACACAGGGTGACTGCTGATCTTCGACTAGTGGTGGTTTCAGTGGTCGTAGGCGGTCAGTGCGCGCATGACTGGCTGGCCGCGTATGAAGCTGGTGCCCCTCCTCAGGCCCCTTGGAATCGATCACCTAGGCTGGCGCGGTGACTGATGAACAGGAGCGGGTGCAGCCGTCGGGAGTGTGGGCCACGGCGTTGGGGGTGGCCAGGGTGCGGGCGCTGGAGACCGAGCGGGAGAACGCGCTGTTCCGTGACTCACTGGCACAGGCCTTCGCCACCGCCGGCGGCCTGTGGCCCTCCTCGCCGCCGCTGCCCGATGACGAGGCCGCGCGACGCCGCCGGCTGGCCGTGTCGTTCTCCATCGTGATCAGGACGAAGTTCCTCGACGACCTGTTGCAGCAAGCCTCCGCGTCCGGGGTCCGGCAGGTCGTGCTGCTCGGCGCCGGCATGGACAGCCGGGCCTTCCGGATGGACTGGCCCGAGGGCACCCGGCTGTTCGAGGTCGACACCGCCGCGCCATTGGACTTCAAGGCTTCGGTGCTGCGCCAGGAGCGGGCCGTCGCACGCTGCGAGCGGATCACCGTCGCGGTGGATCTGCGTGAGGACTGGCCGGGCGCGCTGGCCGCCGCAGGGCACGACCCGACCGTGCCGACCGCGTGGATCGCCGAAGGGCTACTGATCTATCTGCCCGAGGACGCGGTGGAGCTACTGCTGGCCCGGATCAGCACGCAGTCGGCGGCAGGCAGTCGGATGGGGCTGACATTGGGCTCGCGCGGCGTGATCGAGCGCTTCGGCGCGGACGCCGCGCCGGCATCGGCGGCGTCCATGTGGGTCTCGGAGATGCCCGACGACCCGGTGCGCTGGCTGGCCGGGCACGGCTGGGAGGCCGACAGCCACACCCTGCGCGAGCGCGCTGCCGCCTACGGCCGCCCGATCAGCACCCCGCCGCAGCGGGAGGAGCGGCCCGGCGGGCTGGTCTCGGCGGTCCGCCGGTAGAGCGCCTCCCGGTCCCCTGGATGATCGATTCCAAGGGGGCCTGATGAGTGGAGCCGGGTTCATGCGCGGCCAGCCAGTCATGCACTGACCGCCTACGACCACTAAAGTTCGCCCGAAAATCGCCTGGCTGAACGGTGGTGTGGTCGACAGTCCTTCTCCGTGAACGAAGTGCTGCCACAGTTGCACGAGCTGCTGTTCTCCTCGGTCGAGGGCGTGTTGGTGGAATCGGTCGAGGTGATCGACACGGTCGTCCGGGTCGAGGCCCGTACGCCCGCAGGGTGGGCGGCCTGTCCGGGGTGCGGGTGCTGGTCGGGGCGAATACACGGCTCCTACCTGCGATTTCCTCGTGATCTGCCGACGGCGGGCAAGTTCGTCGTGGCGTCGTTGCGGGTGCGGAAGTTCGATCTGGCTGTGCCGGCGGCGGAGAAGGTCCGCGGGGAGGGGCTGCGGCTGCTGGGTGAGGGCGGGGTGCTGCCCGAGCCGGCCCAGCACCTGATGCAGGCGGCCCTGGAAGCGGAGATGACGTGGTCACGGGCGTCCCACCGGCTGCGGAGCCTTCGCGCCCTTGTCCACTTCTTCGAAGAGGGACGCAGCACGCACGGCGGTCGCCTTCGCCCAGTTCCCGGTACTGATCAGCGCCAGAGCCAGGATGGCGAGACCGAGGCCGACCAGCAACCACCAGACGCCGTGCTCGGCATCGGTGTACGCGGACCCGCTGTGCGCCACTGAGGTACCCACGATCGTGCCCGCGATGGCGACGCCGAGAGTGGTGCCGGTCTGGCGGCCGGCGGACGCGAGGGATGTGGCCACACCCGCCATGGAGCGGGGCATCCCCGAGACCGCGGTGTTCGTGATCGGCGGGTTGGCCGTTCCCTGGAATATCCCGATCAAGAGGTAGATCGCGAGCACGCCCGCCAAGGGGGTGGCCGGGCGGACGACGAGCGACACGGCGCCGCCCGTCGCGAGCGCGACCCCGGAGACCACCAGGGGCAACCGGGGCCCGTGCGCGCCGACATACTTACCGGTGCGCGGGGAGAGGACCACGATGAGCAGTCCCACCGGCAGCAGGCACAGGCCAGCCTTGAGTGCCGGCATGCCGCGGACCTCCTGCAGGTACAAGGTGGTCACGAAGAGGAAGGCGCCGAAGGCGCACAGGGCCGCGAATGCCATCAGGATCGCCGAGCTGAACGGCACACTGCGGAAGAGACGCAGCTCCAACAGGGGGTCGGAGCGGCGTAGTTCGTAGGCGATGGTGGTCACGGCGGCGAGCACGGCAACGGCGAGCAGGGCGACGATGGTCCCCGAGCCCCAGCCCAGCGTGTGCGACTCGATGATCGCGTGGACCAGGCTGCCGAGCACGACGATCACCAGCAGCTGGCCCACGGGGTCGGGACGACGGGCCCGCGGTGCGCGGGACTCCGGAACGTACCGAGCGGCCATCGCGATCGCGACCGCCACGATCGGCGCGTTGATCCAGAAGACGGAACGCCAGCCGAACGCGTCGACCAGCCCACCGCCGAGGATCGGACCGAGCGCCAGCGACAGGCCGGACATCGAGCCGAACACGCCGATGGCCTTGGCACGCTCCTTCGGGTCGGGGAATGTGGTGGCGATGATCGCCATCGCCACCGGGTTGAGCATGGTGCCGCCGACGGCCTGCACTGCACGGGCTCCGATGAGCCAGCCGATACTGGGCGCCAGACCGCACAGGAGGGAGCCGATCCCGAAGACGGCGAGACCGATCAGGAAGATGCGTCTGCGCCCCACCCGGTCGGCGGTCGATCCGGCCAGGAGCAGGAAGCTGGCGAGCACCAGTGTGTACGCGTCGACCGTCCACTGAAGACTGGACACCGAGGCGTCCAGATCGTCATGGATGTTCGGCAGCGCAACGTTGACGATCGAGATATCCATGACAACGACGATCATGCTGGCGCAGCAGATCGCCAGCACCAACGACCGTCGATGGGGGCCGAGTTCGGTCATCCGGGTTCAATCCAATCAGAGGCCGCTGGGCGGCCATCGCAGGTGACTCTGTCTCAGGGGCCGTGCCGGTGGGCGCGGGTCGGGCGCGGGGGAGCAACCCGGCCCGGTGACACCGGCACGGCCGGTCAGGACGACGGAAACCGCTGCACCGCCGAACCCTCTCGGGCGCCTCTCGGGGGCGGCCGCGTCAAGGCACGGCTGCCACCCGCGACCCGGCTCAGAACCTGCCCGGGACGGCATCCGTTCGCGTTGAACGCCCATGTCCTCGACGCTACGATTTAGAGCGTGCTCGAAATCAAGCCGCAACCGCGATCTCAGTCCGTTCGCTCCCAGGCCGAGCCCGACCCAGGTCTGACCATCGCCGAGGCCGCCCGCAGAACAGGCGTCAGCGTGCACACCCTGCGCTACTACGAGCGCGCGGGCCTGGTCATCACCGACATCGAACGCACCCCAGGCGGCCGGCGCCGCTACCACCGGCGCGATCTGAGCTGGATCACGCTGTGCACCAAGCTCCGGGCGACTGCCATGCCCATCAGGACGATCCGGCAGTACGCCGAACTCGTCGCCGCCGGCTACGGCAACGAGGGGGAACGGCTGGCACTCATGGAGACGCGCCGTTCCGAAGTGACAGCCAGAATCGCCGAGTTGCAGGAGAATCTGACGCTCATCGACCACAAGATCGATGTCTACCGCGGTCGGCTCGCGGCCGGTGACGCCGACCAGCTCTGGGTGCCCCTGCCGGAGCCCGAGACAGACTGACGGGCTCCCCCTGCCGCTTCGCGCGAACGGTGGCGGCCGCACACAACGCAGTGGTCGCGCACGGCCTCGACCTTGTCCCGTCACCGCCCTGTTCGCTGCCGCTCAGTCCTCGATGATGGCGACCGTCCGTGTCCAGTCGGCGCCGAGCCCGGTGGGGCCGATAGGGAAACAGACCCCGTCGCGATTCCGGCGTTGGATCGCACGGAGTTCCATCTGCACGCCTCAGGCTTCCATCGTGAACCGGTACTCGTCGGCCGGGTCGTCCAGTTCCCAAGGTCCGTCGTGTCCGTACGTGACGAGCATCTTCTTCTCGTCCCGCATCTTGTAGCCGGTGTTCGAGCAGTCGACGACATTGCGGCCCAGTCGGTGCACGGCGGCAGTGACAAGACCGTCGTGAGGACGCCTCTCGTCGCGGAGCCAGGGACCCGGCTTCGGACGACTTACGGGGTCGATGGCGCCCGCACACCTTCACGCCAGCAAGGGCCCTCCGCTGGTGCTTCCCGGGGTGCCGTCCCCGCCGACAGCAGAGCCGACGGTGAATAGGAACGGCAAGCGGGCCCGCCGCTCAACGAGGTCGAAGCCGAGCCGCAGGAGGTGGACCGTGTCGGGGGCACCCTCATGGTCGGTGGTGTGCACCGTTTCGACGTGCGGGACACAGCCTTCCGGCAGGCTGAGGTGGGCCCGTGCCGCGTTTCCGGTCCATACCGCCCCGTCCGCGCGGAGTTCGGGGCGCAGCCGGCTGACGAACACCTCCTCCAGCGGTACCGGGCGTTCTGCCTCCACCTCGTCGACGAGCAGCAGTTCCCCGGTGTCGCGGTGCCAGGAGAAGGCGCGGCGCAGCGCCGTCAAGCCGTTCACCTCGTAAGCGCCGGCGAGGTCGAGGGTCAGGTCCGCGCCGTGCGCGTGGAGGTGGAGCTTCTGTACCTGGGCCGCGCGGGCGCCGCCCGCGGACTGCTCGCGCGTGTCGACGCGGGGAACGGAGTGTGCGCGCGAGGAGGCGTGCAGGAATGCGTAGCGGGTGGCCTCGTCGAAGTACCCCTTGCGGTACTCGCCGGCGCCCAGGTCGGCGAGCAGCACCTCACCCCGGGCCGCCAGTACGAACTGGCCGAGGTCGTTGTGGTTGTGCGGCTCGGCGTTGTGGCCGCCCTTGGCCGCGAAGGCCACGCCCTGTCCCCGGTCGACCAGCCAGGCGAGGTCGGGGAGGTACGCCGTGGGCGGCTCGGGTTCCGGCGCGGGGGCGGGGCCCGGGGCAGCCCAGCGCAAAGTTCGGGAGAGGTCGGCCCAGTCCCGTGAGAGGTCCGCCCCGCTGTCCGTGGCCTCCACGGCCTCGGCGGGGACCCGGACCCCGAGCCTCCGCGCGAGCTCTCGGGCGAGACCGGCGGGCACGCGAGGCCGTTCCTCCCCGTCCGAGAAGGCGGGGAACAGCCCGCCGCCCAGATGCACCGCGCCCGGAAAGCGGGCGATGGCCGCCACCTTGGGGTGTGTGAGCAGATCCTCCCCGGTGAACTCCCGCAGCCCCTCGGCGAAGTAGACGAAGTGCGCGAACCCGAACACCCAGTAGCCCACCCCTTCGGCACAGCCCCCGTCGTCTCCGAAGCCACTGAGGTACGTGAGTTGAGCGTGTCGGCACCGGTCGAGGACTCGGCTCAGGCGCGGTCCTGGATCCCACAGGGCCAGTGCCGCGAGCCCCACGCAACCGCCACACACTGCTGCCCAGTTGTGCGCCCAGCCCTCCCACAGAAGCGGGCGTTCGTCGTCGGCGAGGAGGGACAGCACCCGGTGGTCCACCTGGTCGCGCACGCGGGCGGCGACCCGGGGATCGAGCCGGTCGCCGCAGACCTGGACCGTCTCGGCGAGCAGCTGCGCGGTGAGCGCGGCAAACAGGTCGAGGCACTGGTCCATGCCCCGGCCCAGACGGGTCGCATGCATCTCGTGGGCGGGCAGCGCCCAGGTGTACTCGTCGCAGACGGACCACAACGCATCGGCCAGAGCGCCGAGTTGGACCGCCGGGTCAATCAGGGCCTCGGCGGCGAGGGCCGTCACCAGCGCTCGGCGCCGGAAGTACAGCTCCTCGTACGCCAGACGGTCGCCGTCGTCGTCGAAGCGGCGGTACACGGAGAACGGAAGGTCCGGCATGTGCGTGCTCCGCGCGGAGTCCGCCGCCAACCGGATACGGTCATGCAGCCCACCCAACCCGTCAGCGTCCAGCGGATGTTGCCGGTCCTGCGCCCGACCGGAAGCTGTCGGTGACATCGCGCCTCCCCTCTCGTACGACAGGATCGCTCGCCGCGCCCGGATCGCTGAAGACCGCCATGACCCGGCAGTTGCGCCACAACACGAACAGCACGCACCCAGGCAACACCGCGAGTCCCAACAGCGGCGCCTGGTTGACGAGCAACAGGACCACGATCCCCAGCACGAGGTTCATCAGCGCCAGCAGTCCGTGCCGGACCACTGCATACGGCGCCAGCAGGAAGAGCCGCCGCCCGATGCCCCCGCCCCCGGCCACATGCGCGAGCGCGACCGGCCACGCCGCGACAGCCACCAGCGCGACCACCACCGCCATCGGCACGACTGCCGTACCCAGCACGAATCTTCGCAGTGTCACGACATCCGCGGCGGCCGCGGTCACGAGCAGCACGAAGGGTGCCGAGACCAGCGCCGCTCGCCGGAACAGCTGTCGGTATGCCCGGGCGAACAGCCGTACCGGCGCCTGCTCGTCCCCGGTTGTCGCGCCGAGATACGCGAACGCGGCGGCGAGGGACGGCCCCGGCAGCGTCAGCAGCAACAGCTCGAAGAACACCGGGTGCCGCCACGGCTGATGGGTCACTTGCAGCGCGGCCAGCAGGGGCAGATTCGTCACGGCGATCCCGAGGTTGACGACCAGGACACGGTGGACGTGCGCCCAGATCAACTCCCATGAACCGTAAGCGACATTGAGCCGCGGACGCCGGCTCGCCTCCATCTTCTCCACCCCTCAGCCCTTCACACCGGTCGTCGCGATGCCCCGCACGAAGTAGCGCTGGCCAAGCAGGAACACCGCCAGGACCGGCACCACGGAGAGCACCGAACCCGTCATGATCATCGCCGACTCCGCGTCGTACTGTCCGATGAAGGCGCGCAGCCCCAACTGCACCGTCCACAGGCGGTTGTCGGTGAGGTAGATGAACGGGCCCATGTAGTCGTTCCAGGTGTTCACGAACGTCAGCAGCGCGAGGCTCGCGAGGGCCGGCTTGGACAGCGGAAGCACGATCCGCGCCCAGATGCCGTACTCGGTCAGGCCGTCGAGGCGGGCCGCCTCGCTGATCTCGTCCGGGATCGTCAGATAGAACTGCCGCATCAGGAAGACTCCGAACGCACCGAACGCCTGCAGCAGGATGAGTGACGTGTACGAGTTCACCAGGCCGAGCTTCTGCATGATCACGTACTGCGGCACCATGTATGCCTGCCACGGCACTGCGATCGTCGCGATGTAGCCGGTGAACAGCAAATCCCGGCCCGGGAAGCGCATCTTGGCGAAACCGTACGCCGCGAAGCTGCCGGTGAGCACCTGCAGAAACGTGATCACGACACTCAGGAAGAACGAGTTGCCGAGGTAGGCGGCGAACGGCACCCGCGTCCAGATGGTGGTGAAATTATCCCATTTGAACTCTTCGGGGATCCACTGGATCGGCACCGTGAAGACATCGCGGTCATCCTTGACCGACGAGATCAGCATCCAGATGAACGGCAGGAGAACCGCAAGGGCCACCACGGCGAGAAGCACGTACAGGGCGATCTGCCCGGTGACCACCACCGCGCCGCTGCGGGCGCGGGGCGCCGCCGCAGAGCCTGCGGGAGCCGGGTCCATGGGCGCACTGCTGTCCTTGCGCAGCACGGTGGTGCTCATCGCTCGCTCCTTCGCTGCATCCGGAACTGGATCACCGTGATCACCAGGCAGATCAGGAAGAGCGCGAGGGAGACCGCCGAGGCGTAACCGAAGCGACCCTGCGTGATGCCCTCACGGAAGATCAGCTGGGACAGGACGAGGGTGGAGCGGCCCGGCCCGCCCTCGGTCATGACCTGCACCAGGTCGAAGACCTTGAAGCTGGAGACCGTGATCATGACGGTGACGAAAAAGGTCGTGGGCCGAAGCCCCGGAAGGGTGACGTGCCAGAACCGCTGCCAGGGGCCCGCGCCGTCCATGCGGGCCGCCTCGTACAGCTCGGCCGGGACGGTCTGCAGTCCGGCCAGGAACAGCACCATGTAGTAGCCCATGTCCCGCCACACGCTCGTGATGATCAGCGCAGGCATCGCCCAGTCCTGGGAGCTCGTCCAGCCCGGCGGGTGGTCGATGCCGAGGAACGTCAGGAACTGGTTGACCGGCCCCGACTCGGGGCTCAGCAGCATGTTCCACACCACGGCGACGGCGACGAGCGAGGTGATGTACGGGAAGAAGAAGGCGGTCCGCAGGACGTGCACGCCGCGCAGCTTCTGGTTGAGCAGCACGGCGAGGCCGAGCGAGACCACGAGGGTGAGCGGGATGTGTCCTGCCGCGTAGTACAGGGTGTTCTGCAGCGCGGCCCAGAAGTTGGAGTCGGTCCACAGCCGCTGGAAGTTGTCCAGGCCCGCCCACTTCGGGGTGGAGTAGGAGTCCCAGTCGGTGAAGGAGATCGCGAGCGCACCGATCACCGGGACGAGGGTGAGGGCGGCGAACCCGAGGAAGTTCGGCAGGATGAACGACCAGCCGACCAGGAGGTTGCGGCGCCGCCGGCGCTTCGCGGCGGCCCGGTGGGCCGCGGAAGCGCCGTCGGATGCGTGTTGGGTGACGGTGGGTGCGACGACACTCACTGGACTTCGTCCTTCACACGCTGGTCCATCTCCTTGATGCCCTCGTCGACGGACTTCTCGCCACTCATGATCATCTCGTGCTCCTCCTTGAGGATCTGGTCGATGTCTGAGGTCTTGTCGCTGACCGGCATCTCCAGCTGCACCGTGGTCGGCTGCATCGCCTTGCGGGACAGTGCGTCGGTCGGCATGCCGTCGACGGAGAAGAAGGTGTCGAGGATCTTGTCGCTGGTGTACGCGGGCGTGACGCCGATCTTCGCGACGGCGGCGGCGCCCTCAGGACCTGAGGCCCAGGTGACGAACTTCTTGGCGGCGTCCGCGTTGCGGGCCCTCTTGTTGACGGCGAACGCGGTCGGCGAACCGAAGGTGACGGTCTTGCCGTCGTTCTTGGCCTGCGGCATCGGCGCCATGCCCCAGTTGATGTCGTTCTTGCCCTGCGCCTTCTCGGCGAGCAGCGCGGCCGCCCACCACGAGCCCATCGGGACCATGGCGGCCTTGCCGGTGGTCAGCTGCGAGTCGTAGGTGATCTGGTTGCTGGAGGCTGTGGAGAACGGCAGGGTCGCCTTCGCCTTCTGCAGGCCGAGGGCCATCTCGTACTGGTCCTTGAAGAACGCGTAGTCGCCGCCGAGCTGGTCGCCGCCGGTCTGCGCGGAGGAGATCGCCTGGACGACGGAGCGCCAGGTGTGCAGGTAGGTGCCGTAGACCTTGTCGGAGCCGGAGCCCTTGGTGAACTTCTTCGCCAGCTCCGCGTAGTCGTCCCAGGTCAGCTTTGACAGGTCTTCCTTGCCGGCCATGTCCTTGTTGTAGAAGAGGACCCAGAAGTCCGAGCGGTAGGGCAGCGCGTAGTACTTGCCCTTGAGGTTGTAGTCGTCGAGACCGGAGTACGACGCCTTGTCCAGCTTGGCCGCCTCGTCGGTCAGCGGCAGGAGCTGGTTGCGGGTGGCGTAGCGGGCGTAGTCGGTGACGTTCTTCATGGTCAGGACGTCGGTGGTGTCACCGCCCGCAAGCATTGTGGTGACCTTGTCCGGGTAGTTGTCGGCGAGGATGTCGACCGGCTGGACGTCGATGTCGGGGTTCTTGGCCTCGAAGCCGTCGATCAGCGCCTTGAACTCGGGCGTGGTCTTGTAGTTCCACAACGCGATCTTCACGACGGTCTTGCCCTTGGACGACGAGGTGCTGTCCGTGCCGCTGGCGTCGCAGGCGGTGGCAGTGAGGGTCACGGCGACGACCAACGGCGCGATACGGGCGAGGTTCTTCGTCAACTTCATTGCGGCGGCTCTCCTTTGAGCGGTTGGGGACGGTGGAGCAAGCGGGTCGGGGTCAGGCGCTCAGGCCCAGGGCCCAGCTCTCCGCGGTGATCTCGGCCCGCAGCGGCTTGCCGGCGACCCAGCGGGCGAGTTCGTCGAGGAGGTGGTCGGTCAGCCGACCGATCTCGGTGCCCAGGGACCCGGCGATGTGCGGCGTGATCATCACGCGGGCGAGGCGGCGCAACGGCGAGTCGGCGGGCAGCGGTTCGGGATCGGTGACGTCGAGGATCGCGAAGAGCCGGCGGGCAGCGCACTCGGCGGCCAGCGCGTCGGGGTCGACGAGCGAGCCGCGCGCGGTGTTGATGACCGTCGCGAAGTCGGGGAGCATGCCCAGCTGTTCGGCGCCGATGAGATGGTGGGTCTCGGGCAGCTCGGGGGCGTGCACGGACAGCACGTGGACCCGCGGCAGCATCTCCTCCAGCGGTACGAGCCTCGCACCGGACCGCGCCACCTCCTCCGGGTCGGCGTACGGGTCGGCCACCAAACAGGTGGTGCCGCGCAGCACCTGCAGCAGCTCGACCACCTGACGGCCGATCCGTGAGAAGCCGACGATGCCGACGGTCCGCCGGAAGTTGGACAGGTCGCCGTAGCCGGTGACCGAGCCCCACCCCTCGTACGCGCGCTGCTCGTCGGCGGCGAGGAACGGGACCTTCTTCCCGGCGAAGATGATCGCGGCGAGGGTGTATTCCGCCACCGGTACGGCGTTGGCGTCGGCGGCGCTGGTCACCCGGATCCCGCGCCGCCACACCTCCTGCCCGACCAGGTCGCGCACGCTGCCCGCCCCGTGCAGCACGGCCCGCAGGCGGGGTGCCGCGGCGAGCCGCTGCGGTGTGAGAGCGGGCGCTCCCCACGACGTGAGCAGCACTTCGGCGCGGGCCAGGCGTTCGCGCGACCGTGCGCTGTCGAGGTCGTCCGTCCAGCAGGGCTCGTCCAGGGTCACGAGGTCGGCGAGGCGGCGCAGCCGGTCCTGGTCGAAGTGTGCCTCGAAGCTGGATCTGCTCATCACGACCAGAGCGCGGGCCTTGGTCTGCATGCGGTGCGGGCTCCTCTGCCTTTGGGCGCCCGCTCAAACAGCAGGTGCCATCCGTGTTTCCGGCGAGTTCCAGCCAGAAGACGCTGAGTCAGAGATAGTGGTCACCCACACAGACCCACCAGAGCTCGACCACAGACGAAACGAGCCGAACAAACTCGAACATCGCCCGGGCTCAGCACCGGACAGGAGGGGAAGCGCCATGACGTCGACACGGCTCACCAGGCCCGAGGGACCCGCGGGATCTTCCGCGAGGGCCGACCAGTTGTTCGCGCTGCAACGCCGCGAACGGCTGATGGACCAGCTGCGGCTGCACGGCGCTGTTCGCGTACGCGATCTCGCGCAGGACCTCTCGGTCAGCGAGCTGACGATCCGGCGCGACATCGCGGCGCTGGCCGAGCGCGGCCTGCTGACCCGGGTGCACGGCGGGGCCACGCTGCCCTCTGCCCTGGAGCAGGAGCCGGTGCGCCGGAGGCGGCTCGCGATGCCCGCGTTCACGATCGGGATGGTGGTCCCCTCGCTGGACTTCTACTGGCCGCACATCGTCAGTGGCGTCCGCAACGCCGCGGCGGCGCACGGCGTCAATGTCCAGCTGCGGGGTTCCAGTTACGACCAGGCGGAGGACCGCCGACAGATCGTCCGGCTGACCGAATCCGGACAGGTGCAGGGGTTGCTCCTCGCGCCGAACCTGGAGGGCCCCGGCATGTACGAGATGATCGACTGGATCGGCAAGCTGCCGGTCCCCGTGGTCTTTGTGGAGCGCAACACGCCCGACTGGACCCCGACGCCGCACCAGCTCGAATGGGTGCGCAGCGATCACGCGACCGGGCTGGAGATGGCGGTCCGGCATCTGCACACGCTCGGCCACCGCAATATCGGGCTCGTGCTGTCCAAGGGCAGCCCCACCTCGGCGCACCTCGCCGTGGGATGGCACCGCGCCTGCGCCGCACTCGGTCTCTGCGCTGACTTCCTGATACGCGAGAGCGTTGCCCTCGATGTCCCGGGACACCGCCGGATCATCGGTGAGATCCTGGAAGGCTGCCGCCGCTCCCGCATCACCGCGCTCATCGTGCACAGCGACCCCGACGCACTCTCGGTGGTCCAGTACCTGACCGAGCAGGGCATCCGCGTCCCCGACGACCTGGCAATCGTCAGCTACGACGACGAGGTCGCCCATCTCGCCGACCCGGCCATCACAGCAGTACGGCCGCCCAAGGCACTCGTGGGCCGCACAGCCGTCGAGATGATGCTGGCACGCCTGCTCGAAGGCAGTCGCCGCCCGGCCCAACGGGCGCTCATTCTTCCGGAGTTGATGATCCGCGCCTCGTCGCTACCGGCCGCACCGCACTCCACGCCCGCGCCCACGACGCGGCGTCGCGAACCGGCCTGAGCGGCCCCGGTGAGTCCTCCGCCGGGACCGCTCGCCCTGTACGGGAGCTGTCTACTGCGCGGCGTCCTCCTCGCGCACCAACTGGTCGTACGCCGTTCGCAGCCTGCTCGCGAGCTGCTCGACGCCGACGGTGTCGAGGCCGTCCTGCCCGGCCACGGCGGACTTCGCAGCGGCGACGGCATGCGCGAACACGTCCCACGAAGCAGCCGTGTACGCCCCCTGATCCAGCGCCGCGACCTCCTCGAGGGCACGGCGGATCGGCGCCGTGTCGACCCCGCCGCCCTCCTCGTGAGAGGCGGAGAAGGTGTTGAGGGCGTCGAGGACGAGCGTCCCCGACTTCAGGACGAACCTCACCCGGTGCTTGCCGTCCGGCAGGCCGCGCAGCGCGTACGCCGCCAGGCGCTTGTCGGTGGCGGCGGTCTTCGCGTTCCTGGCGACGAGTACGCCGTCGACATAGACGTCGAGGACGGCGCTGCCGTCGTTGCCGCCGATGACGTCGACCCCAGTACCGCGGAACGGGACGGTGAAGGACGCGCCGGCTGTCGTGCTCGTCGACGTCGAGCGGTACCAGTCCATCGCGTCGCCGAGCGAGGCCTTCCGGCTCCACACGCCCTCGTACGTGACCGCACTGTCCATGTTGTCCAACTGTGCGTTGGCGTACGGCGTGTAGCCGTCGACCCTCTCGACCTTCAGGTTGTCGAAGCCCGTCCTCTGGAAGCCGCTCCCGAGCTTGACGCGGCCCTCGGTCTGCGGGGTCGGGTCGTCGTAGGTCGCGACCGCCGTACCGTCGACGAAGGCGGTGACCTTCGCCCCCTTCGCCTCGACAGCGAGGCGGTAACCGTCGGCCGCCGCGACCTTGCCCTGCGCGCGGGCCGTGCCGTACTCGTAGAACGTCCAGGCACCGTCGGGACCGATGCGCAGGTTGTAGGCGGCGTCGCTGATCGCCATGCCCTTCTGCTGGCGCACGCCCAGGGCCGCGAGACCGCCGTCCGGGTCGGGGAAGGAGACGTCGACGGACGCCTTGTAGTTCTCCCAACGGAAGTCGCCGACCGTGGTGTTGGGGGTGTTCTTGTTCCAGGCGGCGGTGTCCTTCATGGACTGGTCCATGTACTGGTACAGCACTCCGTCGCCGCCCACCTCCCATGCGCCGGTCTGGTCGACCATGTAGCGGGGCTGGTTCCCGCGCGAGGCGAGGTACGGCTGGAACGTCGTGCCGACCTTGACCTTTCCCTCTTCGTCGTACGCGAAGTCGTCCGCGTACAGGTACGTGTCGTGGGTGTCGCCGCGCTTGCCGCTCCCGTCGCTGTCGAGGACGGCGCGCTCCCCGGACTTGGGCAGGCGCTGCTTCGTGGACGCGTCGGCGCTCTTGTCGAGCGTGGTCAGGGTGGTGATGGACCGCGGCTTCACGGTGTACGTGTACGCGCCATCGGCATCCGGCCGGATCTCGTCGACCAGGTGCTTGAAGTTGGCGTCGTAGCGCTGCCCGGCGTCGGCCGCTCGGGTCTCCCACACCTCCATCGTGGGGTCGCTGCCGAGCCGCAGATTCTCAGCCTTGATCCGGTACGTCTTCGGCTGGTCACTGTCGTTGACGACGACGGTCGAGAAGTTCTTCTTCTCAGGATCGGCGAGCGTCATGTAGCTGGGGGCGCCGTTGGAGCCGTCGAGATTCTCGGTGCCGATCACTCCGCTGTAACTGGCTTCGGGAACCGTGCGCCAGATGCCCGCCGTGTTCGTGTCGTTCTCCCAGCCCGTCTTCGCAAACTCGGTGAACTGTTGCATCACGTAAAGCGCCGCGTCGTAATGGAGATATCCCGACCACGGGTCGCGTGCGCTGACCAGTTCCTTGTGGCTGTACTGGGCGCCCTCGTAGAAGGAACCGATCGCCGGCTGGAAGATGTAGTGGGTGCGCTTGGAATTCGCGTAACTCTTGACGAGGCGGTTGGCGACGTCGAGAGCACTCTGTACGCCGCCGATCCCGGTGCTGGCACCGTTCGGGCCTTCGTTGTTGTTGACACGGTAGTCGGTGTAGCCGAACGAGGCGGTGCCCTCGCTGTACCAGACCTCCTTGTCCTGGCCGTACGTGTTGCCGCCGGTCGCCAGCTTCGTGTACGGCAGATAGGTGGAGCTGTCTGCGGCGCCCTCGCGCCGGTCCTCCGTGGTGTAGTGGTAGCCCGTCGCGTCGACGATTCCGAAGAGATCGGCGTCGCTGAGCATCGCCGGGCCCATGTTGAGGCTGTTGTTCTCGTCGGAGGCGACGATTTTGATGCGGTGGTAGGCCTTGGCGACCGCTTCCCGCTCACCGGCCGGAATTCCGTAGCGCTCGTTTGCGAAGTCCGTGTCATTCACGACTGCGTTCTTGTACCACTTGATGAACGGGATGTCCGGCGAGCTGGTCTCGTTCTTGTCCGGGTTGACATAGTCGATCATGTACCCGTACTTCTCGTGGACGTCGAGGATGGTCTCCTTGTACCAGCGGTACATCTCGTCGGTGCCGGTGCCCTTGTTCCATTCCAGCTGGACCCATTGGGGCATTTCCCAGCGCAGAATCGAGACCTTGAGCCTCGGGTTGACCGTCTTGGCGTCGGCGGCCAACTGGAAGCCCGGGGAACGGGAGGCGTCGGCAAGCTCGTCCCGTGTGCGCATGGTCGCCGGGTCGGCGCCGGTCGAGGTGTTCGTGTCCGACCCCATCTCGACCTTGACGTGATTGACGAGGGGATTCTCACCGCCGAACAGCACGCGGATGAGCTGCCAGTACCGCTCGGGGTGCTCGGCCTTGTAGTCCATCAGCAAATTGCTCGTGCTGTTGCAGCTGAGCACGCCGAGGCCCTTGTACGTCAGGCCGTTCACGTTGTCGGCACGCACGTCGTCACCGTCGACCACGACCTCGACCGGGTCGCCCGCCGCGTGCGTGGGAGGCGCGGCGACCAGTCCCGTCCCCAGCGTCACGGCAGCGGCAGCGGCGAGCGAGGCCCATCTCAACCTTCTCTGCGCACGCGTCTTCATCTGCGTGCGCGTCTTCTGTGTACGCATCCAGCTTCGCTTCCTTTGCCTCGTCGGCCTCGTCCTGACTCGGGCGCGGGAACATGACACAACGACGCCGTTCAAGCCCTCTACGGATCATCCGCACACGACCAGACTCATTCGCACTCGAACATCGGGGTCGGGCCCCGCTCTACTCGCCTCCGGGCGGCCGATTCACCTTCACCGCCTGCTGGTTGAAGGCAGCGCGAAACTCTCCGGCGGACCGAGACGGCAAGGACGAACGACTCCTCGGTGGTTCAGCGGAGCGTTCCCCACGGCGGGCCGCCGCGACCGCCGGACGCCTCGCGGGCGAGGGCCCGGACGAACTGGATCCCGTAGTCGCCATGGCTGAGTCGCCGTACGTAGCTACGGCCGCTGTCCGATAGTTCACACCACGTGCGCCGATCCATCCGGGGTTCCGCGCGAAGGCCGTGCTCCAGCATGCCGGCGGTCACCGCCGGGAACACACGGCTGAGCACGGTGGCGGTGCGCCACGGGGTCAGGGGCATCAGGGCGTCAAGGGCACGCAGCGCCTCTTTCGCGGCCTCGTCCCGGTCGGCCGGCACGGAGCCCGGGTCGGGCAGGAGGTCCGTCTCAACCGCCCGATCCGCCCGCGCGAGAAGATCGCCTACGCCGAGAGCGGTGGCGCCATCCCACTCCCCTGGTATGACGACCCGTATGCCGAGGCCGTTCCCGGAGGCCCGGGCCCGGGCCAGGGAAGCCGCCTGGTGGGAGTGGACCACCGGCGTGCGTGGAGTTTCGGACGCTGCATCGGCCCGAGCTCCGACCTCGGTACGGCGTTGATCCGCCTCGTGTCCCAGTTCCCTGAGCCGTCGGTCGCGTTCGGCCTCGGCGGCTTCCCGGTCACGTCGCACCTGGTCGTCCGCGAGGCTCAGCCGCACGGCCGTGCGACCCTTCTCGGCCTGGTCGCAGGCGGCTCCCCAGGCGAGGGCCACCTCGCGGCGGCTTCCTGGAAACCGGGCGGCGAGGCAGGCTCCCCGCCTGTCATGCCCGAACCGCCTCCGCGAGGCATGGAAGACCCCCCGCTGGTGCAGCACCGGCCAGCGGGGAGGCGCACCCGTACCGCGTCCATCCGTCCGATGAGGAGGCGGTGGTCGCCCGCTTCCGTGCTGTGCGCCGGCATGCACTCGGTGTGCGCGAAAATGCCGCGCTCCAGGACGGGCAGCCCGGCGGCCGGCCGGGCGGGTACGGCAGTTGCGCGAACTTGTCCGGGGAGCGGCCCGCGAAGACGCGGGCGGTGTCAGCGCCGTCCTCCGCGAGCAGGTGCAGGACGAACGCCCGTCGGGACAGCAGGGCCGACAGGTGCGGCAGTGCCGGTCCAGGCACACCAGCAGCAGGGGCGGCTCGGCGGAGACCGCGGAGGAGGCGCTACAGGTGAGCCCTCTGGGCGTGTCGCCGGCCTCGACGGTGGTCACCACCGCGACCGCTGCGGGGATCGCTCCGAAGAATCCGCGGAACTCCTCGGGGTCCATGTGTGCCGTACCCGCCTCCGCGTCGACTGGTTGTGCGGCCCGGCCGTTCCCGGCCGCACCCCGGAGGCTGGTGCCCGCCGTTGGAGACGTGGTGGAGATGCGCTCAGTCCGTGCCGGCGGCGCCCCCGTAGCCGTGCAGGAACGCGTCGACCGCGCGTGTGACGCAAGCACGGACCTGTGCCGGGCTCGGGGCGCGGCTGGCGTAGGGGCTGATGGTGATCTCGGAGTTGACCAGGGCGACGAAGTGGAGGGTGGCGCGGGCGGGGCTGGAGATGTGCAGGAGGCCGGCGTCGGTGAGCTGGGACAGGCGCCGGGAAACCTCGTGCTGGACACGGAGGGGGCCTGCCTGCTGCCAGGTGTCGATCAGGGCGGGCGAGAAGTGCTGCACCTCGGCCTTGATCTGCCGGATCATCGCGAAGTGGTCGGGGAACTGGGTGCGCTGGCCGACGAGGGCGCGGCCCAGGGCGATCAGGTCGGCGCGGGCGTCGGTGCCGGCGAGTTGTTCGGCCACCGTCGCGATGAAGGCGTCCGCCACCTGGCTGGCGCTGTCGTGGACGACGTCCGAGAAGAGGTGATCCTTGCCCTGGAAGTGGTTGTAGATCGTGCGGGTGGACACCCCGGCTTCGGCGGCGATGGCCTCGATGCTGGTGCGGCTGTATCCCTCGCGGCCGAAGACGGTACGCGCGCCTTGGGTGATGGCCCGGCGTTTCGCGGCTCTGCCGCCGGGTCGGCCGGGGCGTGGCAGCGCGTCCGGGTCGGCGGGGGCCGCGGGTGTGGTGTTCAGGGGAGCCTCCGGTGTATCGGGTGGCCCGTCGGCCAAATTGCTATGCACGTTGCATTTTACTTACTCGGGGGTCGAACGGTCCGCCACTCGGTTCAAGAACGGTCCGCCACTCGGTTCAAGAGCCGTCCGCCGTTCGCTCCTGGGGCGGTCCGCCGCTCGGGCTCTCAAGCCAAGGGTGGCATCTCCAGGACGGTCTTGCCCCGGCCGTGTCCGCCCTCCACGGCCCGGACCGCCTGCGCGGCCCGCTCGAACGGGATCACGTGCGTCACCTTCGGGTCCAGGGCGCCGGTGCGGACCAGTTCCACGACCGCGCCCAGGATCGCTGGGTCGCGCACCGGCCCCACCGGTGCGCCGCCGAGTGCGGCGACGGCGTCCCGGTCGGCGCCGCTCACCAGTTTCGTACGGTCCGCCAGGAGCGCGGCGCTCTCGCGCAGGACCTCTCCGCCGACCAGGTCGAGTACTCCGTCCACGCGGCCCGGTATCCGCGCGGCGAGGCCGGGCCCGGAGGCGACGAACCGTACACCGAGTTCCTCGACGAACGCCCGCTTGTCCTCGGCCGCCGAGCCCACCACGGTCAGCCCCAGGCCCGCCGCCACCTGCGCGGCGGCCACGCCGACACCTCCCCCGACTCCGGTGACCAGCAGCGTCGCGCCTGGCGGCAGGGCAAGTTGGCGTACCGCGCCGTAGCCGGTGGCGGCGGCGATGGGCAGGGCGGCGGCGTCGGTCCAGGAGACCTCCGGCGGTTTGCGGACCGCCGCTCGCGCGGGCAGCAGGGTGTACCGCGCGTACCCGCCTGTCGTCGGGCCGCCGAGGACCGCGTCGCCCACGGCGAAGCCGGTGGTGCCGGGGCCAAGCGCGACGACTTTGCCTGCCGCCTCGCCGCCCATCACGGCAGGCAGCACGACGGCGGGCGCCCCGGCCGGGCGGCGGCCCGAACGGCGTTTCCAGTCAACGGGGTTGACGCCGGCCGCGCGTACGGCGACCAGCAGGTCACCGGGGCCCGGAACCGGTCGCGGGAGGTCGGCGAAGTGCTCGACCTCCGGTCCACCGAAACGGTCGTACACATAGGCCAGGGGCATGCGACACCTCGACGTCTCTGTCTGGCTTCAGGCATTAAATGCCATGCACATTGCATTTTACCTAAGCCGCCGGTTAGGCTTCCCGGGCGTCGGCGGAGCCCTGTCTTCCGCCGCTGGTACCGACGCGGCGAGCAGAAGGAGCGCAACGTATGGGCAGCACGGTCGCGATCGTCGGCGGCGGATACGGAGGGGCTGCGCTGGCCCGTGAGCTGGACCCGGACTTCGATGTCGTTCTGATCGACCCCAAGGACGCCTTCGTCCACGCGGTGGCGGCCCTGCGCGGGCTGGTCGACGAGGAGTGGGCCCAGCGGATCTATTTCGGGTACGACGGGCTGTTCACCCGGGGCCGGCATGTGCGCGACCGCGCCGTGGCGGTGGACGCGGGAGGTGTCACCACGGCCGACGGCACGCGCATCGACGCGGACTACGTCGCCCTCGCCACCGGTTCGTCGTACCCCTACCCGGCAAAGCCGGACACCGAGGACAGCGCCGACTCCGTGCTGCGGCACGCGAACACGCGGGCCGAACTCGCCGCCTCCTCACGGGTGTTGCTGCTCGGGGCCGGTCCCGTCGGGCTTGAGCTGGCCGGGGAGATCACTGAGCGGTGGCCGCAGACGCAGGTGATCGTGGTCGACCCCGCCGAGGACGTGCTGGGCGGGCGTTATCTGCCCGAGCTGCGCGGCGCGTTGCGCGAGCAACTGGCCGAGCGGGGCGTGCGGCTGGAGCTGGGCAGCGCGCTGAGCGCCCCGCCGTCGGCGCCTGCGGGGGTGCGCGAGCTGTTCTCGGTCACCACCGAGGCGGGCATACGGATCGACGCGGACCTGTGGTTCCGCTGCTACGGCATGAAGCCGCTCAGCGACATGCTGGCCGGTGAACTCGCCGCCGCCCGGCGCCCGGACGGGCATGTCGAGGTCGACGAGCACCTGCGGGTGGCGGGCACGCCGAACGTGTTCGCCGTCGGTGACGTCACGGCCGTGCCCGAGCCGAAGCGGTCCAAGGCGGCCACCGAACACGCCGTCACGGTCGCGGCCAACATCAGGGCGCTGGCCGCCGGGCGCCCGGTCGAGCAGACCTACCGGCCGGGGCCGGACGCGGTGCTCGTGCCGCTGGGTTCGACCGGCGGCGCCTCGCAGGTGCCGGGCCCCGACGGTCCGGTCGTGCTGGGCGCGGCGGAGACCTCCGCCTACAAGGGTGCCGACCTGCTGCTCGGGCGGTTCGGCGAGCTGTTCGGCGCCTCCGCCTGACCTTTCCGGCCACCCGAAACGACCGTACAGCGCCGCTTCCCCGCACGTCCGCCTGGCTACGAGAGGTCGTTGACCGATGACGAACGGAACGCAGTCCCTGGTCGGCAAGGTGGCCGTGGTCACCGGCGGCGCGGGAGGGATCGGCGTCGCGACGGTGGAGGCGCTGGCGGTCGCGGGGGCGCATGTCGTCCTCGCGGACGTCGCGGACGACACGGCGAAGGCGGCCGCCGAGAAGCTGGCCGCGCAGGGGCTCTCGGTGGTCGGGCACGGCGTCGACATATCCTCCGAGGCGAGCGTCGAGCGGCTGGTGGACTTCACCGTCGACACCTTCGGCGGCATCGACGTCCTGGACAACAACGCGGCGCTGACGGCCGCGATCCGGCATGACCGGGACGTCGTGTCCATGTCGGTGGAGCTGTGGGACCAGGTCCTCGCGGTCAATCTGCGGGGGCCGATGCTGCTGTGCAAGCACACGGTTCCGGTGATGATCGAGCGCGGCGGCGGATCGATCATCAACATCACCAGCGGCCAGGGCCTGTCCGGTGACCGGGTGATGGTCGCCTACGGCAGCTCCAAGGGCGGGCTGATCGCGCTGACCCGGTTCGTGGCCGCCGCGTACGGCGCGGACGGCATCCGCTGCAACGCGGTCGCGCCGGGGCTGGTCCGCACGCCGGCGCTGGACGCGGACATGCCGGTGCCGGTGCAGCAGATGTTCCAGAGCGCGAACCTGATCCCGCGCCTCGGCACTCCGGAGGACGTGAGCCAGTTGGTGGCGTTCCTCGCCTCCCCGGCCGCCTCGTTCATCACCGGGCAGGTGCTCTCCGTGGACGGCGGCTTCCTCGCCCACCTGCCGACGCTCTCGCCGCTGCCGCCGCGCTGAGGGCCCGGGATGGTCTGCGTACGGCCGGACCCGGCGGACCGTTCTGACGCGGTCCGCCAGGTCCGGTCAGCCCGTCCAGGGGGCGATGCCCGCCTCGATGACGGGGACCTGCGGCGCTCCCGCCCAGGCGTAGTAGCCGTCGGGGCGGACCAGGAGCGCCTCGTCGCCGCCGGTGCGGTGGGCGACGACCAGCCCGTCCCGGGCAAGCCCGCCGGCCTCCGTACCCGGCGGCAGGGCCAGCACGAAACGCCCCTCGCGCAGCACCTCGTACAGGCGCCCTCGGTCCAGCTCCAGGTCGGGGGCGCGCTTGCCGGTCAGGGGGTGCGCGCCTCTCGGGGCGGGGTAGGAGAAGCCGATGCCGGTGATCTCGCCGACGGCCTGCCGGGTCACCGGGCGTACATGGGTGACCACCAGCTTGCGTACGGTGCGCAGGGCGATCTCCAGCGGGTTGTGGGCCATGGCGAGGCGCAGGTTGAGGCCGCTGCTGCGCAGGACCGCCTTGCCGATGGGATGGCGTTCGGCGTGGTAGCTGTCCAGCAGGGCGTCGGCGGACCGGCCGTTCTGTACCGCCGCCAGCTTCCAGCCGAGGTTGGCGGCGTCCTGGAGGCCGGTGTTCATACCCTGGCCGCCGGCCGGGGAGTGCTGGTGGGCGGCGTCGCCGGCCACCAGGACGCGGCCGACGCGGTAGTCCGGGACCTGGCGTTCGTCGCTGTGGAAGCGGGACAGCCAGCGCGGGTCGTGCATCCCGAAGTCGGAGCCGAAGGCCCGCTCGATGAGTTCGCGCAGCTCCTCGAACTCGACCGGGGAGTCGTCGGGTTCGCCCCGGTGCGCGCGGTCCCAGCCACCGACCCGCCAGTAGCCGTCACCGAAGGGAGCGATGAAACCGAACGCGCCACCGGTGCCATGCACCCGCACCACGAGGGGCGGCTCCTCGGTGAACTTCACGTCGGCGAGCGCGACCGACCGGATCACCACCTTGCCGGGGAAGGGCAGCCCGAGCGCTTCCCGCACCGCACTGCGCGCCCCATCGGCGCCGACGAGATACCCGGTCCGTACGGTCGCGCCGCCCGCCTCCGTCCGCACCGACACAGTGACGCCGTCGCCGTCCTGCTCCAGACCGGCGACCTCTGTGCCGTACCGGATGACCGCGCCGTTCTTCAGGGCCCGGCGCAGCAGCAGCTTCTCCACCTCGTACTGCGGGGTGACCAGCAGGAAGGGGAACCGGGACGGCAGCGCGCCGATGTCGAACGGCACCGCCCCGAACAGCCGCAGCTCGCGGATGGTCTGGCCGGTGAGGACGAGTTCGTCGGCGAGCCCCCGGGCGTCGAGGAGTTCGAGGGTCCGGGCGTGCACACCGAAGGCGCGGGTCAGGTTACTGATGCCCTTCGGGCGCTTCTCCAGTACGACGACGTCGACGCCGGCCGCCGCGAGGTCACCGGCGAGCAGCAGCCCGGTGGGGCCTGCGCCGGCGACGACGACGGGGGGCTCATGCGTGTGAGACATCCGCGACTCGCTTCCATCGGTGGGAATCGGAGTCCGCCCCCGAGAGGGGGTCGGAAAACGCGGTGGTATCGGAATCCGTTTTCCGGTCCGGCACCACGCGAGTGATTTTCGGGTGGTCGCCTCGATCTATTCGCTGCGGCGACAAAAATTACGGCAGAAGAAGACCGCAGGTAGCTCTTCGTATTGCCGTGAAGAAATTCAGGCGTGCCCGAGCCGGAATCCGACGCCGCGTACGGTGACGACCCAGTCGCTGCCGCCGAGCTTTCTGCGGAGGCTGCTGACGTGGGTGTCGACGGTCCGCCGGGACCAGGAATCGCCCCACACTTGCTGGAGCAGGCGCTTGCGCGAGATGACCGTGTCGGGGTGGGAGGCGAGCAGGCAGAGGAGGTCGAACTCCTTGCGGGTCAGCTCCACGCCGTGGCCATCCACGCAGACCTCGCGGGAGTTCACGTCGATGTGCAGCGGACCGTGGTCGATCGCCCGGCCCTGCCCGCTCTGGACGCGCACACGCCTCATGACCGCGTCGATGCGGGCCATCAACTCACGGAAGCCGTAAGGCTTGACCAGGTAATCGTCCGCGCCGGCCTGGAGTCCGAGGACTCTGTCCAGCTCCGAGCCGCGCTCGGTGACGACGATCAGCGGGACACAGCTGACGGCGCGGATGGCCTTGCACACCTCCAGGCCGTCCAGGTCCGGCAGTTCGAGTTCCATCAGGACGAGGTCCACGCACTCGTGGGCGGCCAGGGCGACGCTGCCCCGGTCCACGGCGGCCACCTCGTGGCCGTGCCGGCGCAGCCCCTCCGCCAGGGCGCAGGCCGCGGAGGCGTCACCCTCGACGAGCAGGATGCGCCAGCCTGCGGTGCCGGGTACCGCGACGGGCGCCGGGCCCGGCAGGAGTTCGGTGCGCTGGTTGGGTATAAGAGGCCCTCGCAAGAACTCTGACGTTTGCGTCATACTCTCTCCCCCGTAAGTCATGTTCGTCGCACGAAGCAAAACTCACGCACGATTCTATGAAACCCGGGCCGCACGTTCCATCCCGTCCCAGTGAATTTTCTGTTGCAGCAGTATGAAACGGTTTTCGGTCACTTGGCGCCCGGAATCGTCTTTACAAAGTTCGGTTGCGCATTTCTCAGGCGCGCCCGGTCGTCGGCGTCCAGCAGTCTGCGCAGCAGCGTCGTCAGCGTGTCCCGCTCCTCGGGGGTGAAGCAGCCGAGGAAGGAGTCCTGGGACTCCTGGGCCACCTGCCACAGCCGGCGCTGCAACTGGGCCCCCTCGCCGGTCAGTTCGACCAGTTGCCGGCGCCGGTCGGACCGGTCGCGGGTGCGGCGCACCAGCCCGCGCTCCTCGATCGCGTCCAGGTAGCCGCCCAGGTGGCTGCGCTGGAAGTCGAGCCGGTCGGCCAGCACGTGCTGGGGCAGCGGACCGAAGTCCGAGAGCGCGGTCAGGGTCGCGAAGTGCGGCAGCCTCAGCCCGTGCCGGCCCACCGCCTCGACGAGCGCGTCGTGGCCGATTCGCGCCACGTGCCCGGCGAGGTACGACGGCAGCGCCAGCAGGCTCGGCGGGCGGGGCGCGCCGTCTTGAGTTGTGGCGCCCGAAGCAGATTCAGGGGTTTCGCTCATGCGTTCACGATACGGGAATACAGTGACTGGACGTGATGATGACATCATGTAATCATTCCAGGGTGATACTAGTTCGGCGCTCATTCCGTGCTCCGAAACCGCGGACCGAGGCGCCCGTCCCCGGAGGACCGCTCCATGACCGACACACCAGCCCCCGGCGCACAGCGCGGCACCGCCGCCCCGTTCGCCGCCCTGCTCCTGGCCGTCCTGTCCTTCTCCCTGATGCAGACGATGGTCGTGCCCGCGCTGCCCGACCTCCAGCGTGAGTTCGGCGCCTCGACGACGGCCGTCTCCTGGGTGCTCAGCTCCTTCCTGCTCACCGCGTCGGTTGCGACGGCCCTGCTGGGGCGGGTCGGCGACATGTTCGGCAAGCGCCGGGTGCTGATCGCCAGCCTCACCGTCTTCGCCGCGGGCACCCTGCTCGCCGCCCTGTCCGACTCGCTCGCCCTGCTGATCACGGCGCGCGCGGTGCAGGGTGTCGGGTCGGCCGCCTTCCCGCTGGCGTTCGGGATCGTGCGCGACCAGTTCCCGCGCGAGCGGGTGCCGGTGGCGATCGGCCTGATCTCGTCCACGTTCGGCATCGGATTCGGCGTCGGGCTCGTCCTCCCCGGCCCGATCGTCGACGCCTTCGACTGGCACTGGATCTTCTGGCTCGGACTGGTCGTCATCCTGCTCGGCATCGCCGCCGTCACCGCGTTCGTCCAGGAGTCCTCGGTCACCAACCCCGGGCGCATCGACTGGGCCGGTGTGGTGCTGCTGAGCGCGGGTGTCGTGGCACTACTGCTCGCCATCAGCGAGGGCAAGTCGTGGGGCTGGACGTCCGGCGGGGTCGTCGGCCTGTTCCTCGCCGCCCTCGTGCTGCTCGCGGTGTTCGTATACGCCGAGAGCAAGGTCCGCGAGCCCCTCATCGACCTCGAACTGCTGCGCCGACCCGCCGTGCTGACCAGTCACATCACCGCGCTCATCATCGGGTTCGGCATGTACGGCGCGTTCACGCTGGTGCCGCTGCTCGCCCAGACCCCGTCCGAGGCCGGGTACGGCTTCGACGCGTCCGTCACCGAGGCCGGGCTGTTCATGGTGCCGATGGCCGTGACGATGCTGATCGCCAGTCCCCTCGCCGGGCGCATCGGCGCGGCCGTCGGCTGGAAGCTGCCGCTCGTCCTGGCCTGCCTGATCGGCGTCGTCGGCTTCGCGGTCTACGCGGGCGCGCACGACACCGAGTGGACCATGTACGTCGGCTCCGGGGTCCTCGGCATCGGCGTCGGCTTCGCCTTCGCCGCCCTCGCGAACCTCGTCGTCAGCGCGGTCGACCGCAGCCAGACCGGCGAGGCGACCGGCATCAACACGATCATGCGTACGATCGGCGGCTCCCTCGGCGCCCAGCTCGCCGCGTCGATCGTCGTCTCCAAGACGATCCCCGGCACCCGGATACCCGCCGAGTCCGGCTACACCACCGCGTTCGTCATGTCGGCGATCGCCCTGGGCGTCGCGACGCTGGCCGCGCTGGCGGGGCCGGGCAAGTTCTGGGGCAGGACTCCGGCACCGGTGACGGCGACTCCGGGTAAGGAGCGGTCACGGTCGGCGGCTTGAGGGGGTTGGTATGCGGAGGCCCGGCGCGGGTGGCTTCACGGCGGGGAGGGGGCGTGGCGGAGCCATGGGGACCAGGACGCACCCCCTCACGTGTTCCGAGCACAACCCCCTTGCCGTTCCCGCCAGTCGTCGCCTCCCTGCCCGCCCCGCCTGCCGGGAGACGCCGACACCGCTGCCACAACGCCGTACCGATATACAGGAGTTCGCGCGCATATGCCTGACTACGGACACGACCTCCTCTTCGGTGCCGTCCTGGTGCCGAGTGCGGGGCATGCCGATGACGCGGTGGCGCTGGCCCGGGTCGCCGACCGGGCGGGACTGGATCTGGTGAGCGTGCCGGACCACCCGTACCGGCCGGAACTGCTCGAGGCGTGGATGGCGCTCGCGGTGATCGCCGCGTCCACCACTCGCGTACGGGTCTTCCCGAACGTCGCAAACCTCCCGCTGCGCCCGCCCGCCGTGCTGGCACGCACCGCCGCCGGCCTGGACCTGCTCAGCGGGGGCCGGGTCGAGCTGGGGCTGGGTGCCGGGGCGTACTGGGACGCCATCGCCGCCGACGGCGGACCGCGCCGCAGCCCCGGCGAGGCGGTGCGGGCGACCCGCGAGGCCATCGACGTCATCCGGGCACTGTGGAGCGAGGGCCGCCGGGTCCACGTACCCGGCGAGCACTACGGGCTCGACGGCGCCACCGCAGGCCCCGTACCCGCGCACCCCATCGGAATCTGGGTCGGCGCCGTCGGCCCCCGAATGCTGAAGCTGACCGGCGCGACGGCGGACGGCTGGCTGCCCAGCGTCCCGCACGTACCGCCGGGCCGCCTCGCCGCAGGTAACCGGGTCGTCGACGAGGCGGCGGTCGCCGCCGGCCGCGACCCCTCCGAGGTCCGCCGACTGTACAACCTCTCACCGGGGCCGGACGGGTTCCCGCAAGGCCCACTTGACGCCTGGCCCGAGCAACTCGCCGCGCTCACCCTGGAACACGGCACCAGCAGCTTCCTGCTGCCCGCCCATCAACCGGCCCTGCTCCAGGCGTTCGCGACGGACGTGGCACCGGCGACAAGGGAGTTGGTGACGGAGGAACGCAAGCGCGCGGCGAACAAGCCGAGTTCGGCGGACAACTCGGGCGCGGCGCCCGGCGTCGGGGCGGCAACCGCCGGGCAGCGTACGGCTGTCGCGGACGCGGCGGGCGGCCGGGACGGTGTCGCCGGGCGGCGTACAGGTGTTGCTGGGGCCCCGGTCCCGGCCACCTTCGCCTCGAACCGCCCCCGAGCCACCCCCTCCGGGGATCCGCTGACCGTACGGCCCACCCCGCCCCCGAAGGCGTGGCGGTCCGCCGAGCGGTTGTGGGACGAGTCGACGCGCCCCGTCGGGCCGCCCGCCGACCCGGAGCGGCGCTATCTGCGTCGCGAGCAGGAGCCGGCCCGGAATCTCGTCGCCGCGCACGACCAGCTCCGCGCCGATCTCGATCGGCTCGGCGAGGTGGTGCGGGAGGTGCTGGCCGACACCCTCGCCCCGGGGGACGCGCGGTCGGAGATCCAGCGGCTGAGCCTGCGGCAGAGCTCCTGGACGCTCGGCGCGTACTGCGCGTCGTACTGCCGGATCACCACCATGCACCACACCCGGGAGGACGAGGACCTCTTCCCCTACCTGCGCCGCTCCGACCCCCGGCTCGGCGAGGTGCTGGACCGGCTCACCGAGGAACACCACGCCATCCACGGGGTGATCGAGCACATCGACCGCGAACTGGTCGCCTTCGTCCGCGAGGAGGGCGGCGAGAAGGGACGGGAGGCGCTACGGGCGGCGATGGACCTGCTCACAGACACGCTCCTGTCGCATCTCGCGTACGAGGAGCGGGAGTTGATCGAGCCGATGGCGAGGTTCGGGACGGGCTGGTGAACGCCGGCCCCTACCCGGGCTCCACGCCCGTCGCCACCGAGCGGGACAGGTCCGTCGACCAGGCGGACCAGGAGCCCGGGTAGAGGGCTGTGCGGGTGATGCCGGCGTGTTCGAGGGCGAGGAGGTCGTGGCAGGCGGTGACTCCGCTGCCGCAGTAGACGACGACGTCGGTGCCGTCTTCGACCCCCAACGCACGGTAATGCTCGCGAAGTTGAGCGGGCATCAGGAATGTGCCGTCCGGCGTGAGGTTCGCGCTCCAGGGGGCGCTGTGGGCGCCGGGGATGTGGCCGGAACGGACGTCTGTCGGGAGGACGTTCGCACCGGAGTACCGGTCGGCGGCGCGGGCGTCGAGGACGATCGCGTCGCCCGCCGAGACCTGATCGGCACTCCGCAGCGCCTCCTGGGGCCACTTCACCGGCGTCAGCCGCGCCTCGGGGAGCACGACGGCGCCGGTCTCGGTCTCGCCGGGCCATCCGGTCAGCCCGCCGTCGAGCAGGGCGGCGGGCCGTCCGGTGCGGCGCAGCAGCCACACCAGCCGGGCGGCGTACGGCCCGCCGTCGGCGTCGTACGCCACCACGGTCGTAGCATCCCCGATGCCGAGCGCGCCTAACGCCCCTGCGAACTCGGTGGGTTCGGGCAGTGGGTGGCGTCCGCCGGTCTCGTCGGGCGGGGCGGACAGGACCGTGTCGACGTCGACCCACACCGCGCCGGGCAGATGGCCGGTGAGGTAAGCGTCGTAGCCGCTGCGGCCGTCCAGGAACCAGCGGACGTCGGCGAGGACGAGATTTTCGCGGTGGGCGCGCACCCACCCGGCGTCGACCACGGGCGGCAGCTCAGGCACCGGCCACCGCCTCGGTCCCGAGACCGGCGACCTGGGGAAGGACCTCGGCGGCGGTCAGTTCGGTGGCCGTCTGGACCTCCGCGTACGGGATGCCGCCGACGTCGATGGCGAGTAGGTGCAGGTCGTGACCCCACAGCTCGTGCAGGCAGCCCAGTTTGTCGACGACCTCGGCGGGGCTGCCGCAGATCGCGGGCCCGTTGTCGCCGATGTACGTGTCGAAGTCCGGCGGGGTCGTGAAGTGCGTGGTGCCGGGCTTCTTCACGGTCAGGTAGTTGTTCATGTAGGAGGCCCACACGGAGCGCGCCCGCTGGGACGACTCGGCGACGAAGACGTGGCTGGCGGCGCCGAGCCTGCCGGGCGGGTCGGTGCGTCCGCTCTCCCGCCACAGGGTGCGGTACGCGTCGAAGACCGGTACGAACGTGCCGGGTTCACGCGCGGTGGTCCCCACGACCAGCGGCAGCCCGTGTTCCACCGCGAGCTGCACGGACTCCGCCCCGACACCGCCGCTGATCCACAGCGGCGGCTTCGGCTGCAACGGCCTCGGCTGTACGGTGACTTCAGCCAACGGCGGCCTGAACTCGCCTTGCCAGGTGACCCGTTCCTCCGTCCACAGCCGGATCAGCAGCTCCGTGTTCTCCCGTTTGCGCGCCGCCTTCGACTCAAGGGACTGGCCGAACACCGCGTACGGCTCGGGGAAGAAGGAGCCGCCCGCGATGAGTTCGAGCCGGCCGCCGGACAGCAGGTCGACGAGCGCGTAGTCCTCGGCGACGAGTACGGGGTCGCGGTTGGCGACGAGTGTGGTCCCTGTCGCCAACCTGATCGTCGACGTGTGCTCCGCGATCGCGGCCAGCACCAGCGCGGGCGAGGAGATGACGTCCCGCTCCCCGAAGTGGTGCTCGCCGACGGTGTACCAGGCGAACCCGGCGTCCTCCGCCTCCACCGCCGCGCGCACCACGTCCCGCAGCCGCTGGCGCTGGGTGAGGGTCTTACCGGTGAGCGGGTCGGGCAGAAGACTGCCGAACGTGATGAGCCCTAGCTGCATGGAATGTCCTCCGTCGCGCTGCGGCCCGGCACGGCGGCCAACAGCTCCCGCGTGTAAGGGTGTTGCGGCGCCCGCAGCAGTTCCTCCGCTGGCCCGCTCTCCACGATCCGGCCGCCGCGCATGACCGCGATCCGGTCACTGACCTGCGCGACGACGGCCAGATCGTGAGAGATGAACAGATAACTCAGCCCACGCCGCTCCTGAAGCCCGACGAGCAGCTCCAAGATCCGGGCCTGAACGGTGACGTCGAGCGCGGACACCGGCTCATCGCACACCAGTACTTCCGGCCCGAGCGCCAATGCTCGTGCGATGGCGACTCGTTGCCGCTGCCCCCCGGACAACTCGGCCGCCTTACGCCGCTCCACGCCGGCCGGCAGCGCCACATCATCGAGCAGCCGTCGCACCTCCCCGCCCCACTCCGCCCTGCTCCCGATCCCGTGATTCCGCAACGGCTCGGTCAGCAACTCCTCCACGCTGAAACGGGGGTTCAGGGAGGCGTACGGATTCTGATAAACAAGCTGGATACGACGATGGAGAGCCCGCCGCGCAGCTCCCCGCACGGTCGTGACATCGACCCCGTCCAGCAGCACCGTCCCGCTGTCGACCCGCTCCAGCCCGAGAATCATCCGCGCGGTCGTCGACTTCCCCGACCCGGACTCCCCCACCACCCCGAGGGTCTCCCCTCTGCCCAACTCGAACCCGACCCCGTCAACGGCAGTGCGTGTACGACGTATTGAAAGCACCGGCCCCCGGACGGGAAAGGCCCGGGTGAGACCGGTGACGCTCAACAGGGGGGCCGGTGGAGCCAGTTCGCTGGGGGTAGGCCGAGCGGCGAGGGTGACCACATCCGCTGACGCGGGGTCAGCCATGCGGGAGGGGGAGCCGCGGCGAAGAAGCCGGGCCATGAGCGGCGGCGCATCACCGGGCGCATCCGCCGAAGCGGGGCCGGACGTGTGGGAACGGCCACGCGGAGGCCGGGCCGTGAGAGTCGGTGCGTCCGCCAACAGCTTGCGTGTGTAAGGGTGTTCGGGGTCCGCGAGTACCCGCCCGGCAGACCCCGCCTCCACCACCCGCCCCTGCGACATCACCACCACGTGCTGCGCCCGGTCGGCGACCACCGCGAGGTCGTGGGTGACCAGAAGCATGGCGGTGCCGGTGGTGGTGACGACTTCCTGGAGGTGGTCGAGGAGTTGGCGTTGGACCGTGACGTCGAGGGCCGAGGTGGGTTCGTCGGCGATGAGGAGGCGGGGGCGGGCGGCGGTGGCGATGGCGATGAGCACGCGTTGGCGCATGCCACCGGAGAGTTCGTGGGGGTACTGGCGGGCGCGTTGTGCCGGGTCGGGCAGTCCGGCCTCGGCAAGGAGGCCGACGGCCCGGGCGGGGGCGTCCCTGCGGGTGGCCAGGCCGTGTACCCGGAGCACTTCGGTGACCTGCGCGCCGACCGGCTTGACCGGGTCGAGGCTGACGCCGGGGTCCTGCGGGATCAGCCCGATACGCCGCCCCCGCACCTCCCGCCACGCCCGCTCCCCGAGCCCGGTCAGTTCCTCGCCCTGGAGCAGGACAGAACCGCCCAGCACCACACCCCCGGCCGGCAACAGCCCGACCAGCGCATGAGCGGTACTGCTCTTCCCCGACCCGGACTCCCCCACCACAGCGGTGATCTCCCCGGCCGCTGCTCTCAGATCGAGCCCGTCCACAGCGAGGTGCGTACCACTCGCGGCGCGGTACCCGATCCGCAGCCCTCGCACGACCAGCAGCGGATCCCCGGCCGACTCCACAGGGGGAACCGCGGCGCGAGCACCGGGACTCCCGGCCGCGCCATCGTCGTACCCGGCCGCCGCACGAGACCCCCGGTCGCCCGCCGAGCCGTAAGCGGAGAGGTCCTGCCCCGGCGCCGGGTCACTGCCGTACCCGGCAAGCCCCCGAACCCCCGCCGAGTCGTGATCACGCACCGGTTCCACCGGATTCACCGATGCCCCCCTTCCGCTTCGAGCACCCGTGACAGCCGGTTCGCCGCGAGGACGACGACCGTGACCGTGAGACTGGGCAGAGTGGTCAGCCACCAGGCCGTCGCGAGGTAGTTGCGGCCGTCGGCGACGAGGGAGCCCCATTCGGGGGCCGGTGGGGGTTCGCCGTAGCCGAGGAAGCCCAGGCTGGAGATGGCGAGGACGACGAGGCCGAAGTCGAGGGCGGCCAGGGCCAGCACGGGACCGATGGCGGACGGGAGGATGTAGCGGGGGAGGATGCGCCACCATCGCGTGCCGCAGAGAATCGCGGCCTCGACGTACGGTGCGGCCCGTACGCGCAGTACTTCCGCCCGCATGACTCGGGTGAACGCGGCGACGCTGGTCGCGCCGATGGCGACGGCGATCTGGCCGGTGCCCACGCCGAGCGCGGTGACGAGGGTGAGGGAGAGCAGGAGCGGCGGGACGGACATCGTGACCTCGACGGCCCGCATGATGACCGCGTCCGTCCAGCGGCCGAAGAACCCGGCGACGAGCCCGAGGATCACTCCGCCGCCCAGGGCGATGAGGATGGCCAGGGCGGTGGCGCGGAGCGACAGGGCGGCGCCGTGGACCACTCGGGCGTAGATGTCGCGGCCCAACTGGTCGGTTCCGAAGAGGTGTTGGGCGCTCGGCGGTCGGAAGCGGTCCGCCGGTACGCCGGTGAGGGGGCTGCGGGAGGTGAACCAGTCCGGTACGAGGGCCCAGCCGAGGACCAGCGCGAGGACGAGGACGGAGAGCGTGACGCCGGGTGAGCGGAGTGGGGCCGAAAACACGCGGCGAAGCCGTGCGGGCTCCTGGACCGGTTCGACGGGCGATCGAGTCAGCGTCGTCATGCGGTCACCAGCCGTCCCGTGGCACGGATGCGGGGGTCGAGCACCGGATAGAGCAGATCGATCAGCAGGTTGACCACCGCGAAAGCCAGAGCGGCGACTACCACCACCCCCTGTACGACCGGCAGGTCCTGCGCGGAGACGGCGGACTGGGTGATGCGGCCCATGCCGGGCCGTGAGAAGACCGTCTCGACGACGACCGCGCCGCCGATCAGCGAGCCGACGAGCATCCCGGCGACGGTCGCGGCCGGGATGGCCGCGTTGCGCAGCCCGTGGCCGAAGAGGAGCCGGGCCCGGCCCGCGCCAGTGGCGCGGACAGTGTCGGCGTACGGCTCCTGGAGGGTCGTGTGGAGGGACTTGCCGAGGACCTGGGCGACGAGTGCGGCTCCCGGGATGGCCATGGTGCAGGCGGGCAGGATCACGCTGTCGAAGCCGCTGTCGCCGAGGGAGGGGAAGAGGTGCCAGCGGAAGGAGAGGAACTGGATCAGGACGAGCCCCACCCAGAAGGAGGGCAGGGACACCGCGAACGATGGGAGTGAGCGCAGGAGTTGGCGTAGCAGAGGGCTCGCGGTGAGGTTCGCGGCGACACCGAGCAACGTGCCCAGGGTCAGCGCGAGCAGCAGTGCGAGGGTGCCGACCTGAAAGGTCGGCGGGATCGCGTCGGCGATCATGCGGGAGACCGGCTGCCCGGTCTGGAGGGACGCGCCGAGGTCGCCGTGGAGCGTGCCGGCGAGCGTGGTGCCGTACTGGACGATCAGCGGCCGGTCGAAGCCGAGTTCTGCGCGCGCCTGGGCGACCTGCTGCGGTGTCAGTTCGGCGAAGCCGCCGCGCCCGCTGAGCATGAGCGCGACCGGGTCGCCGGGCAGCAGCCGCAGCGCGACGAAGGTGAGGGTGAAGGCGGCCCAGACGACGAACACCGCGCGCAGTGTCCGGGTGGCCGCGTACAGGGCCGTGTGCACAGTCGACCTCCCTCAGCCCAGCCAGGTGTCGTACAGGTCGAACCGGTTGGAGGCGTCGAGCGTGAAGCCCTTGACCTTGTCGGAGACTCCGTGGGCCTGGGCGCCCTCGTACAGCGGGACGGTGTCGGCGTGGTCGAGGATCCAGCGGACCGCGTTGGACACCGCGGTCTGGCGGGTCTTCGCGTCGGTCGCCGCGACCTCCTGCTCCAAGTAGGTGTCGAGTTCGCTCGGCGGCAGGTGCCAGAGGTTGGCGCTCTTGGTGTAGAAGATGTTGCGCAGGACGTCCGGGTCGGCGCGGGTGACACCGACGGCGGTGAGGTCGAAGTTGCCCTTCTGCTGCTGCTCGACGTAGACGGCGGGGGTGACGGCCTTCAGCTTCAGGTCGACGCCGATCTTCCGGAGCTGCTGCTGCACGGCCTCGTTCGCAGGCGGCATCGGCGCGGGGATCAGCCAGGTGAGGGCGAGCGGCTTGCCGTCCTTCTCGCGGATGCCGTCCTTGCCCTCCTTCCAACCCGCACCGCCCAGCAGTGATTTGGCGCCCTGCGGGTCGTAGCGGAGCCTGTTGGAGAAGTCCTCGTAGTACGGCGTCGTCGAGGACAGCACGCTCGTGGCGGGCCTGTACGAGTCGCTGAACACGGAGTCGACGAGTCCCTGCCGGTCGATGCCCTTGAGGAGCGCCTCGCGGACCTTCTGGTCGGCGAGGATCCTCTGGTGGTTGAGGGAGAGTGGCGGTACGAGCCCGGGTCCCGGCGCCGACAGGACGCGGAAGCCGTTGCCCTTGAACTGGGCCTCGTCCGTGGGCTGGAGGGCCTTGGCTATGTCGACCTGACCGGAGGAGAGGGCGCCGGTGCGGGCGCCGGCCTCCGGGATGAACGTGAACTTCACCTCGTCGAGGCGGGCGGCGCCCTTGTGCGTGGCGAGGGACGACGGCCAGGCGTAGTCCGCCCGCTTCTTCAGCACGACTTCCTGGTTGGTGGTGTAGTGGTCCAGGATGTACGGGCCCGAGCCGATGAACTTGCCCCGGCAGCGGTCGGCGGCCGAGGCCGTGAACGACGCGGGCGACAGGATGCCCAGGCCGACGGTCGAAGTGGCCTGGAGGAACTGGGCGTTGGCCGTCGCGAACCTGACGGTGAGGGTGTGCGCGTCGGTGACGGTCGTGCCCTGGTAGCCGATCAGATAGCTGGGGGCACCGTTCGCCGGCAGCTTCACCAGGTTGTCGAACGTGGCCTTCACCGCCGCCGCGTCGACGGACTTGCCATCGCTGAAGGTGACGCCGTCGCGCAGCACGAACGTGAACGCGCTGCCGTCCGCACTGGTCGTGAACGACTTCGCCAGCCACGGCACGATCTTGCCGGACTTCGGATCCTGAGCGGTGAGCGAGTCGACCACGGATCGGGTGACGTCGATCGCGCTGATCTGCCCCGTCTGCTGCGGATCCAGGCATCCCGGATCCGCCTCGGCCCCGACCAGCAGCGTCCCCCCGTCACGCGGCGCCCCGTCACTCGCAACGCCCGAGTCCCCGCCCCCGCCCGAACACGCGGCGACGGGCAGGACGACCGCGAGCAGCGCGCCCGCGAGACAAAGCCGACGGCGCGAGCGGGTGGTTCTGGTGGGCATCTCAGGACCTTTCTCGAAGGAACTACTCGGGTCTCGAAGGAACTCGGAGGAAACGGCGAGAGGAAACGGCGAGGGGGGTGGGGGCTCGGGACAGCGGGCGAGTCCTCGTTCGTCAGCCCTTGGCCACCGCCTCCCGCACGGCCGGCACGATCTCCTCGGCCCACCGCCCGAGGCCGACCTGGCCCGAGGGGTCACCGGACGCGAAGTACACGAACCCGGATGCGCCGTGTTCGAGGACGGCCTCGGTCAGTTCGGTGATCCACTGGCCGACGGAACCGCCCAGCCACCGCCCGGACGAGTCGCGCGGGGCGTTGACGGGGGCGTCGGTGATGCGGGCCGGCAGGTTGAAGACAGTCGCGATGCCCGCGGGGTCACGGCCGACGGAGCACGCGGCTTCCTCGACCAGCGGCCGTGAGCTGCGGTACCGCTCGCTGTGCCAGTCCGCCGCGTTGCCGGGGATCCAGCCGTCCGCCGAACGCCCGGTGACCGCGAGGGACTTGGGACCCACGGACCCCGTCCAGACCAGCGGCGCGGGCACCGGCGTCGGGTCGAGCCCGACGACCTGGGTGAACTCGCCGTCCAGGGTGACCGGGGCCGGGCCGTCGGACAGCGCCCGCACCAGGCCGATCGCCTCCTCCAGGGCACGTACGGCGGCGGCCGGGCCGAGCCGGGTGACACCGAAGCGGGCGATGTCGTCCCAGTAGCCGCCCGCGCCGATGCCGAGGACGACCCGGCCCCCGGAGAGGGCGGACAGCGTCGACAGGGTACGGGCCAGCAGCGGCACCGGACGGGTCGGCAGGTTGGTGACGGTCGTGACGCCTGTGATGGTCCGGGTCCGGCCGAGGAGCAGGCCGAGCGTGCTGTACGCCTCCAGCCGGTCGCCGTAGTACGGGTGGTCGGACAGGGCGAAGAAGTCGAGCCCCGCCCGGTCGGCGTACTCGACCCGGCGTACGACGTCCGGCGCGTCGTCGACGGCGACCCCCGGTCCGATCCCGAACCACAGTTTGCGCGCGAGCTGTTCTGTCATCTGCTTCTTTCCTCGGTACGGATTTCGGTGGGCGTTAGCGGAGACACACACCCGTGTCAGACCCGTACGGCCTCGACCACGCTGCAATGCCCACCCGGCACGACGCGCGTCAGTTTGAGCCCCGAGTCCGCCAGCAGCGCCTCGAACTCACCGGCCGTACGCTGCTGTCCCCCGGCGACAACAAGCATGTCGAGGTCCATCAGGGAAACCGTCGGCGACGGCCGAGGCCGGTCCGGCAACACGGCCTCGACCAGCAGCACGTGCCCCCCGTCGGCCAGCGCGGCACGCGCGTTGGCCAGGATGCGCCGGGACTGCTCGTCGTCCCAGTCGTGGATGATGTTGGAGAGGATCACGGCGTCGCCGCCGCCCGGCACGGACTCGAAGAAGTCCCCGGCGACCAGCTCCGCCCGGTCGGCCACCCCGGCGTCCCGCAGCGGCTGCCCGGCCGAGGCGATGACCTCGGGCCGGTCGTACAGAATCCCGCGCGTCCTGGGCGCGGACGCGAGGACGGCGGCCAGCAGCGCGCCCCGCCCGCCGCCCGCGTCGACGATCGTCGAGAACCGCCCGAAGTCGTACGCGGCGACGACCGGCGCGATGATCTGCCGGGACGCCTCGGTCATGGCCCGGTCGAAGACGCCGAGCACGTCGGGGTGGTCGCGGAGGTAGTCCCAGACGGACTTGCCGAGCACCTCGGGGAAGGCGGTGTGCCCGGTGCGTACGGCGTCGGCGAGGCCGGCCCAGGCGTGCCGTTCGGCGGGCAGTCCGGTCCAGATCGCGAAGTTGCGCAGGCTGACCGGGCTGTCGGCGCGCAACGCGTCGCCCAGCGCGGTCAGTTCGAAGACCTGACCGTCGTGTTCGGCGAACAGGCCGATATCGGCGCCGGCCCGCAGCAGCCGGTAGAGGCTGGGCGCGTGCGTGTCGGTCGCGGCGGCGAGTTCGGCGAGCGGTCGGGGGCCTTCGGCGAGCGCGTCGGCGACGCCGAGTTCGGCGGTCGCACTGACCGCCTGGGCGAGCCATCCTGCGGTGACGAGCTGCAACATCTGTGCGGGCAGGGGCAGTTCACGGGTGCCTGGGGGCATGGCGGAGCTTCCTCCTTGGCGGCGGGGTCGGCCGGTGGGGTCCGACCGGGACACACCGACAGGCCCATCTGAAGTGTGCTGGGGCCGGTCGGGCGGTACAAGCCGCGCTGATGTCAGGTCTTTGCGCGGTACGTCAGATCTCTGCAAAGTCGCGAGGTCAGTGTCCCGGCGCGCCCTGCGGGCCCTGCCCTTCGTGCCACACCAGGTCGAAGACGAACCGGTCGATGCGCCAGCCGTCGGCGGTCCGTACCGCACCGGCCTCGTAGTGCCCGCCGATGGTGAAGTGGACGCCGGGCTCGGCGGCCTTGCGGACGTGTACGGCGGTCAGGTGCGCGCGGATCGTGGCCCGGTCGCCGTCGACGTCGATGGAGTAGTTGGACGCGGTGTGGTGGGTGCGCTCGAAGGTCGTACGGGCCATCTCCTGGAAGTCGGTGAGTCCCGCGATCCCCTTGTACTCGCCCATGGGGAAGGTGAGGTGGACGTCGTCGGTGAAGACCGCGCCGAACCAGTCGTCGCGGTGCCGGTCGCGGTCGAGGTGGGTGACGTAGCGGTCGGCGAGGGCGGTGAGGTCGGCCCTGTCCCGCAGGTCGGCGAGGGTCTTTTCACTCATGCCGGTACTGCCTTTCGGTCGGTGGCGGGTCCGAACCAGCGGTGCAGGGCATCGGTGAGCCCCTCGCCGCCGGGCGCGGCGGACACCCACGCGGCGTGCCCGTCGGGACGGATCAACAGGGCGTTCAGGCCGGCCAGTTCGTCGTACGGGTCGTCGGCCGGCTTGGCGGTCGTGACGGTCACCCGGTCGTGCCAGGGGGCAGCGGCCGTGCGGATCTCCGGGTCGTCGGCGAGGTCGAGGAGGACGCCGCGCGCGGGGTGCAGGAGTTGGGCGGTGCTGGTCTCCCCGGCGGGCCCGACCAGGGCGCGGTGTGCGACACGCCCGCCGGTCAGCGAGTGGCCGCCGCCGAGGTCGTACCGGACGTCGATACCGCTCACCGCACCGGCGAGATGGCGTTTGACGTCGTCGTACGCGATGAGTTCGGCGAACAGGGCGCGCAGCGGGTCGGACTCCCGGCCGCCGAGGAAGACCGTGCCCTGAGCGCGGGTGTTCAGCAGCAGGCGGGCGCCGACCGGATGGCGTTCGGCGTGGTAGGTGTCGAGGAGGCCGGGGTGGGCACGTCCGGTGACCTCGGCGGCGAGTTTCCAGCCCAGGTTGACGGCGTCCAGGATGCCGGTGCTCATGCCCTGGCCGCCGGCCGGGAGGTGGATGTGGGCGGCGTCCCCGGCGAGCAGGACGCGGCCCGCGCGGTAGGTGGCCGCCTGCCGGGTGGCGTCGGTGAAGGAGCTGACCCACTCGGTGTCGGCGTCGGCGATGTCCTCGCCGGTGAGCCGCCGCCAGGCGTCCGCGACCTCGGCGAACGTGACGGGCGCCGCGTCCTCGCGGGGCGGGGCGCCGTCGGGGCAGACGATGATGCGGTCGACCTCGTCGGTCAGGGGCGCCGCCATCACCATGCCGTGTTCCAGACGCTCCCCGAGCGGCCGGGGCCGCAGCTTGCGGCCCACCACGTCCGCGAGGTACATGACACGGGCGGCCGGTGTGCCGGGGAACGCGATCCCGGCGGCCTCACGCACGGGGCTGTGCCCGCCGTCGGCGCCCACGAGGTAGGCGGCGCGCAGCCGCCCAGGCCCGTCGGGGGTGCGTACGGTGATCTCCACCGCCGAGTCACCGGCGTCCAGCCCGGTGAACTCCCACCCCCGGTGGACGACCGCGCCGAGTTCGACCGCCCACTCCTCCAGCACCGCCTCGGTGCGCGACTGCGGTATCCCCCGGGCCCCGAAGTGGGCGCCCGGCAGGACGGTGTAGTCGAACCGCACCCCGCCGAAGTGGCCGACAGGGCTGGTCTCCGGCGTGCCGAAGCGCGGCAGCAGCCCCCGCTGGTCGAACGCTTCCATGGCGCGGGCGGTGAAACCCAGCCCCCGGGACTGTCCGGTGGGCTCGGCGAGCCGCTCCACGACCGTCACGCGCGCGCCGCCCAGGCGCAGTTCACCGGCGAGCGTCAGCCCCGTCGGTCCCGCGCCGACGACGATGACGTCGGTGTCGGCCATGTCTGTCAGTCCTTCGCCGACAGAGCCGACCGGGAGTGTGTCACCTGGTAGGTGTTGGCCTGCCGCCCGGTGACGAGGGACCGCGCCCGCTCCCGGCCCTGACGAATGTCGGCCGGCCGTTGCTCCTCTGGAAGGGTGTGGAACGCGTCGTACGCCTCCTTGCTGTCCCACTGGGCGTAGTTGACGACGTATGTGCCTTCCACGCCCCGGAAGTAGGTGTGCGAGCGGTAGCCGGGCACGGTCGTGATCCACTCGTCCGGTGTGGCGAGGGTCTCCAGGAGGTCCTTCTGGTCCTCGGGGCGCGTGTCGAAGACGATCACGACGGTGTAGTCGTCGCGTTCCGGCGAGATCTCGATGCCCTGGTCCAGCGCGGGGTGGTGCTGGGTGAAGGCCAGTTCGGTCTTCAACAGGCGTACGGTCCGGGCGAGTTTGTGGAACAGCGGTACAGTCTTCCGCTGGAACTTCTGGCCCTCGTACCGGGCCTGGAGGTCGGCGGCGCTGCGCCACTGGATGTAGTTGACGGTGCCCGGCTCGTCCACGCCCGAGTGCAGCGTCGAGGAGATCCAGCCGGGGTAGTCGGCGTGGTCGATGATGTCGCGCATCGCGTCGAGCACGTCGTCCTGGAGGGGCCGGGTGTCCGTCTCGAAGAGGTTGAAGACGGTCAGGTAGCCGTCGTCGGGCGAGATCAGGGGCATGGCGAGTTTCCTTACGTCATTGATGGGCCGAACCAGCGGGTCAGCACCTCTTGCGGCGGCGGGGCGGACGGGTCCGCCCAGACGACGTGCCCGTCGGGCCGTACGAGGGTCCAGTGCTCGGCGGGGGCGTAGGGGACGCCGCCCAGGATGTCGGCGGGGCCGAGGAGCAACCCCCGTCCTGCGCACAGGAGTTCGGTGCTGTGCGGCAGGCGGGCGCCGACGCCGTCGTAGTGGACGTCGAGGCCGCCGATCGTCGCGGCGAGGTGGGCGCGGACCGGTTCGTGGCCGATGAGTTCGGTGAGCAGGGCGCGTACGGGTTCCACCTCGGGGCCGCCGAACAGCAGCAGCGCCTGCGCCTCGATGGCGGAGAGGGTGCGAGCGCCGACGGGGTGGCGTTCGGCGTGGTAGGTGTCGAGGAGGCCGAGGTGGGCGCGGCCGGTGACCTCGGCGGCGAGTTTCCAGCCCAGGTTGAAGGCGTCGTGCAGGCCCAGGTTGAGGGCCTGGCCGCCGATGGGGGGCTGGCGGTGCGCGGCGTCGCCCGCGAACAGGACGCGGCCGTGCCGGTAGTGGGTGAGCTGGCGGGTCGTGTCGTCGAACGCGTTCACCCACAACGGGGTGCCGCCGCTGACGTCCTCGCCGGTGACCCGCTTCCACGCGCGCGCGATCTCGTCGTACGCGGGCGGCCAGGTCCGTACGGGCACCGGCGTGCCGTGCTCGTGCACCATCACGCGCGTCACCCCGTCGGCCCGGCGCGCGGCGACGGCCAGCCCGTCCGGCAGCCGTTCGAAGCGTCGGTCGGGGACCTCGATCCCGGCGACGTCGGCCCGCAGCAGCTCGCGCCGCGCGTCGTGGCCGGGGAAGTCCGCGCCGAGGAGGCGGCGTACGGTGCTGTCCTGGCCGTCGCAGGCGACGAGCCAGGCGGCGCGTACGACGTGGTCGCCGGTCTCGACCTCGACGTACGCGCCCGTGTCGGTGACCGCCCGCACCTCCTGCCCGCGCCGCACATCGGCGCCGAGCCCGGCGGCCCAGCGCGCAAGCAGCAGTTCGGTGTCGAACTGGGGCACCTTCCACAGCCCCGGCCGGCTGCCGGGCAGTGTCAGGTCGACCGGGATCCCGGCGAAGTGCCCGCGCGAGTCGCTCGCCGGGCTGTCGGCCCCGTCCCACAGCCCCCGGCTGTCGAGGATCTCCATCGTGCGGGCGTGCAGGGTCGAGGCCCGCGACTCGGTGGTGGGCTCTTCGAGCCGTTCGAGTACGACGACGTCGGCGCCGCCGAGGCGCAGTTCCCCGGCGAGCAGCAGCCCGACGGGGCCCGCGCCGACGACCACGACCTGCGTGTCAGGCATGTCAGCCCCGCTCCCCCGCGAGCGTCTCGGCGTACGCCTTGGCGTGGCCGAGGGTGGCGAGGCTGTTGGTGGACAGAGCGGTGTGGACGTACGTCCGGACGTCGGCCACGGTCGCCTCGGGGCCGAGGACGGCGGCGATGTTGTCGGTGTCGAGGCTGACAGTGTGCTGGGAGGAGGCGACGGTGCCTTCCCCGGTCTCCTCGAAGGTCCACACGCCGGTGTGCAGGGTCAGCAGCGCGGGCAGCGTGACCTGCTTGTAGGCGATGCGGTGGTGGGGGAATGTCACGCGGTACGACTTGGTGGTGTGCGTGGAACCGTCCTTGGCGCGGGTGTCCATCTCCAGGGTCTGGAGTCCTGGGGTGTCCTCGGTGAGGCGTACGGACGCGACGTGCGGGAGTCGCTCGGCCCACTGGTCGGCCTCGTTGACGAAGTCGAAGAGGTCCTTGGCGGCGCCGGTGACGGTGACGCTGTCGGTGAAGGAGAACGTCAGCTCCTCGGCGGCGTGGGCGGCTTCGACGTTGGTGCGCAGTGCGGCGAGTTCGGAGCGGCTGTTGCGGTCGACGGCCTCGTCGATCCAGGTGAGCCCTTCCGGGTCGTCGTCGACCGCACGGTAGTCGTGTGTGAGCCGGACCCGGGCCTTGTCGTCGCCGAGGGGTTCGATGATCCAGGAGCCGCCCATCGCGGCGACCGGCGGGGTGCTGATCTCCTGCCGGAAGGTGATGCGCAGGCCCTCCGGGTCCAGGGTGCGGCGGGATGTCCAGTTCTTGGCCTCGCCGCGTGCCGTGGCCCAGATCCGGATGCGTTCCTCTGCGCCGGTGTGCTCGACCTGGTCGACGTGGATGGTGGGCGGGAAGATCCGGGGCCAGTTCACCACGTCGGCGATGAGGCGGTAGACGGCCGCCGCGGGGGCGCCGACGGTGATCTCGTGCTCGACCTCACGGGTTGTCATGGTCGGGGCTCCTTCGTCATGGTCGTGGGTCCTGGTCAGAAGTTGCCGAGGCCCCCGCAGACGTTGAGGGCCTGTGCGGTGATGGAGGCGGCGGTGTCGGAGGCGAGGTATCCGACCAGGCCCGCGACCTCTTCCGAGGTGGAGTACCTGCCGAGCGGGATCTTCGCCTGGAACTTCTCCAGGATCGCGTCCTCGCTGGTGTCGTAGGCGGCGGCGTAACCCTGTCGGACCCGCTGCGCCATCGGCGTCTCGACATACCCGGGGCAGACCGCGTTGACGGTGATGCCGGTGGGCGCGAGTTCGTTGCCGAGAGCCTTGGTGAAGCCGACGACGCCGTGCTTCGACGCGGAGTAGGGGGCGCCCAGTACGACGCCCTGCTTGCCGGCCGTGGAGGCGATGTTGATGATGCGGCCCCGGTCCTTGTGGCGCAGCCCGCCCGTGGTGAGGACCTCGCGGGTGAGCCGGAAGACGCTGGTGAGGTTCGTCTCGATGACGTCCTCCCACAGCTCGTCGGCGATATCGGCGGTGACGCCACCGCCGGACCGGCCCGCGTTGTTGACGAGCACATCGATCGTCCCGAACCGCTCCAGCGCGGCCCGCACGAAGTCCCGTACGGCCTCGGGTTCGCGGACGTCGACAGTCGTACCGGCCACGTCGAGCCCCTCGGCGACGAGTTCCTTGACGGTGGCCTCGACGTTCTCCGCGTCGCGGGCACCGATGAACACGCGGTGCCCCTGGACGGCGAGCAGCCGGGCGACGGCCAGGCCGATGCCGCTGGTGGCGCCGGTGACGAGAGCGACGCGGCCGGTGGTGGTCGTGGTCATGGTTGGCCTCTCAGACGGTGCGGGAGACGGTCAGCAGGTCGTTGACGACGCCGATGAGGGCGCGCGGGGTGAGCGCGTCGGTCAGCAGGTCGTCGTCGAGGGCGATGCCGTACGTGCGCTCGATCAGGCCGCCGGTCTCCAGGAGGGCCAGCGACTCGTAGCCGAGCGCGGTGAACTCGGTGTCCAGGACGTCGCCGTCGAGGTCGACGCCCTCTTCGGCGCCGGCGGCTTCCAGGAGGATGCGTTTGAGATCGACGAGGGTGAACGGGTCGGCAGACACGGGGAGGTCCTTCCGGTGGGGGCTGGCTGGGTGGGTGGCGCGTGCGAGGATTCGGGGTGCGTGAGGGCGCATGCGGGCACGGCGGGGAAACGGTCCTTCTGGGCGGGGCGGTCAGTGCGGTGCGGGCGCCCGCAGGACGACGGCGGAGTTGAAGCCGCCGTATCCCCGGGCCAGGACCAGCGCGGTGCGCAGGCCGAGGCGGCGCGGCTGGTCGACGACGAGGTCCATGTCGTACTCGGGGGAGAGCTTGACGTTGACGGCGGCGGGGACGATCCCGTCGCGCAGGGCGAGCAGGGCGGTGGCCAGGTCGAGGGGGGCGGCGCCCGAGTAGAGGCGGCCGGTCATCGTCTTGGGGACGCTGACCGGGACGCCGTGCGGGCCGAAGACCTGGGTGAGCACGTCGGCCTCGGCGCGGTCGAGGTCGGGGTCACCGGTCGCGTCGGCGAACACGACGTCCACGTCGGCGGGTTGGGCGCCCGCGTCGGCGAGGGCGAGTTCAACGGCCTTGCGCAGGCCGGGCGGGCGCCCGCTGCCGGGCTTGGGGTCGAAGGTGGCGCCGTACCCGGCGATCTCGCCGTAGGAGTGCGCGCCGCGTTCGCGGGCGGCCTCGGCGGCCTCCAGGATCAGGATCGCGCCGCCCTCGCCGGGCACATAGCCGCGGGCGTCGCGGTCGAAGGGGAGGTAGGCGCGGGCGGGGTCCTCGCTGGTGCTGAGCCGGCCACCGGCGAGCTGCGCGACCCAGCCCCAGGGGCACAGGGAGGCGTCGACGCCGCCGGACACGACAAGACGGGTGCCCTTGCGAATCTGCCGGCGGGCCTGGGCGACCGCGTCGAGGCCGCCGGCCTGGTCGCTGACGACGACGCCGCTGGGGCCCTTCATGCCGTTGCGGATGGAGATCTGGCCGCTGTTGACGGCGTAGAACCAGGCGAACGACTGGTACGCGGACACGTACTGGCTGCCCTGGCTCCACAGCTTGCGCAGTTCGTTCTGGCCGAACTCGAAGCCGCCCGACGCGCTCGCGATCACCACGCCCATGTCGAATGAGGCCAGCTCGTCGGGGCGTACGCCCGCGTCGGCCAGCGCCCAGTCGGCGGCGGCGAGGGCGAGCCGGGTCATCCGGTCGGTCTGCGGGATGAGCCGGCCCGGCAGGTGCTCCTCGGCGGTGAACCCGGTGATCTCGCCGGCGAGTTTCGCCGGGTAGCCGGACGGGTCGAAGCGGGTGAGGCGGCCGATGCCGCTGTGGCCCTCGCGCGTGGCCGCCCAGTGCTCACGCGTCCCGAGCCCGGTCGGCGAGGCGACGCCAAGTCCGGTCACCACGACGGTCGCCGTACTCACACCTGCTTCCTTTCCGGCTCGGCCAGCACCATCGCGCTCTGGAACCCGCCGAACCCGCTGCCGACGGTGAGTACCGCGTCGGTGAGCTGGTCGCGGGCGTCGAGCGGCACGTAGTCGAGGTCGCACTCGGGGTCGGGGGTGTGGAGGTTGGCGGTCGGCGGGACGACGTCGTGCTCCATGGCCAGGACGGAGGCGGCGATCTCGATGGAGCCGATCGCGCCCAGGGAGTGGCCCACCATCGACTTGATCGAGCTGACCGGGGTGCGGTAGGCGTGCGCGCCGAGGCTGCGTTTGAACGCGGCGGTCTCGTGGCGGTCGTTCTGTTTCGTGCCCGAGCCGTGCGCGTTGATGTAGTCGATGGCCTCGCCGGGCAGCCGCGCCTCGTCGAGGGCGACGCTGATCGCCTCGGCCATCTCCGCGCCGTCGGGGCGCAGTCCGGTCATGTGGTACGCGTTCGAACGGGTCGCGTACCCGGCGATCTCCGCGTAGACATGGGCGCCGCGCCTGCGGGCGCTGTCGAGTTCCTCCAGCACGAACACGGCCGCGCCCTCGCCGAGCACGAACCCGTTGCGGGTGCCGTCGAAGGGGCGGGAGGCGTGGGCCGGGTCGTCATGGCGGGGGGTGGTGGCCTTGATCGCGTCGAAGCAGGCCACGGTAATCGGGGAGATCGGCGCGTCCGACGAGCCGGCGACCATGATGTCCACCGCTCCCTCGCGGATCAGCTCGGCGGCGTACCCGACGGAGTCGATGCCCGAGGTGCAGCCGGTGGATACGACGGTGGCGGGACCCTCGGCGCCGACCGCCCAGGCGACCTCGGCGGCGAAGGAGCTGGGCACCAGGAGGTCGTAGAGGTGCGGTGCCGCGTATGCGTGGTCGACGAGGGCGAGCCGGCCGCCATTGCTGACGACGCGGTACTCCTCGTCCAGGCCCGTCGTGGCGCCGACCGCGCTCCCGATGGTGACGCCGGTGCGGTACGGGTCGAGCTCGGCGAACTCGATCCCGCTGTCCGCGACCGCGCCGCGCGCCGCGACCACCGCGAACTGGGCGGCCCGGTCCATGCGGCGCACTTCCTGCGGGGTGAGGCCGTGCTCGTACGGATCGAAGTCGATCTCGGCGGCGACGCGGGAGCGGAACGGCGCAGGGTCGAAGAAAGTGATTCCCCGAGTCGCCGTACGCCCCTCACTCAGCAGGCTCCAGAAGTTCTTGGCGCCCACGCCACCCGGCGCCAGAACCTCGAGCCCCGTGATGACGACGCGACGCGCGCTCACGCGGACGCCTCCCATGAATAGAACCGCGTCGCCATCGCGTCCGCCGGTGAGCGCCAGGTCGCCGGGTCGTACGCCTCGATGAACGGCTTCAGGTCGTTGCTGATCCCGACGAACCGGGGGTCGGTCTTCGCCGCCTCGATCAGCTCTCCCCCGTTGTCCTCGTCGAAGTCCTGGAGGTGGAAGTACAGCCCCCGATAGTGAAAGAGCTGGCGCCGTCTGGTCCCCATCCTGTGCGGCATCTCGGTCGCGTCGAAATCGGCGAACAGGCCGGCCACGTTCGTGCTCGCGCCCGGTTCCAGCCTGGCGACGATCAAGGTGCTGTGCATGCGTAGCTACTCCCCGTTCATGTAATGACCATGACATAGCCGCGGTGCATGACGCGTCCGGCCTCACTCAAATGCCCACGCTGACCCGCGACTTCAAGCCTCCGGGGTGCGGGGGTCACATTCAAGGGAGGCCGGTTCAGGGCTTTGTCAGGGCTTTCGGGGGACTGCGCAGAAAGGTCAGACGGGTGCAGGTCAACGACAGAGGGGGGTGCGGGCGGGACAGGGGACTGCAGGGTGGGTCAGACGATCGTCATGCAGCGCGATGGCACGTGGGCGGATCGTTACCCAGCTCCAGGGCGAGGCCGACGCGAAGGGCCTGATCACTTGGGAGGTGAACGTCGACTCCACGGTCTGCCGGGCCCACCAGCACACCGCCAGGGTGTCGGAAAACTGGACCTGCAGAAGGAGCCGCCCGGCGACTGGGCAGTGAACGTGAGGAGCCGGCCGCGTTGCGGTTGGCGATCGGGCGGGTGTGCGCGGGCCGCGAGGACACCCGCTCCTACTCCGTGGTCTCCACCGGTGAGGATGGTCGCAGGCTCACCATCAGCGCCCACCGCGCCCCTCGGTCGCGAGGCGGCTCCGAGTTCATGCACGGTCTCGCCGAAGGGCACCAGCCTCGACTCCGCGGGGCTGGTCGACGAAGTCGCGGCCGCCGGTCCGACCGAGCTGTACATGTGCGGGCCCATCCGGCTCATGGACGCGGTACGCCGCAGGTGACAGGCGAGGGAACTGCCCGCCGCCGATCGGCGCCACGAGACGTTCGGCAACTGCGGGTGGTACGAGCCCGAGGAGTTCGTGGTCTCCGTACCGGCGCTCGGTGTGGAGGCCACGGTCGGGGCCGGGCAGTCGATGCTGGAGGCCCTGGAAGAAGCGGGCGTCGATGTCATGTCCGACTGCCGCAAGGGGGAATGCGACCTGTGCCAGGTGAAGGTGCTCGGCCTGCAGGGTCGCGTCGACCATCGCGACGTGTTCTTCAGCGACGAGCAGAAGACGGACACCGGCAAGATGTGCGTCTGCGTCTCTCGCGCGGTGCCAGCCACGGCCACCTCGAGCGGCACCGTCACCGACGCTCATGCCTCCGCCCTTGCGCACCCCACCGGGGAGCGTGCCAGGGTCACGCTGGACGTCCCGGTCCGCGATGCCCACTTATCGGCGACCACGACATCCAGCAGATCCACCGCGAGCTCCACGCCGCAGCGGGCCGTCACTACCCTCCGGTGCCCCTGGTCATCAAGGTGACGGCCCAGGCCCACCAGAGTTCCCCGTCGATGCCTTGATGACCCTCGGGCCCACCGCCTCGATACCTTGGTGGGCCATCAACGTATCGGCATTCACACAGGGCAAAGCATCGGTGACGCTGGTTGCCAGGCGTTGCAGCATTGTCGGCCGGTGTGGAGACCTTGCCGGGGCCCTGGTGCGCGGGGTGGCGGCCGGGCAGGCTAGTTTGCTCGGATGAGTCTCCTTGATGATGTGGCCGAGCGCGACGGCTGGCGGTGCTGGGTGTGTGACGAAGCGGTCGACCCCGACGAGTCGGTGAACGACCCGCGGGGGCCCAGCGTCGACAGCCGGACTGCCGACCGGAAGGCCAAGGTCGCCGAGCGGCTCGCGCACCGCGGATGCAACACCCGCAAGGGCGCGGTCAAGGTGGTCATCGCCTGGCCGGACCGCCTGTACGTGGTCGAACCCGCGGCGCTGATCACCGTTGCCGGGAGGCTGGAGCGCAAGGGGGGCCGCGAGATGGTGGGCCGTTGTCCGACCGAGCGGGACGCCCAGGAGGCGGCGGATTGGCTGGTGGACCGGTTCTCCCGACTGGTACCGGGGCTGCCGGTGACCGCCGACATCGAGCCGGGCGGCGGCCAGTTCCTCGTCATCCTGGCCACCGGCCGCCGCTGACCATCACCAGCGCACACTCGCGTCGAGCTGAACCGTCGGCCCGCACCGACCTGTTCTGGCACAGCCGACCCACCTTGCTCGCCTGTGCCCAACTGCGGGTCGATGTCACCGATTGCCGCAGCCATGACTGAGGCCGAACCGGAAACTCAGCGGGTGCTCCCCAAGGCCCTCGCCCTGTACGACAAGGGCGTCGGCATCGCCCGTATCGCCAGCCAACTTCCCGTCGGGGCGTCTGTGCAGCCAGCCGCAGTCAGCCACTTTCCTCATCTTCCCGCGCAGCGGCCGATCCCCCTCAGATTGTGGCCAGATGCCAGGTATTCGACGGTGGCGCTCCATGTGCCGCTGTCGGCCGGCTGATCGCCCGGGAGCAGACGCATCTGCTGGCAGCATCGTCTCGGGATCCCCCCATCCAGGCCGAGCGTAGGCCCGAGCGTCTCGACCAGGCCGACGCCAGTCCGCCTGCTGGTCTCCATGTGCCGGAATCCGAGACCGGGCACACCCTTGGCAGGCCGTCACCTCACGCTCCATGGGTTGAGGAGGTGTCTGTCGATGAGTGCATCTGTCCTTACGTGGGAGCGACAGGGCCCCCAGCCCCTCAGAAGCGCCAGGTTCAGGCCGAGCCGGTCAAGCCGGGCCTCGCTCCGGCGGGCCCGCCCACCACCGTGAGCAGGTCCACGACGAAGATCAGCGTCGAGCCCGCCGGGATCAACGGCGAGGGTGACTGGTTGCCGTAGCCGAGGCGCGGGGGAACGATGATCTCGCGCCGGCCGCCGACCTTCATTCCCCTTACCCCGCGGTCCCAGCCCTTGATGACCTTGCCACCGCCCACGGCGAACTTGAACGGCCGGTCACGCTCCCAGGAGGAGTCGAACTCCCTTCCGGACGCGAACGTGACCCCTACATAGTGAACCTGGACGACCCTGCCCGGCTGCGCCTCGGCTCCATCCCCAACCACAAGGTCCCGGATCGTCAACTCGGTGGTCGCGACACCCTCCGGAACCACGATTCTGGGCTTCGTCAGTTCGCTCATCACGGTCCCATCGCTCGCCACCGGAATCCCTCGCACGGGCCGACCGGACACATGGACATTCCATGCGGCAGGCAATCACGCTACGGCAATGCCCATGCTTCAAGGTGCACCCCGGGCCCCGGAGGCGGGTCAAGGACCGATCGATGCGCGCCCCGGAGTGACCGCGTAGGCACCTGCCCGCCGGACGCGATACGGGCGGATATCGTCCGTCGCGTCCGTACGTGACGAGCAGCTTCTTCTCGTCCCTCATCTTGTAGCCGGTGTTCAGGCAGTCGACCACGTTGCGGCCGAGCCGGTCCACCGCGGCGGCGACCGTACCGTGCAAGTCGCTCGCCGTTCAAGCGTGCAGAGTACTGAGAATCGGCGGCAGGACCTCCGCGAGCGATCTTGGTCAGCCCAAGAAGCTCAGCCGCACCTGCCGGTCCGTATTGTCCATGTTCGTGTCGACCAGACACACCGACTGCCATGTGCCGAGCTCGAGTCGTCCGGCGATCACCGGCAGGGTGGCGTGCGGTGGGACGAGGGCGGGCAGTACGTGGTCGCGGCCGTGGCCGGGACTGCCGTGGCGGTGCTGGTAGCGGTCGTCGGCGGGCAGCAGCGTGTGCAGGGTGGCGAGGAGGTCGTCGTCGCTGCCCGCACCGGTCTCCAGGACCGCGATCCCCGCGGTGGCGTGGGGCACGAAGATGTTGAGCAGGCCGTCCCGGCCTCCGGCGGCGCGGGCGAGGAACTGTTCGCAGTCGTGCGTGAGGTCGGTGACCGTCTCGCTCGTACCCGTGGTGATGTTCAGAACGCTGGTAGCGAAGTTGTCGGACATGCCTCCATCTTCTCGCTCGTGGCGCACGATGGGGCGTCCACGTGCCGAGACGCCATTGACCCGTTCCGGTGCGCCTCGCTACGTTCGGCGGCATGTTCCGTTCAGCTCTGCTCACTTCGCGCGGTCACATCGACCTGCTGCGGGTGGCCTCCGCCGCCTGTTGTCGCGGCTGCTGACGTTCTCTCAGCCATGTGCCGCCGGTGACCGGCGGGCTTCTCCCCGTCCTGCCCGGCCGCGAACCAACCCGCTGTCGCGTGCGCCCCGCCACGCCCTCCCTCGCGCTTCCCGTGTCGTAGTTCCCGTGTGATGACGGGTCCCTGACAGGGCGTCGAGGCGTGTCTCCTTTCTGTCCGTGGACTGCTCGTGGAGCTCTCATGCCCCTTGGCCATGCCCCCGCCCCGCCGGATATATCAGATGAAATACGCACACCTTCCGTGTGCCGGGCGGTCGACCTGGAACCCGTGGTCCCGGTGTCCGCCCGAGGCTCGCGGCTGCGGACGGTGCCCCGCCCGCTACGGCGCACGATCGGGCCGGTCCTGCTCCTGGTGCTGTGGCAGGTGCTCAGCGCCACAGGTGTGCTGCATCCCGACGTGCTGGCCTCCCCCGGCACCATCGCCCGCGCCGGATCGGATCTGATAGCGGACGGGACCCTGCCGTCCGCGATGGCCATCTCGCTCCAGCGGGTCGCCGTGGGGTTGTTGCTCGGGGGCGTCGTCGGCACCACGCTCGCACTGATCTCGGGACTCTCCCGGCTCGGCGAGGATCTGGTGGACGCCACCGTGCAGATGCTGCGCACCGTTCCCTGGGTCGGATTGATCCCGCTGTTCATCATCTGGCTGGGGATCGGCGAGGCCCCGAAGGTGGCGCTCATCGCACTCGGCGTGGCCTTCCACCTGTACCTCAACGTGTACGCCGGAATCCGCGGCGTCGATCAGCAACTCATCGAAGCAGGAGAGTCGTTGGGGCTCGGCCGCTGGGGGCTGATCCGGCATGTGGTGCTGCCGGGTGCACTGCCAGGGGCGATGACCGGGCTGCGCTACTCGCTCGCCACCGCATGGCTGGCGCTGGTCTTCGGCGAGTCCGTCAACGCCGATGACGGAATCGGTTTTCTCATGAACCAGGCACGCGAGTTCTTCCGCACCGACGTCATCGTCGTCTGCCTGGTCGTCTACGCCTTCCTCGGCCTCACCGCCGATGTCATCGTCCGGACACTCGAAAGGCTGCTGCTGCAATGGCGACCGACCTTCACGGGCCAGTGAGTGCCCACGCCACCGACGCCGCCGTACAGGTGACAGGGCTGACCCGCTCCTTCGACGGCCGGAACGTTGTGGACGGGCTCGATCTGACCCTGCGCGCAGGCGAGTTCACCGTCCTGCTGGGGCGCAGCGGCTGCGGGAAGTCGACACTGCTACGCGTGCTGGCCGGGCTGGACCGGGAGATCACGGGCACGGTACTGGTACCCAAGCGGCGGGCCGTCGCCTTTCAGGCGCCTCGGTTGATGCCGTGGAAGCGCGTCTGGCGCAATGTGGTGCTCGGGCTGCCGGGCAAGCCCGAACGCGCCGTGGCGGAACAGGCGTTGGCGGAAGTCGGGCTCGGTGAACGCTCGGGTGCCTGGCCCAGGACTCTCTCCGGTGGCGAGGCCCAACGTGCTTCGCTGGCGCGGGCTCTGGTGCGCGAGCCGGATCTGCTGCTGCTCGACGAGCCGTTCGGCGCGCTCGACGCGCTGACCCGGATCAAGGCCCAGCAGTTGGTCGCCGAGCTCTGGCAGCGGCGCGGCTGTGCGGTGCTGCTCGTCACGCATGACGTGGACGAGGCACTGCTGCTGGCCGATCGCGCGCTGGTGATGCGGGACGGGGCGATCGCGTACGAGACAGCCGTCGCCCTGGACCGTCCGCGCACCGTGGGCGGTCCCGAATTCGCCGCGCTGCGTGCCCGGCTGCTGACCGAGCTCGGGGTCGAGACCGCCCCGGCTCCCGTCAAGGCCGCCTGATCCAAGCCTGTTCCTGATGAGTCCGACGTTCGACAAGAGAGGCCTGTCATGAGGCGCCGCACCCTGCCCGCTCTGCTTCTGCCGCTTGCCCTGCTGCTCACCGCCTGCGGTGGCGCCTCGTCCGCCTCCACTGCGGAGAGCACCGACGGAAAGGGCAGCGTCACGCTCAACATCGGCGACCAGAAGGGAGGTTACGAGGCCATTCTGCGGGCTTCGGGAGAGCTCGACGATCTGGACTACCGGATCAAATGGTCGACCTTCAGCTCCGGTCCGCCGCTTCTGGAGGCGGTGAACGCCGAGGCCGTTGACATCGGAGGGGTCGGCAACACACCGCCGGTCTTCGCCGCGGGTGCCCACTCGAAGATCGTGGTGGTGGGCGCCACCCACGGCTCGTCGGCGGGTGAGGTGATCGCGGTCCCGAAGGACTCTCCGGTGAAGACGACGGCACAGCTCAAGGGCAGGTCGATCGCGGTGGCCCAGGGCAGTTCCGCCCACTACCAGCTCGTCGCCTCGCTGAAGAAGGCGGGACTCGGCATCTCCGACGTCAAGCTGAATTACCTTCAGCCCGCCGATGCGCTGGCCGCGTTCAGCCGGGGAAAGGTCGACGCCTGGGCGATCTGGGACCCGTACACCTCGCAGATCCTGCGGAGCGGAAAGGCGAGGGTGCTGACGACGGGTGAGGGGATCGTGAACGGCCTGGGGTTCCAGGTCGCCTCGCCCGCCGCGCTGAAGGATGCAGGGAAGGCCAAGGCGATCGCTGACCTGTTGGTCCGTCTGCAGCGGGCGCAGGGCTGGGTGTTCAAGCACCCGGCGGCATGGGCGAAGGTCTGGGCGAAGGAGACCGGCCTGCCGTACGCCGTGGCGTACGACGCGGTCAAGCGCAGTTACGGGACGCGGGTTCCTGTCGCCGTCGACCCGGCGGCGGTCGCGTCGGAGCAGGCGATCGCCGACACCTTCGCCGATCTGAAGCTCATTCCTCGCCGGTTCACCTTCAAGGACTACGTCGACACCCGGTTCAACCGCAATCTGCCCGCGTCATCGGCAGCACCGCGCTCCTACGGAAAGGCCTCGTCATGACTGTTCATCTGCACTGGTTCCTGCCCACGGGCGGTGACGGCCGCACGCTCGTCGACCGGCACGCCTACACCGACGGCGGAATCAAGCGGGACCGCATCACTCCGGTGAGCGGGGTGCGGGCGCCGGACATCGAGTACCTGGCGCAGATCGCCAAGGCGGCCGAGCAACTGGGCTTCGAGGCGGTACTGACACCGACCGGTACCTGGTGCGAGGACGCCTGGCTGACGACGGTGGCGCTGGCGCAGCACACCGAGCGGCTGAAGTTCCTGGTGGCGTTCCGCCCGGGGGTGATCTCACCGGTGCTCGCGGCGCAGATGGCGGCGACCTACCAGCGGATCACCCGGGGGCGGCTGCTGCTCAACGTGGTGACGGGCGGAGACTCGACCGAGCAGCGGCGGTTCGGCGACCATCTGGACCACGACCGGCGTTATGCGCGGACCGCGGAGTTCCTGTCGGTGGTGCGGGGGGCGTGGAGCGGGCGTCCTTACGACTTCGACGGTGAGCACTACCAGGTGGAGGGCGGTCTGACGGCGCTGCCGCCGGACCCGCTGCCGGAGATCTTCTTCGGTGGGTCGTCGGCGGCGGCCGGGCCGGTGGCTGCCGCGCACGCCGACGTCTATCTGACCTGGGGCGAGCCGCCGGCAGCCGTGAAGGAGAAGATCGACTGGATCCGTGGGCTCGCGGAGGAGCAGGGCCGTACGGTCCGGTTCGGGATCCGGTTGCACACCATCTCGCGCGATTCGGCGAAGGAGGCGTGGGCGACGGCGGACCGGCTGCTGGGTGATCTCGATCCCGAGACGATCGCCGCGGCGCAGCAGGCGCTGGGGCGGAGCGAGTCGGTGGGGCAGCAGCGGATGCTGGCCCTGCACGGCGGGTCACGGGACGAGCTGGAGATCTCGCCCAATCTGTGGGCGGGCGTCGGTCTGGTGCGAGGCGGTGCCGGGACGGCACTGGTCGGCAGTCACGCGGACGTCGCGGACCGGATCGAGGAATACCACGCACTCGGGGTGGACCACTTCGTGCTCTCCGGCTACCCGCATCTGGAGGAGGCGTACTGGTTCGGGGAGGGCGTGACGCCTGAGCTGGCGGCACGCGGTCTGCTGTCGACCGTACCGGCGTCGCCGCTGCTGAGGGTTCCGGCGGCGAACGGGCGTCCGGCCTCCGCGCCCGGCGGTGCCCCGCTGCTGATAGCCGGGGGTCGCTGAACGGGGAAGATCCGCACCTCCCGAAGAGTTGGTAGAAGCGTGAACAACTCTGGGGTCGGTACAGCACGTGAAGTGGACGTGGTCGTGATAGGCGCCGGACAGGCCGGACTATCCGGTGCCTATCATCTGCGGCGAGCGGGCCTGGAGCCCGAACGCGACTTCGTCGTGCTCGACCACGCGCCCCGCCCGGGCGGCGCGTGGCAGTTCCGCTGGCCGTCCCTCACCTACGGCAAGGTTCACGGTATGCATGCGCTGCCCGGGATGGAGCTGACCGGCGCCGACGACAGCCGGCCCTCGTCCGAGGTGATCGGCGCGTACTTCGACACGTACGAGCGCACCTTCGGCCTGCGGGTCCATCGGCCCGTGGAGGTGAGCGCGGTACGCGAGGGCAAGGGGGGCCGGCTGCTCGTCGAGACCTCCGAGGGCGTGTATGCCACGCGCGCCCTGATCAACGCCACGGGCACCTGGGACCGGCCGTTCTGGCCGCGTTACCCGGGCCAGGAGACCTTCCGTGGCCGTCAGCTGCACACCGCGGACTACCCCGGACCTCAGGAGTTCGCCGGGCAGCGGGTGGTCGTGGTCGGTGGTGGCGCCTCCGGCACCCAGCATCTGATGGAGATCGCCGAGGTTGCGGCGGAGACGTTCTGGGTGACGCGCCGGCCGCCGGTCTTCCGCGAGGGGCCGTTCGATGAGGATTTCGGGCGGGCCGCCGTGGCCATGGTGGAGGAGCGCGTACGGCGGGGGCTGCCGCCGCAGAGCGTGGTGAGCGTGACCGGCCTGCCGCTCAACGACGCCGTGCGACGTGCCCGCGCGGAGGGGGTGCTCGACCGGCTGCCGATGTTCGACCGGATCACCCCGGCCGGGGTCGCCTGGGACGACGGCCGGACGGTGGAGACCGACGTGATCCTCTGGGCAACCGGGTTCCGGGCCGCCATCGACCATCTCGCGCCGCTGCGGCTGCGCGAACCGGGCGGCGGCATCCGGGTCGAGGGCACTCAGGCCGTGCGGGACGCCCGCATCCAGCTCGTCGGGTACGGACCGTCCGCGAGCACCATCGGTGCCAACCGGGCGGGACGGGCGGCGGTGCGGGCGGTCAAGCGCCTGCTGGCGGGCGCGGAGAACGGGACCGGCGGGCGCGGGGCGGAGTACGTCGCCACCCCGGTCTGACGGGACTCCTGCCGATGCCGGCAGTACGGGCATCGCCGGGCCATCGTCCCTGGCCGGAGGAGCCGGCAACGGGGACAGGCCGTCCCACTCCGTCGACGCCCCGGCCTCGACGACTGAGACCGAGCGCTTCAGCCGGCGGGTGAGGTGAGCACGTCGGTCGGCGGGACTCAGTGGCTCAGCCGGCGGGCAGCCGATCCTTCTCCGACGACCTCGCACCGGCGATCGGTGTCGACATCGGCGCGTTACCGCCCGCCCGTGGGTGCGATCGCAAGGCGGAGGAAGGCAGCGGGCGTGCAACCGTTCGGGGGCGGCGGGAGTCTAGCGATCGAAGGGCTGTTCCCCTGGAAGACACCGTTCGTTTGCCCGCGTCCCGACAGAGGTTCTCTCGATGCCGATGCCCCCACACAACCGTCGCGTCTCCCGTGCCGCTGTCGCCGCCGTCGGTGCCGCCGGCCTGATCGCGCTGGGCGCGGCTCCTGCCGCCTTCGGTGATGAGACCGCACCCGAACTGGTCATCGGAGGCATCGAGCCGATCGGCGGGGTGAAGCCGGGGAGCAGCTTCGATCTGCCGGTCACCGTGGCGAACAAGGGCACCGAGGCTGCCGAGAAGGTGTGGGTCTCCTACTCCGTCACCCGAGGGCTCGACTTCGCGGAGGTTCCCTCCAACTGCCGGGTTCAGCAGGTCCCGTCCTACGACGAGATGCCCGAGAGGTGGATCGCGGTGTGCGCGTTCGACCAGGTGGTGGAGCCGGGCGTCGTCTACACACCCGAGAAGCCTCTCGGTGTCAAGGCACTGGACCGGGCGCTCAACGACGAGCTGCGCGTGCGTGTCGAGGACGTCGATCCGGGGGCGGACGAGAACGGCACTCCGCCGGTGGCGGGAACCGCACCGGCGGTGAAGCTGGTCGAGGAGCAGGCCGGGGGCGAGGGGTCCGCGCGCTTCGTCGATGTGCCCGTCACCTCCGTCAACACGGCCGACTACCAGGTGACGGGTGCCGCGTTGAAGGGGAGCGTCGGTGACACGGTGACGATGAAGGTGAAGTTCACCAACGCCGGGCCCGCCTGGGTGCTGACCAAGGAGGGGGAACCGCTCGTCAGGGTGATGATCACGCCTCCCGCCGGAACGTCGGTCGTCAAGCCTCACGGGTTCTGCGAGGCCGAGGGCGAGGCGTACGCCTGCGGCACCAGTCAGCGGTCGGTCAATGAGGGCGGTCGGGAGACCTACACCTTCGAGCTGAAGATCGACAAGCAGGTGGCGGGCGCCAAGGGCTCGGTGGCGCTGAGCACCGAGGCGCGGCCGTTCGACCCCGACAAGGCCAACGACAGGGCCGACATCACGCTGGACGTCACGGACGGCGGGGCGTCCGGATCGAGCGGATCGAGCGGATCGACGGGCAGCTCGACCAATGGCTCGGACGGCTCGGCCGGCGGGTCATCGTCGGCCGGCGACGACGGGACGACGACGAACGGCGGCAACCTGGCGGAGACCGGCTCTTCTGCGACGCCGGCGATCATGGGCGCGGCTGCCGCGGCGGTGGTTACGGGTGCGGGCACGCTCCTCATCGTGCGCCGCCGCCGGGCCCGGAGCCTGAACTGACGGCCGTTCGACGCGAGCGGCGGTACCCGCTCCCGGACTTCTGGTCCGGGACCTCCGCGCTGCCTTGACCGGTGGCGCTCAGGCGCGGTTCCGGAGGCTCCGAGCCGGCCTGTGAAGTCTGGGCACATGTCCGGCCGGTCCTGGAGATCGATCCGCCCTTCATCGACGGGCTCGGCCTCAGCGGCTTCGCGCACGTTCGCGGGCAGCGCGACACGCTGGGTCACACGCGCTGCTTCCGGGCTCGTGTCCCTGCGGTCGGCTGCGCGGCGCCATCCGAACTGCTCAGGCTCGCCAACCGCACCGCTCATCCGCCAACCGAAGTGCCCAGTCACCACGACAGATCGGTACCGCGCGGTCAGAACTCGTGATCAGAACACACGAACAGGGGATCGGGTGTTCGCTTGAACGTGTGATCGTATCGTCATTCGTCGCTCAACTCCCCTGCGCCACCGGATGATTGCAGTGCACAGGCAACGGGCTGCAGACCGCGACTGTGCTGTCCCAGAGATGCACCATGTACGAGGAGAAGAACCGGATGAACTTCATCACCAACCTGCTTGCCGGCTTCGTCCACTTCGTGGGTTGGCTCGTCTGACCTTTGCTCCAGTCGGCGCCGTCGCTCCCCGTCCCACGGGAGCGGCGGCGCCGTCGCGTATGCGGGTCCGCCACCCCCTCCCGCTCGGTTCACGCCCGTGGACCGGTCAGCCGGCCACGGGGTCGAGCCGGGTGTCCCGGCGGACGAGCGCGGCATAGCGGCCGTCCTGCCGCAGCAGTTCCTCGTGACTGCCCCGCTCGGCTGCCCGGCCGCCGTCCAGGACGACGATCTGGTCCGCGTCGCGAACGGTGGAGAGGCGGTGCGCGATGGTGATGGTGGTGCGGCCTGCGGACAGTGCGTCGATCGCTTCCTGCACGGCGAATTCGGTACGCGTGTCGAGGGCGCTGGTCGCCTCGTCGAGGATCAGTACGGGCGGGTCGCGCAAGATGGTGCGGGCGATGGCCAGACGTTGCTTCTCACCGCCCGAGAAGCGGTAACCGCGCTCACCGACGAGGGTGTCGTAGCCGTCGGGCAGCGAGGCGATGTGGTCGTGGATCTGCGCCGCACGGGCGGCCGCCTCGATCTCGGCGTCGGTCGCGTCCGGCTTGGCGAAGCGCAGGTTGTCCGCCACGGACGCATGGAAGAGATACGTCTCCTGGGAGACCACGCCGACGGCCCGGGCGAGTGTGTCGAAGTCCAGGTCACGTACATCGACACCGTCGATCGTGACCCGGCCGCCGGTGACGTCGTACAGCCGTGGGACGAGGTAGCTGAGGGTGGACTTGCCGGAGCCGGTGGGCCCGACGACGGCCAGGCTGCCGCCGGCCGGCACGGTGACGTCGACGCCGCTGAGGGTCGGGCCGCTCTTCTCGTCGTAGCTGAAATCGACGTCCTCGAAGCGGACCTCGCCGCGGACGCTGTCCAGCCGGACGGGCTTCTCGGGCTCGGTGATGTCCACCGTCAGGTCGAGGTATTCGAAGATCCGCTGGAAGAGCGCGAGGGACGTCTGCATCTGCACTCCGGTGGCGAGCAGGCTCACGGCCGGCCGGAAGAGGCCTTGCTGGAGCGAGACGAAGGCGACGAGCGTGCCGATGGAGACGGCGGGTCCGCCGGACTGCAGGGCGAGGCCCGCGGCCCAGTAGATGACGGCGGGCATCGCGGCCATGACGATGCCGATCGTGGACATCCGCCACCGCCCGGCCATGCTGGCGCGCACTTCGAGGTCGACGAGGCGCTCGGACTCCTCGGCGAAATCCTTGACGAGGGAGTCGGCCCGGCCCATCGTCCGGCCGAGCAGGATGCCGCTGACGGAGAGCGACTCGGTGACCGTGGCCGCCATGGCGGCCATCTGCTTCTGGCGCCGCGTGGTGATCTTCTTGCGCTCACGGCCGACCCTGCGGCTGATCCAGACGAAGACCGGCAGCAGCAGGAGCGAGACGAGAGTGAGCCGCCAGTCGAGTGCCAGCATGGCTACGACGGTGGCGACGACCGCCGTGAGGTTGGAGACCAGCGAGGTGGCGGTGGAGGTGACGGTCGCCTGCATGCCCCCGATGTCGTTGGCGATACGCGACTGCACCTCACCCGTGCGGGTCTTCGTGAAGAAGGCGAGCGGCATCCGCTGCAGCTGGGTGTAGACCGCCGTGCGCAGGTCGTGCATGACCCGCTGGCCGACCGTGGTGGAGATCAGGGTCTGCAGGACACCGAAGACACTGTTCATCACGGCTGTGAGGATCATGCCGAGGGCGAGCAGCGACAGCAGTCCGGTACGCCCCTGGGGGATGGCGGTGTCGAGGATCTCGCGGAGCAGGAACGGCGAGGCGACCGACACCAGCGACGACGCGCCGACAAGCAGTCCGACCAGTGCGAGCCGACCCCGGTACGGGCGGAAGAGACGGAGGATGCGGCGCAGCTCGGCGGGCGGCTGGGCGGCGTCCCTGGGCGGGGGTGTCCACGTGGGTTCGTCGGGTTTCATGGGCTCCTTCGGCGGGGCGTGACGGGAGGACCGCCGCGGGCGGCAGCCAGGACTTTTGAGAGCATAGCTCATTGTTACCTATACTCACAATGAACCAGGTCCTGGTATTGTTCACCCATGGAATCCCCCGACTCCGACGGCCTGCTGGCCGAACAGCTGCTGCGGCTGACCCGTCGGCTCCAGCGCATCCAGAGCCGCCAGCTGGAGCCGATCGGCATCACCCCGGCCCAGTTCCGGCTGCTGCGCACGGTCGCCCACTACGACGGCCCGCCCCGGATGGCGGATCTCGCCCAGCGTCTGGACGTCGTCCCGCGCGCCGTGACCAGTCTGGTCGACGCGCTGGAGGCGAGCGACCGGGTGCGCCGGACCCCGGACCCGGACAGCCGCCGGGTGGTCCGGATCGAGATCACCGACGAGGGCCGTGCCACGCTCCGCTCGCTGCGCGACGCGCGCCGGGCGGCCGCGGAGGAGATCCTGGCTCCGTTGACCGCCGATCAGCGCGAGGTGCTCGGCGGGCTGCTGTCCGCTCTGGTGGCCGGGATGCCGGAGCGCCGCTGCTGAGTACCGCCCCGGTGTCCGCAGGCCCGTCCCGTGGCCGGACCACCGGGCGGCGCCGGGGATGCCGCACCGAGCATGGAGGGTGTGGATCTTCGCTGATACAAAGGTGGCAGCACCACGCCGATCCACCGAGGGGACCATCACCATGCCGCTGCTGGAGCCGAAGCCGGAAGCCCTCCGCCCAGGTGCGGCACGCACCCCCTCCCACGACCGGGTGCTCGACGCCCAGGCATCGGGCACGCCTGAACCGCTGCGCGGTGAGCTGACCGCGCTGCTGGGCGCGGAGAAGGTGCTCTGGAAGGTCTCCGACCTGGTGAAGTACGCCTCCGACGCCAGCCCCTACCGGTTCGTCCCGCAGGTCGTCGTCGTCCCGGAGAGCATCGACGACATCTCGGCGATCCTGTCGTACGCGCACGACAGGGGCCGCGAAGTCGTCTTCCGCGCCGCGGGCACCAGCCTCAACGGCCAGGCGCAGGGCGAGGACATCCTCGTCGACGTCCGCCACCACTGGGCGGGCATCGAGGTTCTGGACGAGGGCGCGCAGGCCCGTATCCGCCCCGGAACCACGGTGATGCGCGCCAATGCCACCCTCGCCCGGTACGGCAGGCTGCTGGGCCCGGACCCCGCCAGCGCCATCGCGTGCACCATCGGCGGGGTTGTCGCCAACAACGCGTCCGGGATGACCGCGGGCACCACGCGCAATTCGTACCGCACCGTCTCCTCGCTCACGTTCGTGCTGCCGAGCGGCACGGTCGTCGACACCGCCGATCCGGCGGCCGACGAGAAGCTCGCGCACGCCGAGCCGGAGCTGTGCGAAGGGCTGCTGGCCCTGAAGGGGGAGATCGAGGCGGACGCGGAGCTCACGGCCCGGATCCGCGCCAAGTACGAAATCAAGAACACCAACGGCTACCGGCTCGACGCCTTCCTGGACGGCTCGACCCCGGTACAGATCCTGCGCGGGCTGATGGTCGGCTCCGAGGGCACCTTCGGCTTCATCTCCGAAGTCGTCTTCGACACGCTGCCACTGGACCGGAGGGTCTCCAGCGCGCTGCTCTTCTTCCCCTCACTGACCGCCGCCGCGGCCGCGGTGCCGCGGTTCAACGAGGCGGGGGCGATCGCCGTCGAGCTGATGGACGGCAACACGCTGCGGGCCTCGGTCAGCGTGCAGGGCGTGCCCGCGGACTGGGCCGAGCTGCCCAAGGAGACCGCGGCGCTGCTGGTGGAGTTCCGGGCCCCGGACGAGCCGGCGCAGGAGGCTTACGAGCGGGCGGCGTCCGCGGTCGTCGCGGGGCTGGACCTGGTCGCGCCGGTCGCCTCGGTGACCAACGAGTTCACCCGCGAGGCCAAGGTCATCTCCGGTTACTGGAAGGCCCGCAAGGCGTTCGTCACCGCGGTCGGCGGCTCCCGCCCGTCCGGCACGACCCTGATCACGGAGGACTTCGCGGTCCCGCCCTCGCTGCTCGCCGACGCCTGCGAGGCGCTCCTCCGGCTCCAGTCGGAGCACGGCTTCGAGGCCGCCGTCGCCGGCCACGCCGCACACGGCAATCTGCACTTCCTGCTCGCGTTCGACGCGGCGAAGCCGTCCGACGTCGACCGGTACGCCGCGTTCATGGACGACTTCTGCCGGCTGACCGTGGAGCGCTTCGACGGATCGCTCAAGGCGGAGCACGCCACCGGCCGCAACATCGCGCCCTTCCTGGAAATGGAGTGGGGCCCCAAGGCGACCGAACTGATGTGGCGCACGAAGCAGGTCATCGACCCCGACGGGGTGCTGGCGCCCCGGATCGTCCTCGACCGTGACCCGAAGGCCCATCTGCGCGGCCTGAAGACCATCCCCGAGGTCGAACCGATCGCCGATCCCTGCATCGAATGCGGCTTCTGCGAACCGACCTGTCCCAGCGAGGACTTGACCACCACCCCGCGCCAACGGATCGTGCTGAGGCGGGAGATGATGCGGCAGCCGAGCGGCTCCCCGGTGGAGACCGGACTGCTCGACGCGTACGGCTACGACGCCGTGGACACCTGTGCCGGCGACTCCACCTGCAAACTCGCCTGCCCGGTCGGCATCGACACCGGTGCCATGATGAAGGACTTCCGGCATCAGCGGCACTCACCGCGCGAGGAGCGGATCGCGGCTCTCACGGCGAAGAACTTCAAGACGGTGGAGGTATCGGCACGGCTCGCGGTCGCCGCGGCGGAGCGGATCGGCGACCGGCTGCTGGAGACCGTCACAGGGCTCGCCCGCAAGGCCGTACGACCCGATCTGGTACCCGAGTGGCTGCCGGAGATCCCCGGAGCCGCAGCCCGCAAGCTGCCTCTCACCGCACGGGCCGGGGCGAGCGCCGTCTACTACCCGGCCTGCGTGAACCGGATCTTCGGCGGCCCCGACAGCCACCGGGGCCCGTCACTGCCGCAGGCCGTGGTCGCCGTCTCGGAACGCGCGGGAAAGCCGGTGTGGATCCCGGAGGACGTCACGGGGACCTGCTGCGCGACCATCTGGCACTCCAAGGGGTACGACGAGGGCAACGCCGTGATGGCCAACCGCATCGTGGAGGCCGCCTGGGGCTGGACCGGCGGCGGAAAGCTGCCGCTGGTCGTCGACGCCTCGTCGTGCACGCTCGGTATCGCCCACGAGGTGGTGCCGTATCTCACCGCCGACAACCGGGAGCTGCACCGGGAGCTGACCGTCGTCGACTCCCTCGTCTGGGCCGCCGACGAACTGCTGCCGGAACTGAAGATCCTGCGGAAGACGGGCTCGGCGGTCCTGCACCCCACGTGCTCCATGCAGCATCTGGGCGACGTGGAACAGCTGCGTACGGTCGCCGAGGCATGCGCGGAGGAGGTCGTCGTCCCGGACGACGCGGGGTGCTGCGCGTTCGCGGGAGACCGCGGGATGCTGCACAAGGAGCTGACGGCGTCGGCGACGGCGAAGGAGGCGGCGGAGGTGAACTCCCGCGAGTACGACGCGTATCTCTCCGCGAACCGGATGTGCGAGATCGGCATGGACCGGGCCACGGGGCGCGAGTACCACTCGGTCCTGATGGAGCTGGAGCGGGCGACACGCCCCTGACTCCTTCTTCACCGCCGTCCGCGCACAGACGCCTCCGGGCCGGCAGCGGGCCCCTCGCCGGGCCCGCTGCCGGTCCGCGGCGTCGTCGCCCGTGTCCGGTTTTCCCATGACTCCGGTCCGGAGGACACCGGTCCCCGAGGCCGCGTCGGCTGTCCGTTCCGTGACCATGGCGCGAAATGCGCATTCCATGGAGAAAACCCGTTGCCCCGACCGGTGTCCCCGGGTGAACCTTGCACGGTTTCATTCAGCCACCGGACGAACCGATCGAACCGATCGACAGAACCATGGGACGTCATGCAGATTCGCGATCTTCCGTACCAGGATCCCGGCGATCCCGATGTCCGGTCAGGCCCACGCTTCCTGCTCTGGATCGGCCGCAACCAGATCCGCGGACAGCTCACATCCATGTCCTGGGGTCTGCTGCACCAGTGCTCCATCGCCGGGCTCCCGCTGGGCGTCGGCTTCGCCGTGCAGGCGGTCGTCGACCGGTCCGGCGGCCGGCTCGCGCTGTCGGGCGGCCTGATCGCGGTCCTCGGAACGCTGATCGCGGTCGGCGACACCATGCTCCACCGCACCGCGGTCAACAACTGGATCACGGCCGCTGCCCGCGTGCAGCAGCTGCTGGCCCGCAAGACCGCGGAGCTGGGCTCCGCACTGACCCGTCGGGTCGCCGCCGGCGAGGTCGTCGCGGTGTCCACCGGCGACGTCGAGAAGATCGGCTGGTTCGTCGAGGCGCTCTCCCGCTTCGCGGCCGCGGCCGCCGCCCTCGTACTGATCTGCGTCGGGCTCGTCCTCTATCTGCCGTCGCTGGGCGTGCTGGTGGCGCTCGCCATGCCGCTCCTGGCACTGGGCGTGCTGCCGCTGCTCCCCCGCGCGACCCGGCGCGCAGATTTCCAGCGCGAGAAGGCCGGCAAGGCCACCGAGCTGGCGTCGGACACCGTGGCCGGGCTGCGGGTGCTACGAGGCATCGGCGGCGAGGAGCTGTTCCTGGGCCGCTACCGGCGTGCCTCGCAGGAGGTCCGCAAGGCGGCTGTCCGCAGTGCGCGGATGTGGTCGCTGATCTCCGCGATCCAGGTGCTGCTGCCGGGCATCCTGCTGATCTCGCTGGTCGTGTACGGGGCCTCGCTGGCCCGCGACGGCCGGATCGAGGTCGGTCAACTGGTCACGGTGTACAGCGCGGCGACACTGATGCTGTTCCCGTTGCGGCACTTCGAGGAGATCGCGATGGCGTACTCCTTCTCGCGGCCGTCCGCCAAGCGGGCCGTACGGGTCCTCTCGCTGCACCGCACCGCCGAGCCGTCGACCGTCGACGGGGCGCCGGCCGGCGACCTGTACGACCCGGCCACCGGGCTGATGGCTCCCGCCGGCCTGTTCACGGCGGTGGTCTGCGGCGATCCGGACGAAGCGGGCCGGCTCGCCGAACGGCTCGGCGGACACGCCGAGGCGGACGCGGAGCCGGACAAGCACGGCGACGCGCCGGCCGGCACGCCGGAGAAGGTCCCGTCGGTGCTTCTCGGTGGGGTGCCCCTCGATGAACTGCCGCTGGCGGCCGCCCGGACCGCGGTGCTGGTCCAGGACAAGGACCCGGTGCTGCTCTCCGGGACGCTGCGGGAACTGCTGGCCGTGCCGTCGTCCGGTCTGGTGACCGCCGAGGACGCGCTCGCCGCCGCCCAGTGCGGTGACGTGCTGGACGCACTGGCACAGGCTTCGGTCGACACGGACGGCGACCCGATGGCCACCCGGATCACCGAGCGCGGCCGGTCCCTCTCCGGCGGCCAGCGCCAGCGGCTCGCACTGGCCCGCTCGCTGGTCACCGACCCGGAGGCGCTGGTCCTCGACGAGCCGACGTCCGCCGTCGACTCGCACACCGAGGCCCGGGTCGCCGCCGGTATCAAGGCGCTGCGCACCGGTCGTACGACCGTGGCGTTCGCCTCGTCACCGCTGCTGCTCGACCTCGCGGACCGAGTGGTGCTCGTGCACCGGGGCACGGTGGTCGCCGTCGGCACGCACCGGGAGCTGCTGCTCACCGAGCCGCGGTACCGGGCGGTCGTCACCCGCGAGACCGACGCCGAGATCGCGGCCCTGGCCGCGGCGGACGGGATCGACGCGATCCGGACCGTCGAAGACATCGAAGAAGTCGAAGAAATCGAGGAGAGGGCATGATCGGCGTCGCACGGCCGGCGTACGACCCGGCCGCCCCGCAGTCGGCAACGACCCTGCCGGTCGGTACACCTGCCACCGTACGGAGCTACGTACGGGACCTGATGCGGCGCCATCGCAGGCCGTTCGCCGTACTCATCTGCGTCAACGCGGTCGCGGTCGTCGCCTCGATCGTCGGTCCGTATCTGCTGGGCGGGCTGGTCGAGGACCTGTCGAACGGGGTCACCGACCTCCATCTGGAGCGCACCGCCGCGGTGTTCGGGCTCGCGCTGGTGGTACAGACCGTGTTCACCCGGATGATGCGGCTGCGCAGCGCGATGCTCGGCGAGGAGATGCTGGCCGACCTGCGCGAGGACTTCCTCGTAAGGTCGGTCGGGCTGCCGCCGGGCGTGCTGGAGCGGGCCGGGACCGGTGACCTGCTCTCCAGGATCACCACGGACATCGACCGGCTCGCCAACGCGATGCGGGAGGCCGTACCGCAGCTGGCGATCGGAGTGGTGTGGGCGGGGCTGCTCCTCGGCGCTCTCACCGTCACCGCTCCGCCGCTGGCCCTCTCGGTCCTCGTCGCCCTTCCGGTTCTGGTGGTCGGCTGCCGCTGGTACTTCCGCCGGGCGCCGTCGGCGTACCGCTCCGAGGCGGCCGGGTATGCGGCGGTCGCGGCGATGCTCGCGGAGACCGTGGACGCCGGACGGACGGTGGAGGCTCACCGTCTGGGCGCGCGCCGGGTGGCGTTGTCGGATCGGCGGATCAAGGAGTGGACGGCGTGGGAGCGGTACACGCTGTACCTGCGCTCGGTGCTCTTCCCGGTCATCAACGTCACGTATGTGACGATCCTCGGCGCGGTGCTCATGTTCGGCGGCTGGTTCGTCATCGAGGGGTGGCTCACGGTCGGGCAGCTGACGACCGGTGCACTGCTCGCGCAGATGATGGTCGACCCGATCGGCCTGATCCTGCGCTGGTACGACGAGTTGCAGGTCGCGCAGGTGTCGCTGGCCAGGCTGGTCGGCGTGCGGGACATCGAACCCGACGCGGGCGACACCTCGCTCGCCCCGGACGGCCGGGACGTCCGGGCGGACGAGGTGCACTTCGGGTACCGGGCCGGTGTCGACGTGCTGCACAAGGTGTCGCTGGACGTCTCGCCGGGCACCCGGATCGCGCTGGTCGGACCGTCGGGCGCGGGCAAGTCCACGCTCGGCAGGCTGCTGGCCGGGATCTACGCCCCGCGTACCGGCGAAGTGACGCTGGGCGGTGCGCAGTTGTCCCGGATGACCGCGGAGCGGGTACGCACGCATGTGGCGCTGGTCAACCAGGAACACCACGTGTTCGTCGGTTCGCTCCGCGACAACCTGCTGCTGGCCCGTGACGGTGCACAGGACACGGAGCTGTGGGCTTCGCTCGCCGCCGTCGACGCGGACGACTGGGCGAGGGCACTGGACGACGGTCTGGACACCGAGGTCGGCTCGGGCGGTCTGAACCTGACCCCGGCGCAGGCTCAGCAGATCGCGCTGGCCCGGCTGGTGCTGGCCGATCCGCACACACTGGTCCTGGACGAGGCGACCTCGCTGCTGGATCCGCGGGCGGCCCGGCATCTGGAGCGTTCACTGGCGCGCGTGCTGGACGGTCGTACGGTCGTGGCCATCGCGCACCGGTTGCACACCGCGCACGACGCAGATGTGATCGCGGTGGTCGAGAACGGCCGGATCAGCGAGTGGGGCAGCCACGACGAACTGGCGGCGGCGGACGGCGCGTATGCGGCGCTGTGGCGGTCCTGGCACGGCTGACCGGGGACGTCGGAGGGCGAAGGCGGGCGCGGATCGTCATCGGTGCGCGCCCAGCCACGCCCCGAGAGCGGCGAAGTCCGCGTCCGTGAGGCCGTAAGCCGGGTCGACGCGGTACAGAAGCGCCGGTCCGCGGTGGTGCGCGGCCACCCAGGTACGGTCGGCGTCGCCGATCTCGTCGTCGACCCAGATGAACGGCCGCCCGGCCGCCCGGTCGACGAGGGCGCGGGTCTTCCAGTGCAGCCCGTCCCGTTCGTGTGCGTCGGGCGGGTCCGGCCAGTCCACCAGGGGCAGCTCCGGCAGTCCGAGCCGCGGAGCGACCCACTCGTTCGCCTCGTCCATCCACGTCGTCGCCCACACCAGCTCGCACGACAGCGCCGCCAGCCGTGGCCCCAGCCCGGGGTCGATCCTGCTCAGCAGCGGATTCATGCCGTCCGCGGCGGGGCCGGGCGCCGGGTACACCGGATACCCTTCCGGACGCTGTCGCGGTGTCGCCCCGAACGGGATGAGCGGTCCGTCGACATCGAGGAAGAGAAGCGGGCGCTGCGCGGATGCGGTCATGGCCGTACGGTAACCACGCCGCGGTGCGCCCGGGTGGATCGTGCTCCACCACGGGCATCCGGCGATTCCGCGAGGTGCGCGCCCCGCGCACGAGCAGCGTCCGGGGCGCCGGGCGGTCTCAGATGAAGTTGAGGGCGGCCGCCCCGCCCACTCCTCCGAGCACCATGAACACCGGCATCAGCACCTTCAGCTCCACCCAGCTGCCGGCCCGGAACCGCATCGCCTTGGGCGGCCCGACCGGGTACCAGCGCCTGCGGCCCAGCGGTATCGGCCACAGGATCGGGCAGCCGGAGACGGTCAGCGCGTCGCCGATGTCATGGACGAGGGCGCCGAGGACGATCGGCAGCCCGAGCCAGAGGTACTCCTGGCCGGGGGCGGCGAAGAGCCAGTCCGAGCCGTTGCCCGGCTTGTCGAGGACGCCGGCGAGTATCCAGGCGCTGGTCGCGCCGAGCAGCCAGACCAGGACGTCGCTGGAGACCCGGGCGGCCCGCCACAGCAGTCCCTCGACGGCGAGGACCAGGTGGACGAAGAGGATCGCGAGGACCGCCCACCGCCCCACGGTGATCGCGGCGGCGGAGGCCCCGGCGCCGATCAGAACCGCCCAGAGCCAGGTGTGCGTGAGGGTCCGGTGGCCACCGTTCCTGCGCGGGTCGCCGGCCCCCCTGGTCGCCTTGTACACGGCGTGCGAGAGCTTGTCGACGATCTCGCAGACCCCGCGGGAGATGGGTCCGAAGGCCCGCGAGATCGTCGCGGACTTGTGGTCGAGGTCCGGGGCGAGCGCGGCGCCCGCCGTGATCAGTGCGCCGACGACCAGAACGGGCCACGGCATCGTGTGGCCCGCGGCTGCTGCCGCCGCACCCACCCCCAGCCAGGCCGCCGCCCCGGACAGAGAGTGTGCCGGTCCCATCATGGTGCTTCCGCCCCCAAGAGTCTGTCCGGCCGCCATCGCCGTTGCGAAGCGGCCGAGTTGAGTGGGCAGCGTACCGTCCGTGATCTTCGTACGGTCGGCCGGTTCCCTCATCCGTGCAGAAGGCAGGCAAGATGGGGGGGTGACCCTTATCGATCAGCTGCCCCCGACCGACGACCCGGACGCCCTCTTCGAGGCCTTCTCGTCATGGACCGAGACTCAGGGCATCACCCTCTACCCTGCTCAGGAGGAGGCACTGATCGAGGTGGTCTCCGGGGCCAACGTGATCCTGTCGACCCCCACAGGCTCGGGAAAGAGCCTGGTCGCGGCCGGTGCGCACTTCACGGCGCTGGCCCAGGACAAGGTCACCTTCTACACCGCTCCGATCAAGGCACTGGTCTCCGAGAAGTTCTTCGACCTCTGCAAACTGTTCGGCACCGAGAACGTCGGCATGCTCACCGGCGACGCCTCCGTCAACGCGGACGCCCCGGTGATCTGCTGCACCGCCGAGGTCCTGGCCTCCATCGCGCTGCGCGACGGCAAGCACGCCGACATCGGCCAGGTCGTGATGGACGAGTTCCACTTCTACGCGGAGCCGGACCGCGGCTGGGCCTGGCAGATCCCGCTCCTGGAGCTTCCGCAGGCCCAGTTCATCCTGATGTCCGCGACGCTCGGTGACGTCAGGATGTTCGAGGAGGACCTGACCCGCCGTACCGGCCGCCCCACCTCCGTGGTGCGCTCCGCGACCCGGCCGGTACCGCTCAGCTACGAATACCGGCTGACCCCGATCACCGAGACCCTCACCGAACTCCTGGAGACCCGGCAGTCGCCGGTCTACATCGTGCATTTCACGCAGGCCGCGGCCGTCGAGCGGGCGCAGTCGCTGATGAGCATCAACATGTGCACCAAGGAGGAGAAGGAGAAGATCGCCGATCTGATCGGCAACTTCCGCTTCACCACGAAGTTCGGCCAGAACCTCTCCCGCTATGTGCGGCACGGCATCGGGGTCCATCACGCGGGCATGCTGCCGAAGTACCGCCGTCTGGTGGAGAAGCTCGCCCAGGCGGGTCTGCTGAAGGTGATCTGCGGCACGGACACGCTCGGCGTCGGCGTCAACGTCCCGATCCGCACCGTGCTGTTCACGGCGCTCACCAAGTACGACGGCACCCGGGTCCGTACGCTGCGCGCCCGTGAGTTCCACCAGATCGCGGGCCGGGCGGGCCGGGCCGGCTTCGACACCGCGGGCTTCGTCGTCGCGCAGGCGCCCGAGCACGTCATCGAGAACGAGAAGGCCGTCAAGAAGGCGGGCGACGACCCGAAGAAGAAGCGCAAGGTGGTCCGCAAGAAGGCCCCCGAGGGGTTCGTCGCCTGGTCGGAGACCACGTTCGACAAGCTGATCCAGTCCGATCCGGAGCCGCTGACCTCCCGTTTCCGGGTCACGCACACGATGCTGCTGTCCGTGATCGCCCGTCCCGGCAATGCCTTCGTGGCGATGCGGCATCTGCTGGAGGACAACCACGAGCCGCGCAAGGCGCAGCTGCGGCACATCCGCCGGGCCATCGCGATCTACCGCTCGCTGCTGGACGGCGGCGTCGTGGAGCAGCTCGACGAGCCGGACGCGGAGGGCCGCATCGTGCGGCTCACCGTCGATCTCCAGCAGGACTTCGCGCTCAACCAGCCGCTGTCCACGTTCGCGCTGGCCTCGTTCGACCTGCTGGACGCCGAATCGCCCTCGTACGCCCTGGACATGGTCTCCGTCGTCGAGTCGACGCTCGACGACCCGCGGCAGATCCTTGCGGCCCAGCAGAACAAGGCACGCGGCGAAGCGGTCGGACAGATGAAGGCGGACGGCGTCGAGTACGAGGAGCGGATGGAGCGGCTCCAGGACGTCACCTACCCGAAGCCGCTGAGCGAGCTGCTGTGGCATGCGTACGACGTGTACCGCAAGAGCCACCCGTGGGTGGGCGACCATCCCGTCTCGCCGAAGTCCGTGATCCGTGACATGTACGAACGGGCCATGACGTTCACGGAGTTCACCTCCAACTACGAGCTCGCGCGCACCGAGGGCATCGTGCTGCGGTATCTGGCGGGGGCGTACAAGGCGCTGGAGCACACCATCCCCGACGACCTCAAGTCCGACGACCTGGAGGACCTGACCGCCTGGCTCGGCGAGATGGTCCGGCAGGTGGACTCCAGTCTCCTCGACGAGTGGGAGCAGCTCGCCAATCCGGAGGTGGAGACCGCCGAGCAGGCGCAGGAGCGGGCCGACGAGGTCAAGCCGGTCACGGCGAACGCCCGCGCCTTCCGGGTGCTGGTCCGCAACGCGATGTTCCGCCGGGTGGAACTGGCCGCTCTGGACAAGGTCCGTGAGCTCGGCGAGCTGGACGGCGACGCGGGCTGGGACGAGGACGCCTGGGGCGAGGCGATGGACGCCTACTGGGACGAGTACGAGGATCTGGGCACCGGTCCGGACGCACGGGGTCCCAAGCTGCTGAAGATCGAGGAGGACGCCGCACACGGCCTGTGGCGGGTGTGGCAGGCGTTCGCCGATCCCAACGGCGACCACGACTGGGGCATCAGCGCGGAGGTCGATCTGGCGGCCTCCGACGAAGAGGGCCGGGCCGTCGTCCGGGTCACCTCGGTCGGCCAGTTGTGAGTGGGGCGCGATGACGAAGGCACTGTTGCGAAAGTGGAGACGAACCGTATGACGAACCCCGCCGAGCGCCTGGTCGACCTGCTCGACCTGGAGCGGATCGAGGTCAACATCTTCCGCGGGCGCAGCCCGGAGGAGTCCCTGCAGCGGGTCTTCGGGGGGCAGGTCGCCGGTCAGGCACTGGTGGCGGCCGGCCGCACCACCGACGGGGACCGACCGGTCCATTCGCTGCACGCGTACTTCCTGCGGCCGGGCCGTCCCGGCGTGCCGATCGTCTACGAGGTGGAGCGGGTCCGGGACGGCCGCTCGTTCACCACCCGTCGGGTCACCGCCGTCCAGCAGGGCCGGACGATCTTCAATCTGACGGCGTCGTTCCACCGGCCGGAGGAGGCGGGCTTCGAACATCAGCTGCCGCCCGCCCGGGAGGTCCCGGACCCGGAGGAGCTGCCCACCATCGCCGAGGAGGTCCGCGAGCACCTGGGGGCGTTGCCGGACGCGCTGGAGCGGATGGCCCGGCGCCAGCCGTTCGACATCCGGTACGTGGACCGGCTGCGCTGGACGCAGAAGGAGATCGAGGGCGCGGACCCGCGCAGCGCGGTCTGGATGCGAGCGGTGGGCCCGCTGGGCGACGACCCCTTGGTGCACACCTGTGCCCTGACGTATGCGAGCGACATGACGCTCCTCGACGCGGTGCGCATCCCGGTGGAGCCGCTGTGGGGGCCGCGCGGCTTCGACATGGCGTCCCTGGACCACGCGATGTGGTTCCACCGGCCGTTCCGGGCCGACGAGTGGTTCCTCTACGACCAGGAGTCGCCGGTCGCCGTGGGTGGACGGGGACTGGCACGCGGCCGGATCTACGACCGCGGCGGCAATCTGCTGGTTTCGGTGGTGCAGGAGGGGCTGTTCCGCCGCCTGGGCGAGTAGCCGCTGCTTCAGGTGCCGGGCAGCGGGTCCTGTTCGACCACGTGCCGGCGGGTGCGGATGTCCGGCGCCGCCGGGTGCAGTTTGGCGTCGCAGCCGGGACCGAGGCCGGCGCGGCGTGAATCCGTGCCGGTGAGCGGGCGTCCGCACAGACGGCAGCGGACCGGGCGGCCGGGAGCAGGCTCGGCCGGGGCAGCTGCGTCGGCGCCGGGGAACGGTTCTGGATTCTCCACGTGGTGATCTTCTCAAGTCCGCCGTCTACTCTGCGACTTCCCGGATGGAGTAAGACGAGGGAGTTCGCGAATGAGCGCTGTGCTGACCCTGGAGTACGTCCCCCGGGACGAGAAGGGCTCCGAACCGGACGGCATCGGCCCCGTCGGTCAGGTCATCAGGTACGCGGACACACCTGGCGCCACCGCACGGGACGTCGCCTACCCGGAGCGCGAACTGCCGCCGGACGGCATACCGGGGTATCTGGCGGCGAGGAAGGACGGCACCCGTTCCTTCGTCCTGTGGGCCGATCCGCAGCGCCGGGCACGGCTCGCCACGGTGACCACGGTGTCCGCGGGCGACGGTGTGGCGACGTATCAGGTGCTCGGCGTGCAGGGCGAGCCCCTCGGTACGTTCGTCCGCGAGAAGGCGCTGTCCGGCCGTGGCCTGCGGACCCGTTGGACGGTCACGCAGACGGGCTGCCCCGAGTCGGTCGGCTTCAAGGGGCGGATCTTCTGGTGGTACGTGTGGTGGCTGCTGTTCCCCGTCCAGACGGCCATTGCCGTGGGCAGCCTCCTCAACGGTGGTGGTGACGTCGCACGCGGGCCCCGCCGCATCTTCTGGCGCTGCGGCAGCGAGACCCCGCTGGAGTTCCAGGACGACCGCCTCTCGCTGCACGCGCAGTGGTGCGACTGGCGGTTGGGGGCGGCGCTGGTGGCGCTGCTGCGCACCTTCGACGGCTGGCTGGGGAGCGCCTGGGACGACAGGCGGTCGTGAGACGGGCCGTCCTGGGGCGGACGGCATCCGGCCGCGGCGCGCGGTCGGGGCGCGCGGGGCGGCCAGATGATGCCGGAACCGGGGCGACCCGCGATGATCGGGGAGGGAAGCCCACATGCCCGGGTGCCGCACGCGGGCGGTCAGGAGGGTCCTCCATGGCCCAGGACGCCACCTCGTCGGACGGCGCCGCGCCGCACAGGACGCCTGCGGAGCGGGCGGCCCGGGGGAAGGCCGCCCGCCGCGGTGCACCCCGTTCGAGTCACGCCGAGTTCGCTCCGCCGGCCGGCCGGCGGGACCCGTTGGAGATCCTCGGAGCACAGTCCGCGACAAGGGTTCCCGAGCTCGTCCCGATCCGTTACAGCCGGATGGCCGAATCGCCGTTCCGCTTCTTCCGGGGCGGCGCCGCGATCATGGCAGCCGATCTCGCCACCACCCCGGACTCCGGCATCAGGGCCCAACTGTGCGGGGACGCACATCTGTTGAACTTCGGGCTGTTCGCCTCACCGGAACGTCGGCTGCTGTTCGACGTCAACGACTTCGACGAGACGCTGCCCGGCCCCTGGGAGTGGGACGTCAAGCGGCTCGCGGCCAGTCTCGCCGTCGCGGGCCGGACGAACGGTTTCACCGACCGGGAGCGCGCGGGGATCGTGCGGGCGGCGGTGCGGTCGTACCGCGAGTCGATGATCAGGTTCGCCGGGATGTGCAATCTCGATGTGTGGTACGCGCGGACCGATGAGGACCGCCTGCGGGCCGTAGCGGCGCAGCAGCTGCCGAAGCGCGGCCGCAGGAACCTGGCCCGGGCGGTCGCCAGGGCCCGCACCCGGGACAGTCTGCAGGCCTTCGACAAACTGACCGAGGTGGCCGGCGGCCGGCTCCGGATCGCCGCGGACCCGCCCCTGCTCGTGCCGCTGGCCGATCTGTTCCCCGATGCCGGGGGTGAGGAGATGATGGCGCGGTTCCGCAAACTGATCGCCGGCTACGGGCGGAGTCTCCCGTCGGACCGGCGGTTCCTGCTCGCGGACTTCCGGCTGGTGGACGTCGCCCGCAAGGTGGTCGGGGTCGGCAGCGTCGGCACCCGCTGCTGGATCGTCCTGCTGCTCGGCAGGGACGGCGGGGATCCCCTCGTCCTCCAGGCCAAGGAGGCCGGCGCCTCGGTGCTCGCCCCGTACGCCGGCCCCAGCAGCTACCGGAACCAGGGCGAGCGGGTGGTGGCGGGGCAGCGGCTGATGCAGGCGGCGAGTGACATCTTCCTCGGCTGGCAACGCGTCGCCGGGATCGACGGCGGGCGCCGCGACTTCTATGTACGCCAGTTGCGCGACTGGAAGGGCGATGTCGACCCCGAGTCGATGGTGCCGGACGGGATGCGGACGCTGGGCGAGGTCTGCGGCAGCACGCTGGCCCGCGCCCATGCGAGGTCCGGCGACCGGATCGCCATCGCCGCGTACCTGGGCCGCGGCGACCCGTTCGACCGCGCCGTCGAGCAGTTCTCGGAGAGCTACGCCGATGTGAACGAACGGGACCACCGGACGCTGGCCGATGCTGTGCGGGCGGGGCGTCTTCCGGCGTCCGAGCCGGCCGGCGACCGGCTGTGACCGGTACGTCCGTGCGCTGCCCGCCGGAGCCATGCGGATGGAAATGCGCGGGTGATCGCACTCCCCCGGTCCGGCGCCCCGGCCGTGCCGGCCTCGCGTGATATCACGTTCTGCATGCTCGCGGCCGGCGTGTGCCAGGCGCCTCCGACGCTGAGGAGACAATGACCATGTCGGCCGAGCCCGTCGGCGCACCCCCCACCGCACGCCCGGATCCCCTGGCGCTCGTCCGTACCCGCGGTTACGTGGGACTTCTGGTGAAGGCCGCACTGCTCGGGATCCCGATCTCGGCGCTGGCCTTCGGCTTCCTCGCGATCGTCCACGAACTCCAGCTGCTCACCTACGCCGATCTCCCGAAGTCGCTCGGCTTCCGCGCCACACCGACGTGGTGGCCGGTCCCGCTGATGGCCGTCGCGGGCCTGCTGGTCGGGGCGGCCGTCCGTCATCTGCCCGGCACATGCGGGCACAGACCGGCCGAAGGCATGAAACTGACCGGTGCCCCCACGTCCAAGGAGCTGCCCGGTATCGCGTTCGCGGCCCTGGCCTCCCTCGGTCTCGGCGCCGTGCTCGGCCCCGAGGCACCGCTCATCGCTCTCGGCGGCGGGCTCGCCGTGTGGGCCGTGCGCCTGCTGAAGCGGGACATGGGGCCGGACGCGAGTGGTGCGGTGGGGGCCGCCGGGAGCTTCGCGGCCATCAGCGCACTGCTGGGGTCGCCGCTGCTGGGGGCGTTCCTGCTGATGGAGGCGTCGGGGCTCGGCGGGGCGGTGCTGGGGATGGTTCTCGTACCGGGACTGCTCGCCTCCGGCGTCGGGGCACTCATCTTCACCGGTCTCGGCTCCTGGACCGGCCTGGGGACGTACTCCCTGAAGCTCCACCACGTGCCGAAGGCCCATCTGCCCGACATCGCCCAGTTCGGCTGGGCGGTGGTCTTCGGGGTGGTGGCGGCCGTCGTCGGTGAGGGGATCCGGCGGCTCGCCCTCGGTCTGCAGGACCGGGTCGAGCGACGGACGGTGGTGGGTACCGCGCTGATGGGTCTGGTGGTCGGCGTCCTCGCGCTGGTGTACGCGGAGGGCTCGGGGAACGACGCGTCCGAGGTGCTCTATTCGGGGCAGAGCGCTCTGGACCCGCTGCTCGCCGGGAGCGCACGCTATTCGGTGGGCACGCTCCTGCTGCTCCTCGTCTGCAAGGCGCTGGCGTACTGCGCGTGCCTGAGCAGTTTCCGGGGAGGTCCCGTCTTTCCCGCGATGTTCGTGGGTGCTGCGGGCGGCACCGCTCTCTCCCATCTTCCCGGGCTGAACCTGACGGCCGGGTTCGCCATGGGCATCGGGGCGATGTGCGTGGCGATGCTGAAACTTCCGATGACCTCGGTACTGCTGGCCACTCTGCTGCTGGGGACGTCGGGGCTCACCGTCATGCCGCTGGTGATCGTCTCGGTCGTGGTGGCGTACGTCGTCTCGCTCCGGCTCGCCCCGGAGCCGGCCGCCGTCCCGGACGGGCGCGACGCGCAACCGGCGCCCTGAGCAGGCCGCCCGCCCCGTCAGGAACGGGCGGAACCGGACGGGTGCGGTTCGCCCGGTGGAGTGCCGTCGCCGAACGGGCGGCCGCCGAGCTGCTCGCGGTGGTGCGGGGTCCGCCAGCCGGAGAGATCGGGCCCGAGGGGCACGATGCCGGTGGGGTTGATGCCGGTGTGCACCCGGTAGTAATGCTGCTTGATGTGGTCGAAGTCGACCGTGTCGCCGAATCCGGGGGTCTGGAAGAGATCCCTGGCGTAGGCCCAGAGCACGCGGTCCTCGGTCAGTTTCGAGCGGTTGCACTTGAAGTGGCCGTGGTAGACGGCGTCGAAGCGGACGAGTGTGGTGAACAGCCGGATGTCGGCCTCCGTCAGGGTGTCCCCCACCAGGTAGCGCCGGTCCTTGAGGCGTTCGGAGACGAGGTCCAGCCGTCGGAACACATCGTGGTATGCCGCTTCGTAGGTGTCCTGTCCGTCGGCGAACCCGGCCCGGTACACGCCGTTGTTGACGTCTCGGTAGATGCCGTCCATGACCTCGTCGATCTCGTCACGCAGCCCCTCGGGGTAGAGATCGGGCGCCCCGGGCCGGTGCAGCGCGGTCCACTCGGTCGCGAAGTCCAGGGTGATCTGCTGGTAGTCGTTGGTGACGAGCTTCCCGCTGGGTACGTCCACGATCGCGGGCACGCTGACACCGCCCGGGTAGCCGCTCTCGCGGGCGTCGTACGCCTCGCTCAGGTACGCGATGCCGAGCACCGGGTCCCGGCCGTCCTCGTCCAGGGTGAAGCGCCAGCTGCGGCTGTCCTGGATCGGGTCGGCCACGGCGAGCGACAGCGCGTCCTCCAGTCCCAGCAGCCGCCGGGAGACGAGGGCGCGGCTCGCCCAGGGGCAGGCGCGGCTGACGACCAGCCGGTAGCGGCCCGCCTCCACCGGCCAGCCGTCCCTGCCGTCTGCGGTGATCCGGTCGGGGAAATGGCTCGCGGAGCGTTTGAAGGGCTGGTGACCGTAGGCCGCATTGCTGCCCGGGTCACTGCCGGTCGGGGTGGTCATCGTGATATCCCTCTCGCTCGGACGGGCCGGGTCCGGACACCTCGTTCGTACGTGCTCGTGCCCGCCGGGAGACCGTCACATCCGCCAGTGCCAGGACGAGCGCCCCCAGCACGAAGGCGACCGAGACCACGAGCCCCAGGTCGTACGCGGTGGTCCAGTTCCTGGATTCCAGTCGCGCGAAGAAGACCGAGCCGACGGCGGCGATCCCGATCGCGGAGCCGACGCGCTGGCCGGTCTGGAGCGTCCCGGCGGCGCTGCCGCCGGTGGACACCGGCACCTGCGACAGGGTCAGGGTCTGGTTCGGGGCGATGACCAGGCCGCTCCCCAGCCCCGCCAGGAGCAGGGGCGCGGCCATCGCCCAGGCGACCCCGCGGCCCGGCACGAGGTGCACGGCCGCCACTGTGCCCGCCAGCCCGACGACGACCATGGACAGCCCGAAGACGACCAGCGGCCGCCCGTAGCGGCTGACCATCCGGCCGCCGGGCCCCGCGGCGGCGGCGGCCCCCACGGCGAAGGGGGTGATGGCCAGTCCGGCCTGGAGCGCGGTGGAGTGCAGACCGGCCTGCAGATAGAGCGTGCTGATGAAGAAGATGGAGGTGAATCCGGCGAAGTACAGCAGGCTGAGCAGACAGCCCAGCCAGTACGAGTGCAGCCGGAACAGCGAGAGGTCGAGGACGGGCACTGTGCCCCGTCTGCCGCACCGGGACTCCCAGCAGGCGAAGGCGGCGAGCAGCGCCACGGCCACGGCCAGCAGCAGCCACTTCCCGTCGCCGGGCCACTGCTGCGCCTGGACGAAGGGGAGCAGCAGCGCCAGCAGACCCGCGCCGAGGAGGAGTACGCCGACGGGGTCGAGCTCGCTCGGTCGTACGCGGCTCGCCGACGGTGTGTCGGGCAGCAGCCGCCGGGCGAGCAGGAAGCAGACGATGCCGAGCGGCATGTTGACGTAGAAGACCCAGCGCCAGCCCTCGCCCGGTCCTGCCGCCTGGATCAGGAGCCCGCCGAGCAGAGGTCCCACGGCGGTCGAGATGCCGACCACCGTGCCGAACATTCCGAACGCTCGGCCCCGCTCCCGGCCGGAGAACATCTGCTGGATCAGCGCGGAGATCTGCGGCGAGATCATGGCACCGCCGAGGCCCTGGATCACGCGGGCGACGACCAGCCAGAGACTGGACTGAGCGGCTCCGCACGCCGCCGAAGCCAGGGTGAACACGGCCAGGCCCGCCAGGAACACCACGCGGCGTCCCCGGGCGTCACCGAGCCGTCCGGCCGGAATGAGGAGCAGTCCGAAGGCCAGGGAGTATCCGGAGAGGACCCATTGCAGATCGGACTCCGGGCTCCGCAGGCCGTTGCGGATGGAAGGCAGGGCGACGTTGACGATGGACACGTCCAACAGCGTCATGAAGCCCGCCACGAGGCACACGGCAAGTGCCTGCCAGCGGCGGGGGTCGGGCGCCGGGGCCGCCTCGCGCCCCGCCGCGTCGCCCTTGGACGTTGCGCTCTCCGGCATGATTCGCACCCTAGGCGGCGAGTCCCGGTTACTCATCCCCGACAGGGCCGTCTGCCGCAGGGGTTGCCGTGGGAGCCGCTCGCGGCCGACCCGCGTGCACGGTGGTTCGTGTGCCCCATCGCGGACCTCTCAGGCCCTCTTCGTGCCGAGGTCGGCCTCATGATGGAGCCCGGCGCACAGCGCCCAGATGATGAAGAAGTTGATGGCGATGAGCACGGTGGCCCAGATGGGGTAGTACGGCAGCCAGAGGAAGTTGGCGATCGCGCCCAGTCCGGCGATGGCGACGCCGAAGTAACTCGCCCACACGGCTCCGCCGAACACGGCGCAGCCCGCGATGACGAGAACGATGCCCAGGATGAGGTGGATCCAGCCCCAGCCGGTCAGGCTGAACTGGAACACGTAGTGGCGCGTCACGAGGAACAGGTCGTCCTTGGCGATGGCGGAGATGCCCTCGAAGATCGCCATCGCCCCGCCGAAGATCATCAGGGATGCCGCGAGAACGGTCCAGCCGGACTGGGCCGGGCGCCCCGGACCTCGGTCGGCGCTGCCCGCTCCCGGCCGGTTGACGCTGCTGGTGGTCATGTGGGTCTCCTTGGAGTGGCAGAGCCGTCGGCCTACCGACTGCCCGAATCCCCCGCCCCAGCGTGGCACGACCCCTCCGGGTCGGCACTCCGGCCGCCCGAGCCTCGCCCACCTGCTCTTCTCACATCTGGGATACAGTCCCAGATGTGAGAAGCGCTGAGGAGGCGGCGGCCGCCGCCGTCGATGCCCGGCTGGCGGCCCGGCTGGGCGAGCTCCGCGCCGGGCGCGGCTGGTCACTGGACGAGGTGTCCCGGCGCAGCGGTGTCAGCCGCTCGACGCTGTCGCGCCTGGAGCGCGGCGAGCTGAGCCCGACCGCCGCCCAGCTCGGGCGGTTGTGCACGGTGTACGAGCGGACGATGTCGAGACTGCTGATGGACGTGGAGGCCGAGCCGCCGCAGCTGGTACCCGCCGGACAGCAACCGGTCTGGCGGGACGAGGCGTCCGGCTTCGTACGCCGCTCGGTGTCGCCCCCGCATTCGGCCCTGCGCGCCGAGATCATCGAGGGCGTGCTAGATGCGGGCGCCGGGATCGCGTACGACGACGCTCCGGTGCCCGGCCTGGAGCAGCACATCTGGGTACTGGAGGGGACGGTCGAGATCACCGTCGAGAACACCGTCCACACCGTGCGCCGGGGTGACTGCCTGCGGTTCCGGCTGCGTGGCCCTTCGCGCTTCCACTGCCCGGGCCCGGACCGGGTGCGCTATGCCGTGATGATCGTTCTGCCGTGAAAGGACCCCTGCCATGACCGAGATCGTTGCCGTTTCCGGCCCCGAACTGATCACCTACGCCGACGAGTTGGCCGCCCTTCTGGTGGAGACCGTCGACAGCGGGGCGTCGGTGGGGTTTCTGGCACCGCTGGACCGCGAGGCGGCCGCGGCCTGGTGGCGGGGGCGCGCCGCCGAAGTCGACGCGGGCCATCAGCGCGTCTGGCTCGCCCGGGACGGCGAGCGGGTGGCCGGGACCATCGGACTGAACCTGGCCTCGCTGCCGAACGGGCGTCATCGAGCCGAGGTGACCAAGGTGATGGTGCGCCCCTCACGGCGCGGTCAGGGGCTCGGCCGGTCACTGCTCGCCGCCGTCGAGGAGGCGGCGGCCGCGGCCGGCCTGACGCTGCTGGTCCTGGACACCGAGACCGGCAGTCCCGCCGAGCGTCTCTACCGTTCTGCGGGCTGGACCGAGTGCGGATCCGTTCCGCGGTACGCCGGGGACCCGGCCGGTGTCCTGAAGCCGACCACCTTCTACTACAAGGCGATCGACGGTGCGCAGAACGGGACGGCGGGTGCGTCGGCGGCCTCGTAGTCCGGCGCCGCGCTTCTCCGCGCCCCTCACCCGTCCGTGCGTCGCAGGCCGGACGGTGGCGCTCCGCGCGGTGCGGCCCATGGGCCGGGGCACCCCCGGTCCGGGCCGCCGGGCGACCGCCTGCACACCGATGAACCGGTGGGCGCAAGAATGGCATCGGAAGCGACTCACAAGGAGACCCTCATGACGCTGCACGACATTCCGCTCCGCACGCTCGCCGGCGAGCCGACCACCCTCGGCGCCTACCGCGGCCAGGCGGTCCTGCTGGTGAACGTCGCCTCCAAGTGCGGACTCACCCCGCAGTACGCGGGCCTGGAGAGGCTGCAGAAGGAGTACGGGGACCGGGGCTTCACCGTGCTCGGTGTGCCGTGCAACCAGTTCGCCGGCCAGGAGCCGGGGAGCGCGGAGGAGATCCAGACCTTCTGCTCGACGACGTACGGGGTCAGTTTCCCGCTGCTGGAGAAGGTCGACGTCAACGGTGCCGGGCGCCACGCTCTGTACACGGAGCTGACCCGGTTCCCGGACGCGGACGGCGAGGCGGGCGACGTGCAGTGGAACTTCGAGAAGTTCCTGATCTCTCCGGCCGGTGAGCCGGTGGCCCGCATCCGCCCCCGCACGGAGCCGGAGGCCCCGGAGCTGGTGGCGGCGATCGAGGCACTGCTGGCCGCCTGACGGGAGCCTCCCGCCGGGCCGCTCCGGTCCGGCGGTCGCGGGGGGGGGGGGGGGGCCCCCCCCCCCCCCCCCCCCCCCCCCCCCCCCGGGGCCCCCCCCGGGGAACACAGGGGGCCGGCGGTGCTGGGCCGG